>CAVWQW010000001.1:0-197728 GCA_963757275.1 uncultured Solirubrobacterales bacterium
CAAGTGCCTGCCCCGGCCACCCAATATAGCGATCAACTTCGCTTTGGATATTGGTTTCATCGACAGAAGAGTGGTCATGAAAGTAGTCCACCATCTGCTGGCGCGTCCAGTGCTTAGAGTGCACGCCTGTGTCGACAACAAGCCGGATAGCACGCCAGATATCGCCCTCCAGGCGTCCGTAGTCGCTGTATGGGTCCCGGTAGAAGCCGACGTCTTTACCGAGCCGCTCGCTATACAATCCCCATCCTTCGCCGTAGGCCGTGTAGTTTCCCTGCTGGCGAAACGCGGGAAGTCCAGTCTGCTCCTGTGCGATGCTGTTCTGCAGATGGTGACCCGGGAGGCCTTCGTGATATGCGATCGCTTCGACGCCCTCCAGGCCACGGCCAGAAAAGTTGTAGGTGTTTACGAAAACCTGCCCCGGACGTTTGCCGTGGGCGTGCCTGTCCGGTAATAAGCCGCGGATTGCTGCTTCTCCATGTATTCAGGCACGGGAAGCACTTCTAGTGGTGCCTTGGGAAGCACACCGAAGAGATCGGGCAGCTTTGCCTTCATGTCGTTGATGTAGAGCTTGTACGCATCGACGAGCTGCTGCCTGGAAGTCGGGTGTAACTTTGGATTGGTCTTCACAGCCGCATTGAATCTCTTCAGGTCGCTGTAGCCCAGCTTCCTGGCGATTGCCAGCATATCGACCTCGTCGCGTGCCACCTCCGCGAGCCCGATCTGATGAATTTCGTCCGCGCTCTTGTTCAGCGTTGTGCTTTGGCGAATGAGAAAAGCATAATACGCGTCGCCATCGGTGATCGCCCAAATGCCCGCCTCCGTACGCCCGTGCGGAAGGTACGTCGTCGAAACGTACGTGCCGAAGCGCCGATAGGCTGGATACACCTGCGACGTAATTGCCATCATCACAGTTTCGCGAATACGCTTTTGATCGGCGGCGCTCACCGTGGTGGGAAACTTCTTCAGCGGCGCAGCGAACGGCGAATCTTCAGGCTTCATCGCAAGAATGGCATTCACCTGAACTACGACCTGCTCAAGCAGAAACTTCGGTGGAACGCGTTTGTCCACAATACCGGCATCCATATCGGTGATGATTTGCGAGAACGGCTTGGAGACGCTATTGAGGCGAACGATGTAGTCGTCATAGTCCTTTGCCGCATCGAAGGCGGTGGAAGCAACAAGTTGCGGAAAACTCGTGTGGAAACCACCGAGCTGGCTGACGGGCATCTCCCATTCTTTAAAGGGAGCGGACTCCTGATCTTCGACAAAAGACCTCGTCAATAGTAGCGCGGAGATCCTGTCCTGGTCAGGAACTCCTGTGGTGTCGATGGCGTTCAGCCGGTCGAGGAAGATTTGCTCACGCCTTAGTTGATCGATAAACCCTGCACCGGAGTAGTCGGTCCATTGGTCGTTGTAACGCTTGTCGCCAAGATAAGTGGCGAATTCAGGAGAATGGCGAAGGTTGTCCTCCCAATATTCGGCAAAAAGGGAGTTGAGCTGCCTGGAACGTTGCTCTGGCGTACTCTGTGCATGGATCGGGAACAATGGCATGCATGCGAAGATAATGGTTACCACGGCCGCGTTCGAGATGCTAGTCATTCCCACTGCTGACGCCTTTCTTCGCGACGATCTGCGGGGAGCCATTGCTCTAGCCTGCATTATTCATGAAGAAGGAAGGAGCGAAGGCCTGTTGTGCTACAAACATGTTGTCTAAGCAGTATTTGAGGCAACAAGAGAGGCCTTCGCGTGACTGACTTTACCACGACACAGTGTGTATTGTTTCCGAACTTGTTTGCCAAGCGTGCAGTATTGCAGTTTGATCAACGGCAGGGCTCCTCCGATGGGGGAGCCATCCTGTTGAAGGGTGCCGAGCGCATCTATGGATTGGTCTCTGGCCTAGCCGGGTGTTTGCAGGACGATCGGCAAGCCGGCAAGGTAGATCATACGTTGCAGCAGTTACTGGCGCAGCGCGTGTTCTCGATCGCCTGCGGTTATCCGGACGGTAATGACTCGGCCCGGCTTGGAGCCGACCCGGTGCACAAGATGTTGCTCGAGCGTGATCCTGTGAGCGGGCTCGATTTAGCATCGCAGCCCACACTGTCGCGTTTTGAGAACGGGGTGGGGGCGAAGGAACTTTACCGGATGGGCGAGTCTCTTGCCCTGAGCGTGATGGAGCGTCATAAAAAATGGTTGCGCGGAAAGGTCCGTCTGGTCACCATCGATCTGGATCCCACCGACGCTGCGACGCATGGCGCCCAGCAGATGTCCTTCTTCAACGGACACTACGACAACTGGTGCTACCTTCCTTTGCTGGGCTTTGTCAGCTTCGACGACGAGGCCGAACAGTATCTGTGCGCGGCGGTGCTGCGGCCCGGAAATGTGACCGCACATGTTGGCGCGTTGGGGATTCTGCGCCGCTTGCTGCTGATGATTCGCTCCTTGTTTCCAACCGTGCGCATCCGCGTCCGGCTGGATGGAGGCTTTGCCCATCCAGATCTGCTTGATTTTCTGGATGCCGAACCGAAGCTTGACTATGTCGTGGCGATGGCTAACAACCAGGTGTTGGAGCGCAAGGCGGAACAAGCCATGCAGTTCGCCCGCGCGATTGCCGCAGTGACCGGGGGGACTGAACGGGTCTACCATGATGCCAACTACGCGGCCAGGAGTTGGTCGAGAGAGCGCCGCGTCCTGATCAAAGCCGAGGTGGTTTGGGGCCAGGGCAAAGAGCCCAAAGACAACCCACGCTTCGTGATCACCAACATGAAGCAGAGCCCGCAGTGGCTCTACGAAAAAGTCTACTGCCAGCGCGGCGATATCGAGAACCGGATCAAGGAATTGCATGCGTTACATATCGGCCGCACCAGCTGCACTCGCTTCTGGGCCAATCAATTCCGCGTGTTGCTGACCGCCGCGGACCTATGTGCTGATGCAGGAACTACGCCTGCGAGCCGTCGGCACCCGCTGCGCGCGCGCCCAGGTTTGGACGCTCCGCGAACGGTTGCTGAAACTTGGCGCCCGCGTCGTCGTTTCGGCGCGCCGCATGGTGCTCCATCTGCCCGCCTCTTTCCCCTTCATAGACGACTTCAGGAGAGTGGCAATGGCTCTCGGCGCCTCCACGGCATAACACAGCAACGGTAAACTGAAGCACTTCCCAGGTTGCGCAAATGGCAGATGAGCAAAGCCCTGCCCAAAACACTTCCCACTCCCTGTCCAGCAAACGCCCCATCTTCCTGGCATGCAAAAATCGCCATCAGAACGCAGCCGAAACCGCTTTCGCACCAACCTGGCCGATCAAAACTCCACGGCCATGAGTTTCACGAATAATGCGGGCTAGAGCACAACAAAGTGGACCGGAGTTTGGATGGAATCATAGTACTCGAACCACGCAAGGAGACGATGCGAAGAAGAAGTGATACGGATATCGGCAGGGCTCCGGAATCTGCACCATGATGGCAGCGCAAGTAAATGCGCTCTCTCTTGCGAATCGCGCTCGTGGGGGAGCGCCTTTGCTGGCCACTCCTGTCCAGCATCGTCCTGCTCAGACAAATAAACTACTTCGACCAGACCAAACCCTATCAACCTTGTGGCAAGCTGATCCTAGTCGGTAACGGGAAACCCGCTCTCTTCATTTGGCGGCAGTCGGCTTCTCGTGAAGGTGACCAATCAAAGCTGACGCGGAGTTCCTGCGAAACGGGATTTTGAGTATGTTGCCAAGGGCATATGAGGGCGCCCGATCTCTCTTGGGATAAGGAATTGCCCGGCGCTCGACCAAAGGCCCTCGGTTCGCCTGACGTGTTCCGAAGAGACGGAGGAGCTAAACTGCTGTGACCGAACGGGGCTAGGAAAAGACAGAGAAATGGCGACCTCAGAAAAGGACCGGTTGGCAGCAGAGGCTACGGATGATGGGAGGACTTCCAGCAGGGCCTTACCACAGAGAAGCGCAGGTACCCGATCCAGCAGTATCAAGCCTTTTGGCAATCCGGAAGATCCCATCGCTGTGGAGCCCGCGTGCACAACGAACTTCCTGTAAAACGTTAGGATTGGCGGCGATCTTTTGTTGTGCGTTTCATGGACGCTTTGTTATAGCACGGTGCTAGCAGTCAGTTGGTCCGCCACATGACAGGAGCACAGGCGGGGTATAGGATTGCCTCGCTGATAGGCGGACGACCCCAGGCTAAGGCCAGTTCGACCGTTTTGCCTCGAAGCGCAGACGCCCGGTTCACGGCGTGCTGCACACTTTCGCGGGCCCCCTTGCTAGTGATTGGAAACCCAAACCGGAAGGCTGACCTGGCTTGGCCTTTCTGTTTGCAGTTACACCGAGGAGAGAAGCAATGAAGCGAGTTAAATTCACATCGTCGTTTTTGTGTGCCGCTGTTCTTGCAAGCGGCGCGTTGGGAGTTCGGACGCTGGCGCAACTGCCGGCCAATGCAACAGTGTATGCATCAGGGCTGGAAGGGCCGAGGGGTTTAGCGTTCGGGCCGGATGGCAGTCTGTATGTCGCCGAGGCCGGATTGGGTGGAAAGACCTCGACTGTAGGCACGTGCCCGCAGACCCCCACGCCGGTCGGGCCTTACACGGGCGGGCTGACCGCGCGAATCTCGAAAGTTGACACGAAAAGAGAAATAACGACCGTCGTCTCCGGGCTGCCGTCGGCAGTGAATGCTATGGCCTCTGCTTTGGGGGTCGGGGACGTAGCGTTTCTGGAAGGGGATTTGTACGCGGTGTTGGCTGGGGGAGGGTGTTCGCATGGAAACACCGACTTCCCGAATGAAGTGATCAAGGTGAACGTGAAGAATGGGACGTGGACGAAAGTGGCGAATATGAGCCAGGCCCTGGTGAAGTATCCGGCGAAGTTTACGAGCACTGACGACTATGAGCCGGATGGGACATGGTACGGGATGATCAGCCATGAAGGTGTTCTCTATGCCGTAGAACCAAACCATGGCCAGGTGTTCTCGGTGACTCCGGAAGGCAAGGTACGGCAGGTGATCGACATCTCCGCGTCGCAGGGGCATATCGTGCCGACGTCGCTGGTGGCCACCGAGGGTGTCCTTTACGTTGGCAATCTGAATCTCTTTCCTATCGATCCGCATTGGGCGAAGGTGATGACCATTGCGAAGAACGTCTACGTTCCGAACCCGCTGCCGGGATTCGGTAGTCTGTTTGGCGGCTTTGGACAGTGGAACATCGTGAGCTCGAAGGCCGGGTTTACGACGATTGTGAGCATGAAGATCGGACCGGATGGGCTGCTGTATGTGCTGGAGCTCTCGGATTTTGCGGCGAACGGTCCGACGCAGGGGAAGGGTAAGGTCGTGCGGGTGAAGCGCTCGGGCGACATTGAGGATGTGGTGACGGGGCTGACCGTGCCGACGGGCATGACCTTCGGGCCGGACGGGCTGCTGTATGTGTCGAACCTGGGCGCTGCAGGGGGATCTGTAGGACAGATCCTACAGATCGATTTGCCAGCGGTGCAGTAGGGCGTCGTTTCGCGAATATCCCACCCGTCACGGTCGGCTGTAACGGGTGGGACATTCTTCGCCACGTCTATCACGTACAGAGGGCCCGTTCGATCGGCGATTGTCGGCACTTCTCTCACACAGCTCGAAGTGGTGAACCGGCCACCACTTTTCTGAAGGTTTAGCGCTCCGCATCGCGGCACAACATGACGCTCTTTTACCTTTGCAGAACCTGCGGTACGCCGAAATGATTCCTGATATCGTTTCCTGGCGCGGGACGATTCACTCGTGTGGTTGCCGTTGACGTGCCACACCGTGTGACGCAGCGTGGGAACGGGCAGCGCTTCGTCCTGGGCGCGACGCCGATCGAACAATCTACCTCAAATTGTTGCGCGAGAACATCGTCCTCTACGGCGTCGCCCTCATTGGAAATTGCCTCATGTCGAACCATATCCACTTGATCGCGATTCCTCACAAAGTCGATGGTCTGGAATCGGTGACCAGACGGGACTGGCACTTTGGGAAAACGGAGATCGCGAGGCATCGATCCACGCCTTTCGAGGGCAACCGGCCTTCCCCGAGGAAGTTACCGAAAACCCGACTTTGCAGGCAGTTGGTGAAAGGACGACTTTGCGCCAAACGTGAAAGCGCCGAGTCCACAATTCCCTGGTTCAGTACTTGATTTGGGGTGAGCCGAGTGCGCGCACAAAGGCCTGGCATCTTCGCGGCGGATCGCGATCGAGGCATCCGGTTATCAGCTTGACGCAAAACGAAGGTATTCCGGAGGTGTTCAATCGCGGGCTGACGACGACAGAGGATTTGTCTGGCGTCAGAAGCGGTTTCTGCCCGGTAAAGACTTGGTGCAGAACAACGCCGAAGGCGAACAGATCGCTAGCTTGCGAGGGCTCAAGTCCCCGGTGTAATTCGGGAGCCATATAGTCCGGTGTTCCTGCCGCCAACTCGTGACCTGAAAGGGATGCTTCCGCCGTATACGCGCGAGCTAGGCCAAAGTCGGTAATGCAGAGGCGCACATCCGAACCGACACCATCGAGCATGATGTTGTTCGGCTTGATATCTCCGTGAACGATGCCGGCAGCGTGGATGGCAGCCAGCCCGGCGGCCATCTGCTTGAGGATGGCCATTCCTTCGGCGGTAGATATCGAAGCAGTTCTCCGTAGCCGCGCTGCGAGGGTTTCACCCGGCAGCAGCTTCATGGTTAAGAACAGGAAGCTGGGCGGTGGCTGATGACAATGAAAGATGTCATAAATGGGGCAGAGATTTGAGTGGTTAACTTGCCTGGCAAGCAATACTTCCCATTCGAAACGTTCCTGCAAGTCCGGATCATGGGCTATTTGAGGAAGGATTGTCTTAACTGCGACTTGAGCGCCTTGCAAGAGGCAGTCCGCCGCCTCATAGACTTCGCCCATCCCTCCTTTGGCGATGAAACGCACGATGACGAAGCGATCAATCAGAATTTGATTGGGGCCCAGCCGGCCTCCAGACTGCGCTGAAGCAGTTTCATTCACGCCGAAAGGGTCGATGTTACCAGCTGGGCTGGGGCGTATCTCCCTTTGGCCAAGAAAATCAAGTGGCGGGTGCTCAAGAAAGCTGCCGGCGTTTGCATCCTCGGTCAGTAGTTCTCGGACCGTGCGCCTCACCTCCGGGTCGTGGCTGCAGGCCCTGTCGAGGAATGACTCTCGCTCGTCCGGCTCGAGCGCCAATGCAGCCTCGAACAGTTGCTCCACGAACTCTGGCTGAGTCGTCATAATACTTCGTTCCACAAAGCGCTTGTATTTAAAGAGCTATTTCGCCGGAGGGGGTTCCGAGGCGAAGTCTGGTAAGAAAGCGCCCCATCATTCCCCAAGGATGATTGCTAGTGCGCGGGGAGCACAAAAGGTATCAGGCTTTCAGTAACATTTTCCTGAGCGTCCCCAAAAACGAAAGGACTAGGCTGCCACAAGACCCAGGGTTGGTTGGCTCCGGGCTTTCTCGTGGCTCTTGGTCACGATGAGCCCCGTTGATTCCTCTTTAATCATGTAAGTACCCAAGGGAAGCAGATTATTGCCCACGGCAAAGTCGAAGGGGACCTCCGCCTGAACCGCTTTGGGGCGGGAATGATGTGGCCGGCCATGGCAGAATTTGCAATGGCGAGGAGTGCGGTTGCTGTGATCCTTTCATGACACTGGCTCCCTTCTATGAGGCGTCGAACTCCGATTCCCTTCAATCTCTTAAGCGGAGTCCACTGCCGGAAAGGGCCAATATTCCAAATATTTTCCATGCGGCGTGGCGTGGTTCAGAAGGCAGCGCGATTGCGGGCGGCCTCCGGAAGGCCTAACCCATGAGACGAAACCGGGTGACGAAAACGTCCTGACCGCACTGAGTGGGGGAACTCACCAAAACCTCGACTTTGCGGACAGTAGGCGAAACTGCGATTGCACGCAATCGACGCGGAGGATTTCGGACGGAAGTGCCTGAAACATGGGTTATAGATAAGTTCATCCCGGTGTGGGTCCGATCCAGCCACGCGGCCGCACCCCGAACCAATCTCAACGAGCGAAAAGGCGCGTAGTTCACAGGGCAAGCGTTGGGTTTTCCCAGGTTGGTCGCGGAATTTCGATCATTTTCGGTTTTGGTGGACCAATTCTCAGGGAAATTTCGCTTTAGAAGATAGCAGGGCTTTCACGGCGTTCTCCTTGGTCTCGTGAACCAACGTCGCCAGGGATCCACGCCTTGACGCTCGCGAAAACAATCGGAGGATGCTATGACAGACTCAAACATTAACTCAGTTGATTGCCAAGGTCTCATACGACGCCGGAAGCTGAATCTGACCCGAGCATTTGCGGTTTTCTGTGTCGCATCCGTGACCGTTTGGGGCAACGCGGCAAGCGTGCCTAAGCCGGTCTATGGGCCACTGTCGGTTGTCTTTGTCGGTGATGACGTCTCAGCTAGTTGGGGCGCTGGGCAGGGAGGACCTGAGTTCGCGAAGCATCCCAACTGGATAAACAAAGGGGTTAGCGGGCAGAAGAGCGATGAGGTGTTGGCACGGTTCCAAACGGACGTGATTGACCTGCATCCCGAGATCGTTCATATCCTTGTCGGCACGAATGATGTCGATCCTAGCTGGAGCCTGGTACCATCCGGGGCCAACGCGATCGACTCGGCCGCCAATGTCGAAGCTATGGTCCGGATGGCGCAAGCCAACGACATTCACGTTATCCTGGCCACTATTCTGCCCTGGGGTTGCAATGCGTCTAATTGTCTCTTGGCGGAAACGAACGATCCGGCTTCAAGCCGGTATGAACGCATCAACATTTGGAATGCCTGGATCGAGCTATACGCCTTGTCGCAAGGAATCCCTGTAGTTGATTATCACTCCGCACTGTTAGCGCCAGACGGGGAACATTACATGCCAGACCTAACCATCGACGGTGTGGATCCCAGCGCTGCTGGCTACGTGGTGATGATACCAATGGTTGAAAATGTCATTAACGCAATTTCAAGCTTCTATGCCAACAAATAAATTAACTTCACCAACCCGCTGCCATTGCTTTAACGCGCAGCTGCAGCCCAGGGCCGTGGTAAAGGACTTCTTATGACACTCAAGACTTCGATCAAGCACATTCAAGCAGATACCGCGGTGTCATCCTCTTTGGAGGGAATCTCACCCTTGGCATGGGTTAGGTATGGCCGATTCGCAGATACAAAGCCTGATTGAAAAAGGCGTCTGCCTGATGCTCTTCGAATGACCAACGTCCCCTAGATCGACAGCTCCGGGTTGGGAGTGCTCGTGCGTTCCTATGGGCTGACTCGGCGGAAAGCTGCGAGCTGGTCTAGCACCGTAAACAGAGCCCTGCAGACACCGTGCGAGGGATCCATATCCATTTCTTGCGGAGCGCCAGGAGCATTTTCCCCGGGGCACTGATGAGGCATCATCAGTGCAAGATCATGAGCCGAGCAAAGGCTACTATGCAGCGTCCCACGCCTGACAGCGACACTCGATAGTCAAGCGGCGTAGACTGACGTCGAATATCGGCGCGACTAGACAGGCGTCCAATGTTCGTGCACGGCAAGGATTGGAGGAATGCTCCGATGAAGAAGTTGTCGACTTGTCTTATACAGAGTAGTGTCTTAGCCGCTGGCCTCGTGTGCAGCGCCACGTGTTTGCCCAACAACCCAAAGAACCCGATTTCCCTCCGGAAACCTCGGCGCCACCCCCAGAGCAAGGGCCGGACGGTGGTCATCGCGGAATGATGGATCCGGCTCAGCAATTGGCCGGGATGACCAAGCGCTACAACCTATCCGCCGATCAGCAAAACCTAGTCAAGCCCATTCTGGCGGATCAACAGCAACAGATGCAGTTGCTGCGTCTAGACTCCTCCCTGTCTCCTGATGAGAAGAAGGCCAAGATGCAGAGTATTCGCAGCGACTCCAATAAAAAAATCGAAGCCATTTTGACCGATGATCAGAAAAAGCAGTTTGAACAAGATCACCAGAGCACGCAGGAACGTATGCAGCAGCGGCGTCAATGCGGCGGTCCCGATGGTGGCGGACCTCCCCCGCAACAGTAGCACTTGACTGGAGAGTTCACGTCCGTGGCGACTGCCTTTAGTTTTAATCGACGGTCGTCATCGCGTGACTTTTCTAGCCGTCCCACTGAGCAGAGGCGTCAGGCACACGGAATAATGCTCTGGGTCGTGTGCGAGATCTTCGAACACGCATCTCGCTCGGCGTGGGTCATGCCCTCTGACCAGGAGCTGCCGCTACGCGTCGAACTTGAACCCAGCCCGAATCGTTGGCGGTCTTTTAGGAAGTGTAGCGGCGCTCTCCGGCGTTTCCCGGCTCGGGACATCGTGAATGCTTCCATCCGATGCCCTATGCTGCCGACTGATGAGCTACGCTCGGATCGTTGTGCCCGTGAAACGGGGTTATAGGTAAATTGCTCGTGCCTGACGCCTCGCGATGGGCGATTTACCAAAACCCGACTTTATAGGCCATCTCGGATTACTTCCGGATTGGCGGTGATACGGCCTGAATATGATTCCGTGGCGCCCCATTGACGATCCATGCGATAGTAAGCCTTGGCGCTAGGAATGCCGGGTGTGGTGGCAAATCCGCAATGGAAGCGTCCATTGAGAATGCTCCAGTTGGTCGTTGTCCGTTGCATCGGTTTCGCCCTGGTGGGTTCGCTTGCGCCACTTTGTGGCGCGCAGGTGATTGCTTCGTCTTCCCCCAGGTTCATCGTAGCCAGCATTAAACCAAGCGACCCGAACAGGGCCGAAGCTGATGGAAGCGTCGGGTTTACGCCTTCCGGCTCGTTCGATGCGAAGTCGCAATCGCTCAGAGAAATCATCGAGTTTGCGCAAGACACTGGCTATCGCAACGTCGACCAGCGCATCGTTGGCGGACCGAAGTGGCTCGGTTCATCGAAATTCGACATTGAGGCCAAGTGCGACGAAGAAACCATGCGTGCTTTCGGGAGGATGCCGCTGAAACAGCAAATCATCGCTGAGCAAAACATGGTTCAGGCGCTCCTGGTCGACAGGTTCAAGCTGCGAACGCATCATGAGCTGAGACGGCTTCCAGTCTATGCGCTGGTTCAGGCGAAAAGCGGATCCAAGATGAAGCTGTCGGGAAAGACCGGCGAGGACGAACTCGGTGATGCGGATGGGCCGCCGGGAAATTGGAAGGCAACCGGCGTGACCATGAAAGTGCTCGCCAACGAGCTTTCGTCGCTCCCTGAGTTCGGCGGCAAGATCGTGGTTGACCGGACCGGCCTCAAGGGAAACTTCGACTTTGTGATCAGGTGGACGCCGGATCCGACGATGGGGGCTGCACCTCCGGACGCCGACGACGGACTGAAATCCGACTCTTCTGCTCCCTCCCTTCTTACGGCATTGCAGGAACAACTCGGCCTAAAGCTAGAATCAACGAAGGAACCGGTGGATGTGATTGTGATCGATTCGGCGGAGCTGCCGACGCCGAACTAGGGCGATTTCGGAATGTCGAAAGTCCCGAGTCGTCGCCTATTCGGACATGACACCAGTTTTGGGTAACGTCCGAATAGGCGGTCATTCGCTCCGAACACGACTTCGCTCACTGAACTCTTGCAGGTCGCTCTTCGAAACGATTGACCTCAAGAAAGTGTGTGACGATTGTCAGGAACTCTTCGGGTTTCTCGATATACATGAGATGACCAACATCGGAAACCACGATTCGGCGCGAGTTGGGATGGCGGTCTCGATGGCTCCCGCGTGCGCGTGGACGTCAGGGATGTGTCCTTCTACTCCACACACGAAATCAAATCACTTTGGTGGTGACATGATCTGCTCGTAGACGCGCTCGAGGGGTTCTGGAGAGACGCCGATCTTTCCTCGATACGGATTGTCCATGACTGCGATCAAGAAGATCAGCAGAGCCAACAGGCCTGAAAACAATATCGTCATCCAGATGTGCATGATGAAACTTTCTGAGTGAAGGAACCAGGTGTTCGCAATGCAAATCGCGGCTCCGAGGATCATCAAGGCCCACAGAGGTCCGGGCATTTCAGCCTGGATGCTGTTGAGCCTGGCTCTTCGGCTTGCCGTCAGGTCATTGAAGGATCTATAGGCTTCTGCGGCGACGATGTTCTGTCTCTGGTCCTGAGGTTCGAAAGCCATGAAATGCTGCTGAAAGTCGTTAAGCACCGTGCTGGCGTTATTGGGATGCGGCCAAAAGCTCGCGTACTGGCAGCGCGCTGGCGAGAACGGCGGACCGCCCGTCAACCGCGCGCCCGGCTACCTGAAACCAGTCTCCAACCATGTCGACCAGTACGCGTTTCTGGAGCCCGAGGGCGAGGTCTTCTACTACACATGGCCGCTCACGCTTCGCTGCACGAACCGGACCTGCCAGAAGGCCGCGGTGTTCGAGCGTTTGGAGGATTGGACCGCGTACAAGAAGGGATCCCCAGCCAAATGCGACAAATGTGGATCCCGCCGCGAGCAATACGACTACATGATCGTCCACACCTGCGGGAACGACGCCCCGATGCCGGTCTGGCCGTGCAAAATCAAGGACGCCACCGGCGCAGAGCACGGTATTAGGGATGTATACCTGCACGACACCGGGTCATTCATCACATCAACGTGGCGCTGTCGCTACGGCTCCTGCAACGACCGGGTCGTCAGTCGCATGCGCCAGCCACCCTGTCGCTGCGGAGAGGGCCCCTACCAATACGTCGCTCGTCCGCCAAGAGCGGCGCTTCATCACCCAGACGTTCTCCTTCGTGAGTTTCGCCCGTGGCCCGATGGTGCAGCTCCGCGCAGCCGGGGGAGCCGAAAAGGTGGTCATCGGCTCCTACCTCGAATACTTCACCGACTACGAGAAAGCGCTCGCCGACGCCGGCAAGGACTCCAATGATGCGGAGGCCAAGTGGAAGACGATGAAGGCTGCACTAGAGGCCACCGGCACAGCGCCCGAGGAGATCGTGGCGATGCGCAAACTAGTGCTCGGCGAGTCGGGTGGCGCCTTCGACGAGATGGTCGTCCTGGTCGGCGACGAGCAGGTCATCGAAGGCATCGGCTCGAGCCAGCGCGCCGCCGAGCGAACCCTTATCTGGGGAGGAGCTGGCGGACTACGCACGTGGCGTCTCGAGACGTTCCGCGAAGCCGCGCTCCAGGGCGGCCCGAGCCGCCGCGGGGCAGTGGCCGTCCTGGACCAGGCCGAGAAGAAGCTCGCGGAGTTCGGCTTCTCCGACCTGCTCGTCGTCGAAAACTTCCCGGTCGCGCTCGCCGCATACGGCTTCACCGGCTCGGCCGCCATCCACAGCAGGTGATGCTGCGCTCGTTTCCTTCTCCCAAGAAAGGCAAATATCGCGACAAGACCCCGATCTACATCTCGCCGACGAAGACTGAGGCCGTGTTCTTCGAGCTTGACGCCGAGCGGGTCCTGACCTGGCTGGCCGACAACAACCGGATAACGATGCCCGCCTTGCCCCCGGCCGGCACCGCCCTGAGCGACCAGACGCGCCGCCGCGCTGCCAAAGCGCACATGCTTCTCCTCTACCACACCGACCTCGACGTCGCGGCCCTCGTCTACAAGCTGCAGCACACGATCGCGCATGCGCTCATCCGCAACCTCGGGGAGCGTTCAGGGTTCTCGGAGGAGACAATGGCCGAATACCTGATTCCGGAGCTACTCACGATCGGTCTCTATGCCGACACCCACCAAGAATTCACGCTCGGCGCGCTCGTCTCCCTGGTCGAGCACCGCCTGTCCGACTGGCTTGACGCAACACTGGATGGAGCCGGCACGTGCGCCTGGGACCCGCAATGCGGCCAGCAGGACGGCGCGTGCGCAACGTGCCTGCACCTCGCATTCGGATGCACATCATTCAACGCCGACCTCGACCGTGCCGTGCTGTTCGGGACGCCGCCCGGCCACGAGCAGGTCCTCAGACCTCGACCGCGGCTACTGGACGTAAGGCGGCTCCCCTGGCGACCTGGCCCTGATCGGAACCACCGTCAAGGCTGAGCTACAAGCTACGAGTGCTGGCACGGTCAGGCGGAGGCAGGCGCAGAGGCGGAGCCACGGTGATTGAGGCGCGGGGAGATCCGCTGGGGCGCAGGTCGCCGCGGAGTGCCTGGAACCGTCGTTTGAAAGCGAGAGGGGAGTCCCGTCCGCCCAGCGCGAGACAACGACCCGCGATGAGGAGCTCGCGAGCCTCGGGATTGTCCGGGTGTGATGAGGCGAGGGTCGGTTCGGTCGCCTCCACGCCGACGGCGCACTCGATCACGAGGTCCTTCGTAAACCCGAGAAGCCCGCGCTTGGAGTGATCGGCGTCGTTCTCGGCGACGCTAACGGCGAGCGCCCGTACCTTGAGGCGGGCTCCGTGGAGAGCGCGGGCTAGAGCCCACCACGCGCGAATGTCCGTGTTGTGGAACGTGAGCAGCACCCGCCCGTCAGCCTTCAACGTCCGGCGACACTCTCGAAAGATCGACGTGAGCAGGATGCGGTAGCGCTCGACGTCCGTGCCGCGGGCGGTGTTGACGACCGCCTCGGAATCAAGGTCGACCTCGAGGCTCGACGGCACAAGGCCGACCGCACGTGACCAGGCGAGGAAGAGTGCGGCGAGCTCTCCGTACTGCAACGTCGTCAAAATAAGGGGGATCGGTAAGGACCAAGTCCACGGTCGAGTCGTGAAGGCGCTGGCGCTCGCTTGAACCCACGCTCACTGCCGTCCCGGCGGTGAGTCGAGCGCGTCGGTGACGCGGGGGCAGCCATGTCGGTGCAGCAGACCCCGGGATCTCGCGCGATACCCATTCGGCGGCCCGACCGGATGCCTTCAGGCGCCGCGGCAAAGTCCCGCGTCCGCGATCGGCAAGCAGGTTCGTCTCAACAGACAGGCCAGTCACGCCGAACCGATGGTTGGCAAGAGCCTCAAACGCCTTCGGGTAAAAGCGATCCCAGCGGCTCACGTATCCGGCCATCTCCGACGCGCCAATGATCGCCAGACGCAGTCGGTCGCGCTGGGAGGCCGTTACGTCAAGCTCGGATACGGCCTCCGCGGCCGCGACCATGACAGCAAGCTGTCGCGGCGGATGAGAGGTCACGCCATCGATGAAGGCCAACGTGATGCAGCACGCGAGTCTCAAGTCCGACCGGTATCGGGTCGCAAAGAGGCGATGGAAGAACGGGAACGTCCGCTAGGGCAGCGACGCGGTCCGCCACCGTCGGTCGGGCAAAATGCGCCGACGACCTTCCCCTCGTGACGGCATTCCCGCTGGACGAGGACCGGTTCGTACGAAGGCGCCGCTTTGAAGGCGGGAAATCGGTGGGCACAGCGAGGGTGCGGGCAGATAGCCATCCGTCCGGGCAGCAGTCGGACGTCGGCGTTAGCCAGCGTTCGCCGGCATCGCCCACAGCGATGGTTGGGGCTATTCGTGCGAGATCTGGTTACGTGGCCGCATGAGCGGCAGCCCCACCAGCCGAACGGCTCGTCGATCACGCGGCCGGCTCTTGTGATCAGCGAGTAGGGAAACAAGAACACCTGCGAGGCGCAAGCCGGGCAGGCCGTTTTCAACCCAAAACGTCGTCAGTACCTCGGACTGAGCGCCGTGCTCGTCGCAGGGAACGACGTAGAGCCGGCGTCGAAGAGGCGCCAGCTTCGTCAGGAGGGCGTCGGCTCCGCGCGCGAACTCCGTGGGATCTGCGCCGTCAAGAGCCGTAGCGAGTCCGGTGACCGCCCACGGATGGAGGTCCTGGGCGTACATCGGCAGCCCGCGGCGCGCGGCCTCGATCGCGACTGTGCCGCCACCACTAAACGGGTCAGACACGGCAAGGGGGTCGCCGTCCGCCGCCTCAACGGCGGCGTCGAGAAGCGATCCGATCAGCGCGTGCGACCGCCGGGCCCACCAGCGAAACAGCGAGATCGGCGGCGTGTGAACCTCGCGATTGCGCTGTTGACTCCTGACGAGGTTCTCCACCTCCTGCCAGTCGACGCGGGCCAAGAGGGTCTCGTCTCGGCGGCGGATCTGCGGAGTTCGGTCAAAGGCGAGCGAACCGGCAGCCGCACGGGCGCCGTCGGCCTCGGCGAGCGTGGACACGCGGCGGGGCAGCGTCACGCGGGCCACTTGCGCTGGGTCTTTGAGAGCGGCTGCCGGGCCGCGTTCGCTGGGACCATGGCTGGGTCGCCAAGGGGAATGGCGTCGGGTTGTTAGGGGCGCTGGTCCGGCATCAAGGGGCCGCCCGCGCGGAAATACGGCGCAGTGGCCTCGCTGAGTCGTCTGATTGCTTGGTCGATGTCCTTGCCAGAGACCTTCGTGACGATCGGAATCTCGCGCTTGTCTGGACCCGGCGCGGCCTGCTGAGGATTTCGTTTGTTCGTTGCCATGACGTCGTAGTTAGCGTAGCTCAGCCGCCCGACGACGGCTAGTCCCGACCGATCGCGAAGACATCGATCAGCACGCGAGCGACAACTTCGGCGAGCTCGGCGTGCCTCATCGCGCCTTCGCCCTCGAAGAGGAATCCGTCGTCGTGGTTGCTGCTGACCGAAAGGACGGCGATCGGCTCGACCCGCGCATTGAGAACTGGTGCGGCCGCGACGACCCCCAGGCTCCGGTATCGCGCTTGCTGCTCAGCGGTCAAGCCGTAGGTCCCGTCGGATACCGCCGACCCGCGGACTCGCACGTACGAAGCCGACGACCACGCCGTGCCGGTGGCTCCCTGTCCGACGTTCCAGCCTTCCGAAGGAGACTGCCCACGCGATTCATATTCCGGGACAAGACGCGTGCGCGTCTCGTCAGGAAGGAAGAGCCGAAACTCGTAGTCGGACGGAAATCCAGCTGCCTCGGGACGTAGAAGCTCCCGCAGTATGAACCGCCCTGCTGCCTCTCGACCCTCGTCTCTTCGTCGGCGGACGGTCCCGACGAGATCATGCACTTGCTCGCTTTGTACGGCTGAGGCCCGCACGGCTACGAGGGCCGCGCCCAGCCATCCGACGAGCACCAGGAGTTTTGGGGCCAGCGACCAGTCGGCCCACCGCGGGAAGACTGTGAATAGCGTTGGGACGAGAACGAGCACCACGCCGGCGCCCACGGCGGTCGATCGGCGCATGGCAAAGCGCATACGCAACATCCTGAGCCGAGCCGCGGACGACATATCCGTCGCCGACCACCTCGGCACGGCCGTCATCACGAACCACCGGGCGCGCGTCGCCGCAGATCTTCGCGTACGTTCGCCCGGCCGCACGCTTGCCCAGAGCCCGGCTCGAGGCCGTTCTCCAGAGTATCTTGCTCGATCGGAGCGGCTCACTGCCAGCTGCTCCCCGAGGTGCCCGGCGAGGTCCTCGACGAATAGCGGACCTCCGGAACGACGGCCGCCCCTGCGCTGCTCCGGCGCCCGTCGCTGCCCGGTCAGGCTGCGTTGCCGGATCAGGCCGTGGCCGGCGCTCCTGTTTCAGCTGGCGTCCGAGTCGTCGTCAAGCTGATTTGCACGGGGACCCTCGCCGTCATCCAAGGGTGGATGGGCCGACAACCCGCTCTGGGCAGGCTGGACTCGGCTTCGTACCTCGGTTGAGCTGGCCGACGGCCGCGCTGTCGCTGCGGTCGTCGTGGCGAAGATACCCGGGTCTAGGGCTCGGTCGATCATCGCGTCCGATCGCGGCGTGCGGGCTTGGCCGCTCGCTGTTCAGGCGAACCGACCCTCGCGGTAACGGTTCGGACTGGCATGACCGGCGAGGGCTACAGCCCGCTCCAAGCGCTCATCGAGGTCGCACCGATGCGCCCGTCTCCTCTGGCGTACGAGGCAATCGAGGGGCTCTGGGAAACGGCCGTTGGTTGGGACGACTACGTTCGCAACCAGGATGCCGCTCGAGCTGAGGCGGACCGCGATCCTGGTGCTGCGCAACTACGTCAGGCGCTCAGCCCTGCGATCGCCGCGCGAGGAGGAAGAGTTGCGAACCAGGTCGGAGAGCGCCGCGCGCGAGCTGCGGGCGCTGGTCGGAACGGTGGGCGGCGTCGATCTCGTCGATACCGCGATGCGGCTGCACCGAGACGAGCGGTCGGTGATGGACAACGCAATGCTCACCCCGGACGAGACCTTCTGGACGATCGCGCAGCTCCGTGCACGGCGTTCAGGTTGGTGCGGCCGTCCCAGTAGGCTGAGCCCTTCCTCCGATGGCGGAGGGTCGCGGTCGCCGCCTGACTGGCCGGCCCGGGCCCTGGACCGGCCCCGTCGCGTTTGGGCACAAACCCTGTTCCTGTGCCCAAACCCCCGGGAATCCGGTCGTATCTGGCGCCATCAGCGTGGTTCCCGCGCGAGGTGCCTCACACAAAATCCCTGCAAAATGGCCTATGTGGGCGTCGCCGAGACTCCACGGGCTCTTCTTTGCAAGCAGGAGGTCACCGGTTCGATCCCGGTTGGCTCCACTGGAAAAGCCGAGCAAACGAGCCTTTCATGGTTTGCCGGGTAGGAATAGGGACCCGATGTTCCCCACGCCCCGGTGGCCGTCCCGGAAGGCCGAACGACCAGCGGCACGCCAGGGGCGTCCCGCGCAGCGGGTCGTGTGCCGGACTGTCGTGGCCGTCCACGATTTGCCGCGCTGACGAGGCCGAGCGGTTCGAACCGGAGTTCTACTGTCCGGAATCGAACGCTTCGGTATGAGCACGCACTGACGGTCGGCGATCTACTTGTCGCGGTCTTCGGCGACAGCAGCGACCCGGAGGAGCAGCGGCTGTTCGGGAAACGCCGCGATTCCCAGCACGCCTCGATTGTCGGGTGTCTCGACGTCGGAGTCGAGCCCGACGGCTACCGCGAGCCGAGCGCTCCCGGTGGCGCCATTGCAGCGGGTGCTCGCCAGAGCATCGCCAAGCTCGTGGCACGTTGGTGCGCCGGCTCCTTCATCACTGAGGTGTCGCAGGCGGGCAGCCCGCGACTCGAAGCGAAGGTCATCCGGGCGGGCCACTCCTTCGTTCACTCCGTGGTTCGTGGCGTCGGCACTTCGGTGGTTCGTGGCACCGGTACTTCGGCACCCGACCGGCTATGGGCTTTGATGTCCTCGCGCGGGCGCGATGCGTCGGCACGCCCGAGCACGAATAGGACAAGCCAAGGATATTCATATCGTCGCGGCCCGGCCCGTGTGGGCGCAGCGCTCGCGATCGCATGACGCGCGGGACGACCAGGACCCAGGGAGCGCACCCAAACATGACGCCCGCGCCGACTGCCAGCCCGCGGCTGTTCGTGTCAAAGCCGGCATACGCGAGACACGCGCCAGCGATCACAAGGAGCGCAGCGACCTTCGAAGCCGTGCGGCGGGGAACGATTCCCGGTCGCCGTCGCTTCGCTGACTCCGTCTGGCTGTCCAAATCGCTGCGCTTCGAGTCGCTCACGACGCAATATCGTCCACGATCAGATCGAAGAGGAGACGCTTCCTAGGCTACCCACGGTAACAGCCGGCGTTCGCCCGGCCCGTCGGAGGGATGCGGGCGCCGGGACCGCAGACGATCCCCACCGCGGCCCGTTGAGCCGCGAGCAGCAGGACCCGCTGGCCACGGCACCCGCTCGGGTGGCGTCGCGATGCTGATCGGGCAGGCAGGGACGGGGAAGGGCGCCGTGATCGCAGTCTCGCGGGAAACGTGGGAACGCGACGGCCGCAGCGTGATCGGGACGGCCTGGCTTTGTGTGGGGATAACCGCGAAGACCGGATCGCCGTCGGCCGTGGCCGTGGCCGTGGCCGTGGCCGGGGCGCCGGCGCCGGCGAGGAGGGCCTGGGCGATGTCGCGAATCATCGGGACGCTGCGGACCGGGACGCGTCGGGGCGAAATGCGCCGCGCCGGGGCCACAGCCCAAGAACATTGGGGCTCAGTGATCTCGACGAACTGCATCTCGCGGAAGGTATCGGCGGGCTCGCCTCACCAGGAGCTTCCCGGCCGAGTCAGATCTTGGGCCCTCGGGCAAGTTCTCGGCCGCCGGCGGGACCGTCGCGCCTGAGCTCAGCTTCACCGGTCGGGATTGTGGCGCGGCAGGTAGTTGCACCGTGACGTGGAGCCCGCCAGCCGGGCGGGGGGCGAGGGTGACGGTTCCGTCGTGGGCTTGCGTGATGCTCTTGACGATGGCCAGACCGAGGCCGGCGCCCGCATAGTCGGTGCGTATGCGTTTGCTCCCGCGTTGAAACGGCTCGGCGAGCGTGGAGACCAATTGCGGGGTGAGCTCCTCGCCGGTGTTCTCGACAGTGAGCACCACGCTCTCGCGCTGAACGCTGGTCGTGACCCACACCGCGCCCCGTTGCGGCAGATTGTGGACGATCGCGTTGTGCACGAGGTTCGTAGTCAGCTGCAGCAGAAGCGCGGATGAGCCCATCGTGGCGGCGACGTCGCCGGAGGTCCTGATCGTGGCTCCGCGCTGTTCGGCGAACGGGAGGAGCGTCTCGGTGGCTTCTTCGGCGATCAGCGACAGGTCGACGTGTTCGGGGACGAAGGACCGCTGGTCGGCGCGGCTGAGCAGGAGCAGTGCTTCTGTGAGGTCGATCGCGCGGGTGTTGACGGCGTGGAGGCGGTCGACCAGTTCGTCGCTGACGTCGCTTTGGTCGTTGCGGGCGACGTCGAGGAGCGTTTGCGTGATCGCCAGCGGAGTGCGCAGTTCGTGGGAGGCGTTCGCGGCGAACCGCTGCTGTTCGGCGACTTGCGCTTCGAGGCGCGCGAGCATCGCGTCGAAGGCGTCGGCGAGCTCGCGGAACTCGTCATTGCGGCCCTCCAATTGGATTCGGTGGGAGAGGGATCCGGTCGTGGCCTGGCGTGTGGCGTCCGTGATACGCGTCAGGGGGCCGAGCATCCTGCCGGCGAGAAGCCACCCTCCCGCTAGACCGAGCACGAGCAGGAAGGCCATTACTGCGGCGGCCCTCGGAGCGAAGACGTGCAGGAGGCTGGACCGGACAGGAAAGACGCCAGGAAGGGCGGTGTCGGCGCGGAGCAGGAGCGCCTCGTCGGGGACGTAACGCAGGAGGAAGACCCACACGGCGGCGAGCAGCAATGCGCCGGCGAGCATGAGAAAGCCCGCGTAGCTGAGCGTGAGCTTGAGGCGGACGCTCAAGCCCGGAGCTCTACCCACGGTCGCCTCGCTCACCCGGTTGCGCGTCGATGCGGTAGCCGACGCCGGCCACCGTCGCGATGATCCAGGGCTCGCCGAGGCGCTTTCGCAGCGCCGAGACCGTGATGCGCACGGCGTTGGTGAACGGGTCCGCGTTCTCGTCCCACGCCCTTTTCAGCACGTCTTCCGCGCTGACGACGCCGCCTTCGGCAGCGACGAGCACTTCGAGCACGGCGAACTGCTTTCGGGTCAGCGCGACGTAGCGCCCGTCGCGATAGACCTCGCGGCGGAACGGGTCCAACCGCAGGTCTGCGATCTCGCGCACCGGCGGCCTGTGGTGCGCGCGCCTGCGGTCCAGCGCCCTGAGCCTGAGCACGAGCTCTCGGAGCTCGAAGGGCTTGGTGAGGTAGTCGTCGGCCCCGAGACCGAACCCCGAGGCCTTGTCGTCGAGCCGGTCGGCAGCGGTGAGCATGAGGATCGGCATGCCGCTGCCGGAGGCGACGATGCGTCTGGCGATCTCGTCACCGGAGGCCCCGGGGATGTCGCGGTCGAGGACGGCGATGTCGTAGGCGTTGACGCTCAGCAGGCCCAGCGCGGTGGCGCCGTCACCGGCGATGTCGGCGGCGATCGCCTCCAGGCGTAGGCCATCGCGGATCGCGTCCGCCATATAGGGCTCGTCCTCGACGATCAGCACGCGCATGCCCTGAGGCTACGGGCTGGCGCATACCGTCGGCGTATCCAAAAGTCCATACGTGCTGGCAACACCACGCTGCCTTGAATTGGCGGCATGAGCTCCAGCGACCCAGGACGAACAGCAGCGAGGCCACGCAGCCGACCGCTGGCAGACCACGGCGCCGGTTCTTGCGCCAGCCCTCCCCTTGGCGCAGGCCTGATGTCAATGCACTCCCTATGCGCCGGAGGGACACATGAATAGGATGCGCCGGCCGCTGGCCGCCCCTGCCCTGATCGCCGTGGTCGTCTTGATCAGCGCGTGCGGCTCGACCGCACCCGCCGACAGCGGAAGCGGCGGCAGCAGCAACGCGCCCGCCGCCACCGGCAGCAGCGGCGGCAACACCGCCGCCGCCAAGCGCGAGAAGGGAGTGAAGTTCGCCGAGTGCATGCGGGGGAACGGCGTCAGCGACTTCCCGGACCCGAACGCCGCGGGCGAGTTCGTCTATGGGGCCAGTGTGACCCCCGCGGTGTTCACGAAGGCCGTCGGCGCCTGCAAGGCCCTACAGCCACCGGGCACTTTGAGCGCAAAGCGGAGCCCCGAGCAGCAGACGGAGGGCCTCAAGTTCGCCCGGTGCGTGCGCGAGGACGGCGTGAACGACTTTCCGGACCCCATCAACGGTCAGCCCCTCGTCGACACCGATCGAATCCCATCATCCGCAACGAGCACCGGCATGAGCATGCTCAACGCCGCGATGCACAAGTGCGGCGATCTCTTGGCAAGAGCAGCGAAGGGCCAGTAGTGCGACGGGAAATACGGCCGCTGGCCGGCTTCGCCGTGATTGTCATGGTCCTGGTGATCGGCGCGTGCGGTTCGAGCGCGCCCGCCGGCACCGGCGGCGCCGCCAACAACACCGCCGCCAATGCTCAGCAGGCGGTGAAGTTCGCCGAGTGCATGCGCGCCAACGGGGTCGGCGAGTTCCCGGACCCGGGCGCGTCGGGCAAGCTCACGATCGATGGGGTAGTGAACGGCACGTCGCTGGACCCGAACACCCCGGCGTTCAAGCAGGCCATCAGCGCGTGCAAGGACCTCGAGCCAGCGGGATTCACGGGCAGCAAGCGGAGCCCCCAGCAGATGCAGGCCGCCCTCAGGTTCGCCGTGTGCATCCGCGCCAACGGCGTGCCGGACTTTCCGGACCCCGGCAATGACCAGCCCCTCGTCGACACGAATCGAATCCCATCCACCGCAGAGCCGGGTGGTCTGAGCATTCTCAACGCCGCGATGCGGAAGTGCCGCGATGCGGCAGCGGCAGCGGGGGTCCAGCGGTGAGGCGCAAGACGCGGGCGCTGGTCGCCGCGGCCACGCTGGCTGCCGTGATCGTGACCGGCGGCGTGGTCGTCATCGCCGGTGGCAAGCACCCGGCCGGGCCGCGCAGCAGCCGCCGGGGAATACCGCGAACGTGGAGCGCAGGACGCTCTCGGCGACGGTCTCCCAGGCGGGGACCCTGACCTATCGGGCGCGATCGGACGGGTCGCCGTACTCCGTGATCAACCAGGCCCGCGGGACGTACACCAAGCTGCCCGCTGCCGGTCAGGTGATCTCTCAGGGTCAAGTCCTCTACCGGGTCGACGATCGCCCGGTGGTGTTGCTGTATGGCTCGACCCCTGCCTATCGGACGCTCTCGGCCGGGGCGAGCGGCCCCGACGTGGGCGAGCTCAACACGGATCTGGTCGCGCTCGGCTATGCCGCCCGGGCTCAGCTCGGCCCAAGCTCCGCGTCCTTCGGGCCGTCCACCACCGCAGGCGTGATGAAGCTGCAGGCCGCCCTGGGCGTGACCCCGAACGGCGCGTTGACGCTTGGCCAGGTGGTGTTCGAACCCACCGCCGTGCGGGTGACGAGCGTGTCGCCTCAGCCGGGGGCCAGGACCCAGGCCGGCGATACCGTGATCCAGGGCACCTCGACGATTCGCCAGGTGCAGGTGGCGTTGAGTGCCTCGGAGCAGACCACGATGGCGGTCGGCGACAAGGTCAGCATCACCCTCCCCGACAACCGCACCACCCCAGGTGTCGTCTCCTCGGTGGGGGCGGTCGCCACCTGCCCGCCGAGCTCCTCGGGCCGGCAGCGAGCGCGGCCGCGCCGGGAACGGACACCTGCTCCTCGGGCGGCTCGGGGAGCGCCCCGCCGACCATCCCGGTCGGCGTGACCCCCTCCGATCCAGCGGCCACCGGCAGGTGGGATCAGGCCCCGGTCCAGATCGCCATCACCACGGCCAGCGTGCCCAACGCGCTGGTCGTACCGGTGACCGCGCTGCTGGCCCGGTCCGGTGGTGGCTACGCGGTGGAGGTCCTCAGCGCAGGCGCGCACAGCCACCTCGTGGCGGTCTCGCTAGGACTGTTCGACGACGCGCAGGGGCTGGTGGCGGTGACCGCCCCGGCGCTGGCCGCCGGCCAAGCGGTGGTGGTCCCGACGACATGATCTTCACTCCTCCACCCACGCCGAGGAGCAACGCGCTCACGGCCGGCGATGACGTCGCCACCGAGGATCTAGGGGTGCCTGTGCTCGACGTGGACGGCGTGAGCAAGAGCTATCCCGGCGAGCCGCCCGTCCAGGCCCTGCGCGAGGTGACCCTCACGATTGGCCAGGGGGAGCTGGTCGGGATCGTCGGCCCCTCGGGGTCGGGCAAGACAACCCTGCTCCAGCTGATGGGGACCCTCGACCGCCCGACCAGCGGCCGGGTGCGGATCACCGGCCTCGACGTGGCAGCGATGGCCGACGAGGATGTGTCCTACCTGAGGGCCACCCGGATCGGGTTCATCTTCCAGCAGTTCTTTCTGGCCGAGCACTCCACGGTGTTGGACAACGTCGCCGACGGGCTCCTCTACGCCGGCATCCCCCTCCAGGCGCGTCGCGAGCGCGCGCTCGATGCCCTGAACCTGGTCGGTCTGGCCCAGCGCCCCTACGTCCGGCCCACCCAGCTCTCCGGCGGCCAACGCCAACGGGTCGCGATCGCCCGAGCGCTCGTCGGCCAGCCCGCCATCGTGCTCGCCGACGAGCCGACCGGGAACCTCGACCAGGCCACCGGCCACGCAATCCTGGCCCTGATCGACCAGCTCCACCAGGCCGGCTCGACGATCGTCGTGATCACCCACGACCACGCCATCGCCGAGCGCATGCGCCGCAAGATCGAGATCATCGACGGCCACGTCGTCGCCGACACCGGCCCCCCCGCGAGCACCGACCCCCGCCGGCGACCTCTCGCCGGGTCGCCCACCGACGCACCGCAGACCGCGTCCGGGCGGCCCGCGGGCCAGGAGAAAGCGTGACCGACGCCGGGTTGGGTCGCCGACGGCTACAGCCCTCCGATCTGATCCGGCTCTCCACGGTCGGGCTGCGCAACCGTAAGCTGCGGGCCGGGCTGTCAGGTCTCGGTATCGCGATCGGCGTGGCCGCCATCGTCGCCGTGCTCGGCCTGTCCGCCTCCTCCCAGGCCGGCCTGCTGGACGAGATCAACAAGCTCGGCACCAACCTGCTCACCGTCAGCAACGGCCAGAGCCTCACGGGCGCCACGACCGAGTTGCCGACCACGGCGCCGGGCATGATCGGCCGGATCAGCGGTGTCCAGCAGGTGCAGAGCACCGGGGCGGTCAGCGGCGCCAATGCCTTCCGCACCCCCTACATCCCCGCGGTCGACACCAACGGCCTCACCGTCCAAGCCGCGTCCCTGGATCTCCTACCGGTCCTCGCCACCACCGTAGCCGCGGGCCACTACCTCAACGCGGCGACCGCCCAGGAACCCGTCGCCGTGCTCGGAGCGCGTCGCCGCCCACCTGCTGGGGATCGACCGCATCTACGCCGGCGAGCGGATCTGGGTGGGCGGCCAATGGTTCTACGTCACCGGCATCCTCAACCCCGCCGTGCTCGCCTCCGCCATCGACACCTCCGTCCTCGTCGGTTACCCCGCGGCGATGAAGTACCTGGGCTTCGACGGGCATCCCTCCACCACCTACCTCCGTGCCGAAACCGACCGAGTCAACGCCGTCGACGACCTTCTCGCCGCCACCGCCAACCCGGAGAACCCCAGCGAGGTCAACGTCAGCCAACCCTCCGACGCCCTCGTCGCCCAAGCCGACGCCAAGAGCGCCCTCAACGGCCTGTTCCTCGGCCTCGGCGCCGTCGCCCTCCTGGTCGGCGCGGTCGGCGTCGCCAACATCATGATCATCTCCGTCCTCGAACGCCGCTCCGAGATCGGCCTGCGCCGCGCCCTCGGTGCCACGAGGGGCCACATCCGCACCCAGTTCCTCTCCGAAGCGGTCCTGCTCGGACTGCTCGGCGGCGTCGTCGGCGTCGCGCTCGGCGCCGCAGCCACCGTCGTCTACGCCCACACCAAGCACTGGGTCACGATCATCCCCACCGAAGCCTGGGCCGGCGGCATCGCCGCCTCCCTCACGATCGGCGCCCTCGCCGGGCTGATCCCCGCCCTACGCGCCGCACGCCTCTCACCGACCGAAGCCCTGTGGTCGGTCTAGCACCGCGCGACCCAGCGGCGGCGGCGCGGCGCAGGCCGGGACGACTAGGCTCCTGATCGATGCGCGACATCTTCAAGGGCTTCCTCCTCCTGAGGTTCGTCGGCTTTCTCGCCCTCGTGATCCTGCTCGCCGTCGTGCTCGGAGTCCGCTCGCTCGTCCGCGGCTCGGATGTCCTCGGTCTCGCCCTCCTCGTCGGTGCACTACTGCTCGCCGCCGCGACGGCCTCGCTCGTCTCCCACAGCCGCCGTTCCCGGCCCCCCCGCTGATGGCACGCGGACCGCTCACGCCGCTCAAGGCGATCGCCTGCGGCGTGATCGCCGGGCTGGCCGGGACGGCCGCGATGGACCTCCTCATGTACAAGCGGTTTCTCGCCGCCGGCGGTGACGGCGGGTTCATCGACTGGGAGACCGCGGCCGGTGTCGACGGCTACGACGGCGCCCCCGCGCCCGCCCAGGTCGGCCGCCGGCTCGTCGAGGGATACCTCCAGGTCGAGCTCCCCCCGAGCACCGCCAGAGCCATGACGAACGTCATGCACTGGGCGACCGGCGTCTCCTGGGGCGTGAACCACGCGATCGTCGTCGGCTCGATGAGCCGCCGCCGCCCGGCCTACGGCATGCTCACCGGGATGTCCGCGTGGACCGCCAGCTACGCGACCCTCGCACCCGCAAAGCTCTACCAGCCGATCTGGTGCTATCCGGTCCCAGTCCTGATCGAGGACGCCAGCGCCCACGCCGTCTACGGTCTCGTCACCGGGGCCGTCTTCACCCTGCTCGCCGGCCGCCGCGCCTCCCCGTAGCCCGACGCTCACCCGGCACGCAACGCGGCCTCGGCGAATCGATCCCGCTGGGCGACCGCCAACGCGTCGACCCGTTCGTTGTCCGCGGCTCCCGCGTGGCCTCTCACCCACTTCCAGTCGACCTCATGCCGGCCGACCTCGACCAACAGCTCCTCCCAGAGCTCTCGGTTCTTGACCGGCTCCTTGTCGGCCCGCCGCCACCCGTTGGACTGCCACTTGACGAGCCAGCCCTTCGTGAACGCGTGCATCACGTACGTCGAGTCCGTGTGCACCACCACCCGGCACCCCCGCGTGAGCGCCCGCAGGCCCCCGAGGACGGCGAGCATCTCCATGCGGTTGTTCGTCGTCACCCGCTCCCCGCCCGAGACCTCCCGCTCCCGGTCGCCCAACCGTAGGAGGGCTGCCCATCCGCCCGGGCCCGGGTTGCCCGAGCACGCCCCGTCGGTCCAGCACTCGACCACCCCGCTCCCCCGCCCGTCGGTCATCCACTCAAGATATCCGTGGCGTCCAACGGCAACCCCGTCCCGAGCTGTGGGCCGACCAGACGCGCGACCGCCTCCGCCGCCGCCGCGCGAGCCCCCAGCGCAGTTTCGCGGCCCGGCGGCTCGGGTATCGATGGCCCGTCAGGCGCCGTGGGCGCGCCAGCACGTCACCGACGAGGAGGATCAGATGTCGGCCGGGGTCGAGACCAATCGGATTCGGACGCAGATTCCCGCCCGGCTCGACCGCCTTCCCTGGTCGAGCTGGCACCGGATGATCCTGATCGGCCTCGGTACCGTCTGGATCCTCGACGGGCTCGAGGTCACGATCGTCGGCTCGATCGGCAGCCGGCTCTCGGAGATCGGCAGCGGCCTCTCGATCACCAAGGGCGAGGTCGCCGGCGGGGCGGCCGCCGCCTACATCGCCGGCGCCTGTCTCGGCGCCCTCTTCTTCGGCTGGCTGACCGACCGCTATGGCCGCAAGCGGCTGTTCATGGTCTCCCTCGGCCTGTACCTCGTCGCCACCCTGATGACGGCCTTCTCCTTCAACCTCTGGTGGTTCCTCGTCTTCCGCTTCCTCACGGGCATGGGCATCGGCGGTGAATACGCGGCGATCAACTCGGCGATCGACGAGCTGATCCCCGCGAAGTCCCGCGGCCGTATCGACATCCTCATCAACGGGAGCTTCTGGGTCGGTGCCGCCTTCGGCTCGCTGCTTTCGATCGTCGCCCTCAACACCAACATCTTCCCCGCCAACCTCGGCTGGCGCCTGACCTTCGGCCTCGGCGTCATCTTCGGCCTCGCCGTCCTCTTCGTTCGCCGCAACGTTCCCGAGAGCCCGAGATGGCTGTTCATCCACGGCCGGGAGGAAGAGGCCGAGGCGATCGTCTCAGACATCGAGGATCGCGTCCGCCGATCAACCGGCAAGGAGCTCGACGAGCCTGAGAAGTCGATGGTCGTCCGCCAGCGCAAGAGCATCGGCTTCCTGACGATCGCCCGCACCGTCTTCAAGCTCTATCCCGGCCGGACCGTGCTCGGGCTCTCGCTCTTCATCGGGCAGGCCTTCCTCTACAACTCGATGCTCTTCAGCGCCGGCGACATCCTCTCGACCTTCTTCAAGACCGCCTCCGGCCAGGTTCCCTACTACCTGGTCGCCTTCGCCGTCGGCAACTTCGCCGGCCCGGTCCTGCTCGGCCGCCTCTTCGACACCGTCGGGCGCAAGCCGATGATCGCCGGCACCTACATCCTCTCCGGCGCACTCCTCCTCGTCACTGCCCTCCTCTTCAAGGAAGGCTCGCTGAACGCGACTTCCCTGACCGCCTGCTGGTGCGCCGTCTTCTTCTTCGCCTCGGCCGGCGCCAGCTCCGCCTACCTGACCGTCAGCGAGGTCTTTCCGATGGAGACCCGAGCCCTCGCGATCGCCTTCTTCTATGCAGTCGGGACCGCCGTCGGCGGGATCGTCGGACCCCTCCTCTTCGCCAAGCTGATCTCCACCGGATCCGCGACCCAGACCGCACTCGGATTCGCCCTCGGCGCCGTCCTGATGATCGGCGGCGGCATCGTCGAGATCGTCCTCGGCGTCAAGGCCGAGGGCCAGAGTCTCGAGGACATCGCCAAGCCCCTGACCGCCGAGGATGCCGAGACCAGCTCGTCCGGAGCCGATGGCCCCGGCCCACTCCGGGGCGCGGTCGCCGTCGGCTAGGACCCGGTGGTCGCGAAGCTGATGTGCTTGCAGCCGACCAGCTTGTAGTGCGGCTTGCTCTTGTGGCTCAGGTAGACGATGTCCGAGGCGGATCCGCACGTGATCTTGCCCGTGCCGTAGTGCGCGTGCACGATGTTCATCCCCCCGCCCGTCGAGATCGTGTTGCGCCCGTGGCTCGCGTAGAAGAAGTCGTTGCCCGCTCCCCCGTACATCGCGTCGACCTGCGTCGTCGGCTGGTTGCCCGGCTTGTAGTCGCCCCACAGGACGTCGCCCAGGTCACCGGCGTACAGCGTGTCGCTTCCGTTCCCGCCCAGCATCTCGTTGTGGACGCCGGCGAGGCCCCGCGCCGTCGCATCCGTGTCGAGCTTGTTCTGGTAGCGGTGGCCGAAGACCGGCCAGCCCGCATGGCTCGTGTTGGCCTCGGCAGCGGACGCACCGCCAACCGACAGGGCGCCGGCTACGAGCGCGGCGGTCAGCCGGCGAGTTGACCCTCGGGGTGTTCGGACGATGGTCGAGCGGGATCTCGGCATGACGAGGAGAATATCGGAGCCGATCGGCTCCGGCTCAAGTCCGCCGCCGACCCCGGCTCGCACCCCGTGGCGCCAGACCCGCAGGTCAAGCGGATGAGCCGCCGCGCCGCCGCGCCGCCGCTGGACCGTCAGCCGCAGGACCTCCAGCCGCAGGACCGCCCGCTGCAGGACCGCCCGCCGCCGGACCTCCCGCTGCACGCCCGCCCGCCGACGGACCGCCAGCCGACGGCCCGACCTTCCCGCCGCCCCCGGCCCGGCCCGCCCGACCGGCACGCTGGGTCCGAACGAACCAGGCCAGTCCGACCAGCGTCATCGCGACCGCGACGTAGAAGTTCAGCCGCAGGCCGAGGTAGTAGTGGGCGGGGTCGACGCGGAGCGTCTCCTCGAAGATCCTGAAGGCCGAGTATCCGGCGACGTAGAGGGCGAACAGGCCCGGCGGACGGATCTCCCGCCGCTTCCCCAGCCAGATCAGCGCGCCCGCCAGCGCCACGTTCCAGATCATCTCGTAGAGGAAGGTCGGCTGGAAGGTCGTGTACTGGAGGTACCCGGCCGGGCGGTTGACCGGGTCGATCTTCAGCCCCCACGGCAGGCTCGTCGGCCCGCCGAAGAGCTCCTGGTTGAAGTAGTTGCCGATCCGCCCGATCGCCTGGGCGACGAGGATCGCGGGGGCCGCGGCGTCCAACATCCGGGGCACGTCGGCCCCCCGCCGACGCAGGACCCAGATCCCGACGATCACCCCGCCGGCGATCCCGCCCCAGATTCCCAGGCCGCCCTTCCAGATCGCGAACGGCCCCCACCAGGTGTGCGGTACCTCGTTCCAGCTCGTGATCACGTGGTAGAGCCGCCCGCCGACGATCCCCGCCGGAAAGCCCCAGAGCGCGCACTCCTGGACGAGCTCCCTCGACCCGCCCTGCGCCTCCCACCTGCGCGAGCAGATCACCACGGCGGCCAGCACAGCGAGCACGTAGGCCAAGCCGTACGCATGAAAGAAGAACGGGCCCAGATGGAAGCCGTTCTCGTGGGGGCTGGGGATCGCCGCGAGCACCGGCCGACATTCTCCCCCCAATCGCCGCCCAGCGGCTCAGCCGCGGCTCATCAGGGCCCGCCTTGGCCCAAGCCGCGGCTCGCCGCCGCGAGCCCGCCGCCCGTCTACTCCTCGGCGTGCGTGAGGATCCTCAGCTGCTCGAGCGACCGCCGCAGCAGCCGCGAGACCTGCATCTGGGAGACGCCGATCCGCTCGGCGATCTCCGTCTGCGTGAGGTCCTCGGCGAAGCGCAGGTGGAGCACGATCCGCTCGCGCTCCGGAAGATGCTTGACCGCCCCACCGAGCAGGGCATTCGCCTCAGCCAGCGCATAGCCCTCCTCCTCGGCGCCGAAATGCTCGCCGTAGCTAACACCGTCGCCGCCGTCCTGCGAAGGCCGGGGCGCGTCGAGTGACAGCGCGTCGTACGCCTGGGCGGCCGCCAGCGCCGCGAGCACGTCCTCGGAGCTCAGCTCCAGGTACTCGGCCAGCTCGTAGACCGTCGGTGGACGCCCGCGGTCGGTGGTCAGCTGCTGGCGGGCCTGCTCGACCTTGAGCGCGCGCTCCTGTGGCCCGCGGGGGACGTGGACGGCCCAGCCGGAGTCGCGGAAGTACCGCTTGAGCTCGCCGAGGATCGTCGGGACCGCAAACGACGCGAACGCGTGGCCGCGGCTCGCATCGAATCGATCCAGCGCCTTCAGGAGCCCGAGCGAAGCGACCTGAACGAGATCCTCGAACGGCTCCGAGGACCGATCGTAGCGTCTTGCCAGGCTGCGGGCGAGCGGGAGGAAGCGACTGACGAGGGCTTCACGCGCCGCCGGGTCGCGGTCCCGTTGCCAGCGCAGAAAGAGTGAATCCAGATCCAGGCCGCCGACGCCGGTGGCAGGCGCGAGCCGACTGACGGGCGACGGCGAGACTACTGCGGTCATCTCAAAAGCCTCCATGTCCGAAACGTCAACTGGCCACCTGGCCTTTCGGAGGAGGTCGTACCCAGGATCAGAACCACTTATGCACGGCCGACAAATGTCCGATCACGACCGACCGAAAGCACCTACGGCGGGGCCTTGCGTCCCCGCGCCGCCTACAGAACTCCGCTCCAGGGCCAGCTGAACTCGGCTCGTCGCCCGCGGGAGAACTCCTCTCCTCTCCGCGGAAGAACTCCTCTCCTCGCCCTCGCCAGAACTCCCGCCCGCCTGCCGCATCCCCGCGGACGAACCGCGCGTCAAGCGCCTACCAGCGGCCGTACCACTGACGCCGCCGCCGGCCGCTCGCAAGGCCTGCCTCGGCGCCGCCGATCAGGAACCCGATCGCCCAGAGGATCAGGGCGACGACGAGAATGAACCAGAGGAAGTGAATCGCGAAGCCCAAACCGCCGAAGAGGGCGAGAATGAGCAGCAAGATGACGAGGGCGGTCATTTCGAGCCTCCTGGTAAGCAGCAGATGCCACATGGATACCCCGGCCGCCGGACGCCAAACTCGCTCCGTGCCAGCGACAGGCAGTCTCGACGCCAGCTGCGAAGCAGGCTCCGCGCAGCAGCAGCCAGATTCCCCGCAGCGGCCCGGCAGGTTCCACGCCAGCGGCAACGCAGACTCCACGGGCCGGCGGCCGGCGGGCTCGACGCCAGGCGCGCCCGAGGCTCGGCTCAGGCGGCGTCGCCGTACGCTGCGAGCCGGGCGTCGCCGGCCAGCTCGGCGAGCGCCTGGCGCTCGATCTTGCGGACGGTCGCCGTCGACAGTCCGAGCCTCGCGGCGGTAGTCGACAGCGGAAGCGGCTCGGCATCCCCGTCGAGCCCGAAGCGGAGGTCGATCACGGCACGAGCCGTCGACGGCAGGGTCGCGACCGTGCTGCGGATCGTCTGCTCCCGGTCGTTGGACTCGGCCAGCTCGTCGGGGCTCGGTGCACCGCTCGCCAGCAGCTGGCCGAGCTCCGTGCTCGCGTCGTCGTCGACGACCCGGTCGAGGCTGGCCATCGTCCGTCCGACCGCCTTCAGGCGCTGGACCTCACCCGGGGACTCGGCGGCCGCGTCGGCCAACTCGTCGGTCGTCGGGTCGCGTCCGAGCCGGGCTGAGAGCGACCGCTCGATCGCGCCGAGTCGCCGCTCCTTCTGGGCTTCGACCGCCGGCAGGCGGATCGCCCGGCCGCGGGAGTTCAGACCACGCTGGATCGACTGGCGGATCCACAGCGTCGCGTAGGTCGAGAACCGGAAGCCCCGCCGCCAGTCGAACTTCTCGACAGCGCGGATCAGACCGAAGACGCCCTCCTGGACAAGCTCCTCGAAATCAAGGTCGCCGGCCCCCTGGTAGCGGCGGGCAATCGACACGACAAGCCGCAGGTTGGCGTTGATCATCTGGTCCTTGGCCGTCAGATCTCCCCGCTCCACCCGCCGGGCCAACCGCTTCTCATCAGCCGCGCTCAGCAGCTGGTGCCCGAGGTCCAGCCCCTGGTTCATACCCACGCCTTCCGTCGGATCACGTGCACGCGACCTACCCACCGAGACGGATGCCTACACGCGGGTCGTCCCCGGTTGACGGCTCAGCAGCTGTGTTCGACGAACACCGTGACCTCGGTCGCAGGCGGGAGGTCGGCCCCGGCTGACGGGCGCGTCGCGCAGACGGTCCAATTGCTCGCCGCGAGGATCCCGAAGAGTCCGCCACCTGAGGTCCGGTAGGGGATCCCGAGCCGGTCGAGCGCCGCCTCCACATGATCGAGCCGACCGCCGACCAACGTCGGAAGCGCCACCCCAACAGCGACCCTCGGGAGGTTCGCCGCCGGCAGGCAGATCTCCATCGGCTCCGGCGCCCCCCCGTCCAGCCGCGTCCACCGTCCGACCGCCCCGTCCCGCACGCAGGTCCCACCGTCGATTGGGACGAGGACCGTCCGGCCGGCCTGGCGACACGCCGCAGGTCCGCAGAAGACCGTGTCCCCGCCCCCGGCGGCGGCCGGCGTCGCCGCCACCGCAGCCACCGTCGGCCCCGCCCCGAGACCCACCGGCCCCGGCCCCCGGTGTCCGGTGTCCCTGGTCAGCGCGACCCCCACCACCACGCCGACGATCGCGACGAACCCGACGACGAAGCCGACTGCCGGCCATCCCCGCCGGCGATCCCCGCCCCCCGCCCGATCACCCTCGCGCATTGGACGCTCCCGGCCGCGAGCCGCCATCCGCCGGACACGAGCCGGGCGCGTCGCGGCCGGCAGCGTCGCCACGACCGCCTGCTCGCCCTCGCCCGCCACGCCCTCGCCGGCCACCCCGCCCTCGGCGGCCGCCTCCTTGCCCCCGCCCGGGGTCTCCTCGCCCGCGCCCGCGCCCGCATTCTGCTCCCCCCCGCCCGCGGTCTGCTCGCCCGCGCCGGCATTCTGCTCGCCCGCGCCCGGGCTCGGCTCCCCGGCCCCCCGCCCGCCTCCGGCCTCCCGCCCGCCTCCGGCCTCCCGCCCGCCTCCGGCGTCCCGCCCGCCTCCGGCCCCCCGCCCGTCTCGGCCGGTCGGCTCCCCGGCCCCCCACCCGCCGCCCGCCCGCCCAGCCCGCACGAGGGCGTCGGCCAGCTCGCCGGCCGACTGGAAGCGGGCCGCCGGCGACGCTGCAGTGGCCCTGTCGATGACCGCCTCGACCGCCGCCGGGAGCTCCGCCCGCGCCCTGCCGTCCCCCGCCCGCCTGGTCAGCGCGGCGAGCAGCACGCAGCCGAGCGCGTAGACGTCGGCCCGAGCGTCGACCTCGCCACCGCGGACCTGCTCGGGCGCCGCGTATCCGGGCGTCCCGACCCACTCCGAGGCGTGCGTCAACGCGCCGGCCGGGATCGACGACTTGGCGACGCCGAAGTCGCTCACATACACATGGGGGTCGCCGGCCGGCCCGGCGAGCAGGATGTTCGCCGGCTTGACGTCGCGGTGGACGAGGCCCCGCCGGTGGGCCGCGTCGAGGCCGGCGGCTGCCTGGCCGACGATCCGGCAGGCGAACCCGACATCGAGCGGACCCGACCGGCCGATCAGCCGCTCGAGGTCGGACCCGTCGACCAGGCGCATCGCGATGAACAGCTCGCCGTCGTCCTCGCCGGCCTCGAAGATCGGGATCACGTTCGGGTGGTCGAGCGACGCCGCCAGCCGTGCCTCGCGGACGAAGCGCGCCCGGAACGTCGGATCCCCCGCCCGCTCGGAGGCGATCACCTTGAGCGCGACCGACCGGCCGAGCCCGGCATGGCGGGCCCGGTAGACGACGCCCATCCCGCCCCGCGCGATCACACCCTCGACCTCGTAGCCAGCGATCCGGTCCCCCTGCCCGAGCATCACTCGCACGTCCATGCGATGACCCCGATGAAGGCGAGCGCGGCCCCAAAACCACAGACCGCCAACCACCCGCCGAGCTCCCATGCCGACACCGCCGCGGCCGAGGCCAACGCCCCGGCGAGGAAGTTCCCCGACATGTACGCGGTAGTCAGCCGGCTGCGCGCCTCCGGTCGGAGCTCGTAGATGATCGTCTGGTTGAGGATGTGCTGGCCCTGGACGCCGAGATCGAGGACGACGAGGCCGGCGACCAGCCAGAGTGCGCTCGTCTCACCGAGCGCGAGCAGTCCCCAGCCGAGCAGGATCGCCGCGAGGAAGGCGCCCGTCGCCCGTCGCCCGCCGCCCGAGTCGGCCGCCCGGCCGGCGAGTTGAGCTGCCCCGGCCCCGGCGAGCCCGGCCAGTCCGAAGAGCCCGATCACGGCCTCCCCGAAAGAGAACGGCGGGCGCGAGAGGAGCAGGGCGAGCGACGTCCAGACGACCGTGAAGCCGGCCATCCCGAGCGCGCCGTAGCCCATTCGCCGGCGGAGCAGCGGCTCTTCGACGACCAGCGCTCCGACTGAGCGCAGGAGCCGGCCGTAGGATGGGCCCGGGAGGGGAGCGACACGGGGAAGCGCGCGGTGGAGGGCGAGTGCGAGGACCAGCGTGCCGGCGGCCGCGAGCCCGTAGACCAGCCGCCAGCCGCCGAGCTGGGCGACGATGCCAGAGAACGTTCGGGCCAGAAGTATCCCCATCAGGAGCCCGCTCATGACGACGCCGACGACCCGTCCGCGCTCGTCCGCGCCGGCCAGCGAGCTGGCGAACGGAACGAGGATCTGGGCGACGACCGACGTCGTCCCGACCACCCCGAGGGCGATCGCCAGGCCGGCGAGGCTCGGGGCCACCGCTGCCCCGGCGAGCCCGACGGCCGTCAGGACGAGCATCCCCGAGACCAGCCGCCGCCGGTCGACGAGGTCGCCGAGCGGGACGATCAGGACCAGGCCGGCCGCGTAGCCGATCTGCGACGCGGTGACGAGGAGGGCGGTCTCACTCGCCGAGACACCGAGCCCCGCGGAGATCGCGTGGAGGAGCGGCTGAGCGTAGTAGAGGTTGGCGACGGCGGCTCCGCAGGCGACCGACAGGAGGAGCACCAGCCGACGTGAGAGCTGGCTCGCGGCAGCGGTCGCGGCCTGTGCCGGATGCCCTCGTCGTTCTGTCGGAGCGGTGGTCGGCGGCAGCGGCCCCGGATCGATCGTTCCCGAACGGGTGGGGGTCGGCCGGCGGGGGTTGGCACGGGAAGGGACGCGAGGCATGATGGAAACGTTAGGGCAGGCAGTCACTCGGATTCGGAGGCGAAGATGGCGGAGCGACTTGATGGGACGGTTGCCCTCGTGACCGGCGCGAGCAGCGGGATCGGGGAGGCGACCGCGCGGGAATTGGCCCGGCGGGGGGCCGGCGTCGTGGTCGCCGCCCGGCGCAAGGACCGCCTCGACGCGCTGGCAGCCGAGATCGAAGCCGACGGCGGCGGGGCGCTGGCGATCGAGGTCGACGTCACCGACCGCGACCGGGCGAGCGCCGCGGTCGACGAGGCGGCCGCCTGGCGGGGGAGGCTGGACACGGTGGTCAACAACGCTGGCGTGATGCTGCTCGGGCCGGCCGTCGACGCGCCGATCGACGAGTGGGAGCGGATGATCGCGCTGAACCTCTCGGGCCTGCTCTACGTCGCCCACGCCGCCCTCCCGCATCTCCTGCGGGCGGCCGACGGCGACCCGCGGGGGGTCGCCGATCTGGTCAACATCAGCTCGGTCGCCGGTCGCATCGCCCGCGCCGGGTCAGGCGTCTACAACCTCACCAAGCACGGCGTCGGCGCCTTCTCGGAGTCGCTGCGCCAAGAGGTCACCGCTCGCCACGTCCGCGTCTCGCTCATCGAGCCGGGGGCCGTCGACACCGAGCTGCCGGATCACATCCGCGAGGAGATCCGCGAGCAGATGATGGGCCGCTTCGCGGAGGTCGAGCGGCTCGAGGCGACCGACATCGCCGACGCGATCGCCTACATCGTCAGCCGGCCGCGACGCGTCGCGATCAACGAGCTGTTGATCAGGCCGACCGAGCAGGAGGGGTAGGATCCCGGCGATGATCGAGAGACTGAGCGTGCCCGCCGCGGTGCTCGGCGCCGCGGTGCTCCTGGCCGGGTGCGGCGGCGCTACGAAGACCGTCACGGTGACCTCCCAGCCGCCGGCGGGCGCTGCGACATCGCCGACGGGCACGAGCGGCCCGACCGGCACGAGCGGTCCGGCCGGGGCGATCAACCCGACCGGCACGACAAGTCCGAGCGCGAGCATCAAGGCGGCCGAGGCGGCCAACCCCGCGATCGCCAGGCAGATCGCCCAGGCGATCGCGTCCTGCAAATCGGCCGTCAACGCCCAGCCGTCGCTCTCCCCGTCAAACAAGGCCAAGCTCGTCGCGATCTGCGACCAGGCCGGCAGCGGGGACACGGCAGCCGTCCAGCGCCAGACGGCCCAGGTCTGCGTGGAGATCGTCAAGGACACGGTTCCGGCCGCCGCCCGGGCCCAGGCGCTCGCGGCCTGTCCGAAGCCTTAGCGGCGCCCTGGTCGCGCCGATGCGCTCGTCCCGGCCGCTCCCCTGGCCGCGGGCCCGGCCGGCGACCGGCGAACCGGTGAGCGGGCCGCCTGCCTGGCATCGGCCGTCGCTCTGACGGCGAGCGCTACGGCGCCTGGGGTGCCGAGCCGGCCGAGCGGCTGGAACCTGAAGCCCTGCGCGAGGAGGGCGCTGGACGCCGCGCTGACCTGAGCACTGCTGAGGATCACACGGGCTCTGGTCTGGCCGAACTGCTCCGGCTCGCGGGCGATCACCCCGGCCAGCTCCTCGAGCCGGCCGGCCTCGGTTCGGAGCGCCGCCTCGAGCCCGGTGACGCTGGGGCGGTTGCGCCCGGGCAGCGGGAGCTCGGCGAGCCCGGTCGCCGCGGCCTGCTCGAGGTTTGCGGTCTGCGTGGCGAGCCGCGCAAGGCCGGCGCCCGGCGCGGGGGCGAGTGGGCCGAGCAGGTCGCGGACCGCGTGGACCGGCTTCAGCGCCGCGAGCAGACCCGCCGCCAGCTGAGGGTATGGGCCGGGCGGGAGCAGCGCGACGCCGTTGATCGCGACCGCGGCGGCGACCCCGGCGCACGACCTTCCCGCTTCGATGTCGGCCGTCGCGCTGCTGCAGAGGATCGCGAGATCCGAGCTGGCCGTCGGGATGATCCGGGCGACCAGGGTCCGGCCGTGGTTGAGCTGCCAGGTGTAGCGGCGCGCTCGGAAGGCACCGACGGCGATGCTGGCCTGGCTCGCCGGTCGCCCGTAGCGGCCGAGCAGGGCCGGCGGAACCCCGCCCGGCACGAGGGCCGACGTGCCCAGGCGTCCGGCGGCGAGCGAGGCCCGACCCGAGCCAAGTGACACGGGAGCCGAGCCCGGCGACCCGGCGGGGGCGGCGGCGAGCGCGAAGCTGCCCGGCGCGATCGCCGACGTCCTGCGCCAGGGGGAGCCGTACTTGAGGCTGAGCGGACCGCTGCGGACCGCGCTCAAAGGGTGTCCGGCGCCACCGCGGCGGCTGATCGCCAGGGCGAGCAGACCACCGATCGCCGCGGCTACCACGAGCAGCGCGGGTGTGAAACGACGCCTCCCGCGCTGCGTCGGTCCGGCCGGGATCGCGTCGGCCGGGGTCGGGGTGACCTCGGCCGGGCGACCGAGACGCGACGGCCACCAGATCCTCCGGTCGAACTCGATCACCAGCGCGGGGACGAGGACCGTTCGCACGAGGAAGGTGTCGAGGAGGACGCCGAAGGCGATCACGAAGCCGAGCTCGGTCAGCCCGATCAAGGGGAGCGAGGCGAGCGCCGAGAAGGTGCCGGCCAGCACGATGCCGGCCGAGGTGATCACCGGTCCGGTCACCTCGAGCGCGCGAACCGCCCCGGCGCGGGTCCCGAGCTCCAGGGTCTCCTCGCGGACCCGGGCCATCAGGAAGATGTTGTAGTCGACGCCGAGCGCGACCAGGAAGAGGAAGGCGAACAGCTCGAGCGACGGGTCCTCGCCCGGGTAGCCGAAGACGTGCTTGAAGAGGAACGCACCGGTCCCGAGCGCGGCTCCGTAGGAGAGCAGGACCGTGACGATCAGCAGGACCGGTGCGACCACGGCCCGGAGGAGGAGCGCGAGGATCAGGAAGACGACGAGGAGGATCATCGGGACGATCACGTTCTTGTCGCGCGTCGCCGCCGCCCGCAGGTCGACCTCCTGGGCCGACGGGCCGCCGACCAGCGCGCCCGTCCCGGCCGTCGTCCTCGCGACCCGGCGCAGCGCGGCGACCGTGCCGAACGCCCGCTGGCTCGACGGGTTGGCGGCGAGCGTCACGTCGAAGACCGACAGCCCGCCGCGGACGGTGACGGGCCCGACCGCGAGCGGGCCGCCCGCGACGCCGGGCGCCAGGGACATCGCCACGCGAACCGCGGGCACCTGCTGGGAGTCGGTGACGACGACCTCGGCCGGCTCGCTCGCGCCGGCCGGGAAGTGCGCGGCGAGGATCGTCTGCCCCTGCTGGGACTCGACGTTCCGCGTGAACGAGTTGCCGCTCGTCAGCCCGGTGTTGAGCGCCGGGAGGCCCAGGCACATCAGCACGAGGACGCCCGTCACCGCCATCGCGATCGGCCGGTGGCGCCCGTCGACGCCGTGCGCAATTCGCCGCCAGACGCCCGACTGCTCGGCCTCGCCGTCCTCGCGCAGGTGCGGGATGAACGGCCAGAACGCCCGGCGGCCGGCGATCACGAGGAGCGCCGGAAGCAGCGTCAGCCCGCTCGCCATCGCGACGATCACGCCGACCGCGGCGATCGGCCCGAGGCCACGTGTCCCGTTGACCTCGGCGGCGAGCAGGCACAGCAGCGCGAGGATCACCGTCGACCCGCTCGCGACGATCACCGGCGCCGCCCGGCGCAGGGCCGCGCGCATCGCCTCGTGGCAGCTGATCGTGCGGTGGAGCTCCTCCCGGTAGCGGGAGACCAACAGCAGGGCGTAATCGGTCCCGGCGCCGAACACCAAGACCGTGAGGATCGCCGCGGATTCGCCTGTCACCGTGACCCCGACCCGGGTCAGCAGGTAGCCGATCCCCTCGGCGGTGATCTCCGCGAAGCCGACCGTCAGCAGGGGGATGAACCAGAAGATCGGGCTGCGGTAGATCAGGATCAGGAGGACGAAGATCAGGGCTACGGTGATCAGCAGGAGGGTCCCGTTGATCGCCTGGAAGATCTGGTTTGCGTCGTAGGCCGAGCCGGCCGGCCCGGCGACCTTGACGTCGAGACCCGGCGGCCCGCTGTGGACCGCCCGCTTGATCCTCAGCACCTCGGTCGCGAGCACCGCGTTGCTGGCGTGGACCCGCAGCCCGAAGACCAGCAGCGCCGCCCTGCCGTCGCGCGAGCGGAGCGCCGCCGGGGCCTTGACGCCGGTCCGCGGCAGCGTCGCGTTGAGCCGGGCGCGACCGGCCTCGATCGTCTTGAGGTCCCGCGGCTGGAGGCCGCCCCGGCGGGCGAAGACTACGACGGCCGGGGTCACCTCCTGGCCCCCGGAGATCCGCCTGACAGCGGCGAGCACCCGCGAGGACTCGGCGCTCCCGGGCTCGTAGGACGCCGGGTCGTTCTGCTGGGCGTCCTGGAACCTCGTCGATCCCAGCACGGCGAGCCCGGCGACCACGATCCAGGCGATCGCGATCACCCATTTCGCGCGTCGTCCGGCGATCACGTCCCCCAGCCGCCTCACCGGCAGCCGAGCCCGCTGATCAGGAAGGACCAGGAGCGATCGAACTCGCGGCGCCAGGTCGGCCACTCGTGGACCCCGCGGCCGCGACTGATCGTCGCCGGGATCCCGAGGGCTTCGAGCCGCCGGGCGAGGCTCGCCGTCGCCGGCGCCACCCACCTTTCGATCAAGCCGGTCCCGCTCGGGACGTCGTCGCCGGGCGCGGCCGTGCCGTCGCCGGCAGAGAGGTACAGCGCCGTTCCCCGCAGCCCCTCGGCCAGGTGGTACGGATCGCTCGCGAGCCACTTCGTCCTGTTGCGGCGCGGCGAGCCCCACGCCGCGTGCCGGTGCTCGTGCTCACGCAGCAGCATGATCGCCAGGAACGACGGCATCCCGCGCCTCGTGATGTGAACGATCCCGCTGTAGGACGCCGCCGCCGCGAACGTTCCGGGCCGCTTCGCCGCGTAGGCCAGGGCGCCGTAGCCGCCCATCGAGACCCCGGCGACGACGCGCGGGCCGCCGGCCCGGTAGTCGCGCTCGAGCACCGCGGGGAGCTCGTCGAGGTGGAAGCGCTCCCAGCCGGGCACACGGCCGGTCGAGTCCGGGCGCTCCCAGTCGGTGTAGAAGCCGACGGGACCGCCGTCGGGGAGGACGACGAGCGCGTCGAGCGACGCGCAGCGCTCGACCAGGTCGACCTCCCGCGTCCACGACGACGGTCCGTCGTCGGCGCCGTGGAGGAGTACCAGCACCGGCCAGCGCCGCGCGGCGCCGGTCGAGAAGCCGGGCGGTGTGAGCAGCTGGAAGGACGCCGGGCGGCCGAGCGCCGCCGAGTCGATCGTGACCTCACGCAAGCGATCTCCCCGACGGACGTCGCTGAGCACCGCCGGGTTCATCTACCCTCCGTGCGGCGATGGCTCTCGGGGTCGGGCGATAGGTTGGCGCGGCCGCGGCTGACGTTCGTGGCCGTCGCCCTCGGCGGGATCATGGTCTCGCTCGACGGCGCCGGTGTCACGGTCGCGGCGCCGCTGATCGCCCGGTCGATCCACGCGTCGCTCGGCGATCTCGAGCTGATGGCCAACGTGTACCTCGTCGTCCTCGCGCTCGGCATCCTCCCGGCCGGCCGGCTGGCCGATCGCCTCGGCCGGCGGGCGGTGTTCATCGCCGGGACGCTCGGATTCGGACTCTGCTCGCTGGCGATCAGCCTCTCGCACGGTGTCGCCTCGCTCGTCGTGTTCCGCGCCCTGCAGGGCCTCTCCGGAGCGCTGCTCCAGCCGGCCGCCCTCGCCCTCCTGAGCATGGCCTTCCCGCGCGAGCGGCGCGGCCTCGTCCTCGGCATCTGGGGCGCCGTCAACGCGTTGGCGATCGGCCTCGGCCCGGTCTTGGCCGGGGTCGTCGTCCAGGGCTTCGGCTGGCCGGCGGTGTTCCTGATCAACGTCCCCGTCGCGCTGCTCGCGGCCGTGCTGATCGTCGCCGCCGTCGGCGAGTCGCGCTCGGCGGCGTCGGCGGGACCGCTGCGCCAGGTGCTCGGGAGGCGGTCGGTCCGCTGGGCGGCCGTGCTCGTCGGGGCGAGCTCGTTTGCCGTCTTCGGCGCGCTCTTCCTCCTGACCCTGTTCCTCCAGAACGTCCACGGCCTCTCCCCGCGCAGCGCCGGGGCCTGGCTCTTGTGCCCGACCGTGGCCGTCGTCCTCGGAGCGCCGCTCGGCGGCGTCCTGGCCGAGCGCGTCGGACCGGTCTGGCCGGTCGTCAGCGGCATGCTCGCCGCCGCCGCCGGCCTCCTCGGCCTGGCCCGGCTCCCCGTCCACGCCGCCTTCTGGCAGCTGGCGCTCCCCGCCGCGCTGACCGGCTTCGGGATCGGCGTCTGGGTGATCGCCGCGCTCAACACGATCATCGGCGACTCCGACGACGAGCTCGTCGGCACGGCGTCCGCCGTCCAGCAGGCCGCAAGCCAGCTCGGCGGCGTCGCCGGGATCATCGTCTTCGGCGCGGTTATGTCGCTGAGCGTCGGCGGTGGGCTGGGCGGGCGGCTGCGCGCCGCCGGCCTTTCGCGGCCGGTCGTCTCCCGGGTGCTGGGCTCCGAGAGTCTCGTGGCCGAGGGTCGGGCCCCGCTGGCTCGCGGAGTCTCGCCGCAGGCCGCCGCCGGCGCCGCCGCCCACGCCGGCGCCAGGGCCGAGGCCGACGCCGTGCGGGCCGTCACGCGGGCCGTCTTCACCGACGGGATGCACCGCGCATTCCTGCTCGCCGCGGCGCTCGTCCTGCTCGCGGCGCCGCTCGGCAGGCTGCTCAGGCCCATGACCAGACCCCCATGAGCGCTGCCGCGTCGTGCTCGCAGGGCTCGAGCGGTGCGCCGATCGACGCCAGGGCGGCGGCGTAGCCCGAGCCGGCGTCGAGGTCCTGGAGATGGATCGTCGCAGCCGGCCGGCGGCCTCCGGCCCAGCCGGTCAGCGCGGGCGGGCTCCCCGGCGCGCTGACCGCGATCCTCGTCGGCGAGACGCTCAGGCCGTCGCCGCTGGCCTTCAGGACCGCCTCCTTGCGCGTCCAGTAGCGGTAGAAGCCGGCGCTCCGCGCCGCGGGCGCCAAGGCGGCGAGCTCGCGCTGCTCGGACGGATCGAGCACCGACTCGACGAGCGAGCGCTCGACGGGCGGACCGGCGGAGCACTCGACGTCGACGCCGACCGGGACGCCGCGGCTGAGAGCGACGACGACGCGCCGCCCCGCATGCGAGATCGACAGCTCGAGCTCGGCGGCGGCGCCGGCAAAGCGTGGCTTGACGGGAGCCGCGCCGCGACCCGGGTTTGGCTCGGCGTAGGCGATCGTCCGTGGCGTCGTATGCAGATGGGCGGCCGCGACGATCCGGGCGAGCGCGTGGGCGACGAGGAAGCGGGCGCGATCCTCCTCGCGCAGGTAGGACGCGTGACGGCGGCGCTCCTCCGCGTCGAGGTGCTCGAGCAGGCGGGGGTCGCACGCGCCCGGATCGGCCCACCAGACCTGGCAGCCGCCGTGCTCCAGCGGCGGAATCGCCAAGTCGCGGGCGGCCGGCATTGCCTAGCGGGTCGCGACTGGTTGGGTCGTCGGGTCGCTCGCCGATTCGCCGGCCTGTGTCGTCGCGCGGTACGGCTCGAGCAGCCGGTCGAGGTGGCGGCCGAGCGTCTCGACGTGGGGTGGGTCGAGCACCGAGAGGTGGTGCCCGGGGACCCTGATGACCTCGAGCCGCTCGCCGCAGATCGCGTCCCAGCCGCGGGCGTGGTCCTCTCGATCGAAGCGCGGATCGCGCATCCCGTCGACCTGGATCTCGCGTGCGCTGAAATACGTCACCGGTCCGCGGTGGGCGGCCGGCCGATAGCGGTCGCTCGCACGGACGTCGAGGTAGGAGGTCCGCTGGTGTCGCAGGATCGCGGCGTTGCGCTGCGGGTCGATCAGCCCGGCCTCGACGATCGTCTCGATCATCAGATCGGTCTGCTGCTCGTCGCCCAGGCGGGCCATCCGGGCGTAGGGGAGCGCGATGCGCTTGCCGTAGTTGTGCTCGAGGAATTCGGCGAACCGCCGGAAGCGCTCCTCGAGGATCTCGGCCTCCGAGAGGTCGGACGGATCGGGGAGCGGGAGGATCGTGTCGATCAGCGCGACGAGCTCCACCGTCTCGCCGAGGTCGCCGAGACGCAGCGCCGTCTCGTAGGCGAGGGCTCCGCCGAACGACCATCCGGCCAGCAGATACGGGCCGAGCTCCTGGACGCCACGGACGAGCTCGACGTAGTGCGCGGCGCGTTCCTCGACGCTCAACGCCCCCGGCAGCCGGTCGAGCCCCCAGACGCCGATGCTCGGATCGAGCTGGTCGATCAGCTGGCGGTAGACGAGCGTGTCACCGCCGCCGGGGTGAAAGAGGAACAGCTGTGCGGGTGCGGTGCCTTCGCGCAGCAGGCGCAGCGGCGTGCCCGACGGCGCCTCTGCTTCGCGGACGAGCTCCGCCTGTCGCTCGATCGTCGGCCGGGCGAGGAGCTCGCCTGCGAGCAGCGCTCGGCCGCTGCGGACCGCGAGCAGCTCCGCCACCCGGGTCCGGTCTTCCGAATTGCCGCCGAGCGCCTCGAAGTCGTCGGTCACGCCGAACCTCGCGTGTCCGAGAACCTCGGCCCAGGCCGCCGCCACCAACCGCTCGCCGGCGTCGCGCGGCGCGAGGCGAGCGATCCTGCGGGACCCGGCGGGCGGCCCGTGCTCGATCGGGAGGGCGCTCCCCAGCCAGTTCACGAGCTCGTCGATGCTCGCGCCGCGGAGGAGCAGCGAGGGCGGGACGAGCACACCGAAGTCCTGCTGGAGAGCGTTCCGCACCCGCACGGCAAGCAGGGAGTCGAGGCCGGCGGCCGTCAGCGGTGTCTGGCGGTCCAGGCGACCCGGGGCGCTCCCGAGCACGCCGGCGATCCGCGCGGCGACCCGGTCGGCGATCAGCCGCTCCGCATCGGCCGGGTCCAGCGCGTCGAGCCCCGGCCACACCGGGAGCCCGGCGTCGCCGGTCGTGGCGGCCGCGCCGGTCGTGGCGGCGGCACCTGTCGTGGCGGCACCTGTCGTGGCGGCCGCGCCGGTCGTCGGTCCGACGATGTTCGCGAACAGCGGGATACCCCGGACCTCCGGGAACGACGCCGCCAGCTCGGCGACATCGAGCCTGAGCACGCCGACGGCGGGGGTGCCGGCACCGAGCACCGCCTGGAGCGCGTCGAGGCCCTCGGCCGGCGTGATCGGCCTGACCGCGTCGGCGCGGCGCTCGGCGGCCCGCCCGAGCTCCGACCAGCTCCCCCAGTTGATCGTCTGGCCGACGAGCCCGGCGGCCCGGCGCGATGCGGCGACCGCGTCGAGGAACGCGTTCGCGGCCGCGTAGGCGGCCTGTCCGGGCGAGCCGACCAGGGCTGCGACCGAGGAGAATCCGACCCACCAGTCGAGCTCGCAGCCGGCCGTGGCCGACGACACGCTCCAGGCGCCCGCGGCCTTGGCCGACCAGACGCGGTGGAGGCTCGCGGCGTCGAGGCGCACGGCCACGCGGTCCTCGATCACCGCGGCGGCGTGGATCACCCCCCGGAGCGTCGGGGTGCCCGCGTTGCACGCTGCGACGGCCTGCTCGGCGACGTCCTGGTTGGAGATGTCGCCCGAGACGACGACGATCTCGCAGCCGTGTCGCACGCGCAGCTCGGCGAGCGTGCGGTCGGCCTCCGCGGAAGGGCGTGAGCGGCCGTTGAGCACCAGCCGGGCGGCACCGCGCTCGGCGAGCCAGCCGGCGATGAGCAGGCCGAGGCCGCCGAGGCCGCCGGTCACGAGATAGGCGCCGTCGCGCCGGACGACCCTCACCGGCCTGGAGGTGTCGTCGCCGAGCCGGGGGCGCACAAGGCGGGCCACATGTCGCCGGCCGGCTCGCCAGGCGACCTCGTCCTCGAGGTCGGGGGCCGAGCGACCGTGGGCCGAGCGACCGTGGGCCGAGCGACCGTGGGCCGAGAGCTCTCGGAGGAGATCCTCCGTCCCCGGCGTGTCGGGGTCGAGGTCGACCCAGGTCGGGCGCAGCTCGGGGTGCTCGTATGCGAGCACGCGGACGAGACCGCGCAGCGCGGCCGGGCCGGGGTCCAGATGCTCGCCCTTCATGACCGCCGCCGCGCCGGTCGTGACGAACCACACGCGGGTCGGCGGTGCGCCTGCGCCGGGCGGACGCTCCCCCAGCGCCGCGACGATCCGGGCGGCCTGGAGGACGAGTCGCTCGCCTCTGGTCGGGGCGCCCGCGGGCGGGTCTCCCTCGGCTGGCGGCGGGGGGCTGAGAACGACGACGCCGTCCGCCGGGTGCCGGCCCGACGTGAGCGCCTGCTCGGCGTCTGGGGACGCGACGACCGAGGCGAGGGCGCCGCGGGCTCGCAGCGCAGCGGCAAGCTCGCCGGGCCGGCCGTCCGAGGGATCGCCGATCAGCAGCCAGCGCTCGGGCGCCGCAGCCGCGGGGCGGTCGTGGGCCGCAGGAGGGGTGTCGGCGGCGTGCCATTCGACGCTCAGCAGCTTCGCGCTGAGCGGGCTCGGGAGATCCGCTCGGGGAACGAGCTCGAGCCGCACCTCGTTGAGCTCGAGGCGGCCCTCGGAGTCGGAGTCGGAGTCGGGGTCGGCGTCGGTGTCGGCGAGCTGGAGCTCGGCGCTGTACGCGCCGGGGCCCGGGCCGGGGGTGACCGAGATCGTGGCGAGCGCTGCGTCGCCGGGGGCTCCGCACCACCGCGCCCGCCCGACCGAGCGCACGAGCCAGACGCCGCTCTCGCCGGGATCGAGGGTGTCGAGGAGCGCGTCGAGCGCGCGGTCGACGGCGCTGCGCGAAGGGTGCCCGCCGCGCTCGCGCTCGCGCTCGGCGGGCCCGGGGTCGAGCGGGACACGCAGTGCCGCCCCGAGCAGACCGCCGGGCGACGGGGTGGAGGTGGGTGGCGGTGGGGCGCTCAGATCGGCGCCGCCCGCGTCGGGGGCGGTGATCTCGAGCGTGGCGGAGAGCTGATCGCGCCAGGCTCCGTCGCCGCTGCGGGAGTGGACGCGCAGCCGGCCGGCCGACGCTGAGGAGCACTCGACGCTGGTCATCAGCGTGGAGCGATCCCCCCGCGGGAGGGGACGGTGGACGACGAGATCGCGGATCGTCAGGTCGCCTCCGCTGCCCCCGCTACCCCCGTCCCCGTCGCCCCCGCCGAGGTTGCCGGGCTCGCCACGGCCACCGAGAGCCTCGAGCGCGGTCGTGCGGGCGAGCTCCAGCCACGCTCCGAACGCGATCAGCCGATCCGCGGCCGGTGTCGCGTCCGGTTCCTCGGTCGCGTCGGCCTCGAGTTGGGAGCGCCAGATCCACCGGGGCTCGCCGGGAAGCTCGATCCGCTCGCCGAGCAGCCCGTGGAGGGCGGAAGGCGTCGGGCGGGCGGAGGGCGTCGGGCGGGCGGAAGGCGTCGGGGGGGCGGAAGGCGTCGGGCGGGCGGAGGGATCGAGCCAGTGGCGCTCGTGGCGCCAGGGGGTAGTCGGGATGTCGATCAGGCGGCCCGCATTCGGCCCGGCGCCTGCCGTCGGCGCGCCGCCGGAGTGCCGGCCGCCGTCGAGCATCAGCGCGGTGAGCTGGCCGTGGAGGTGGGCGACCTCGTCGTCGCAGCGTCTGCCGGTGGAGAGGACGAGCGGCCGGTTCACACCGCAGACCTTGGCGTTGTCGAGCAGCGCTCCGACCAGGATCGGATGGGGCGAGACCTCGAGGAAGCTGCGGTGACCGTCGCCGGCGGCTGCGGCGACCGCCTGGGCGAAGCGGACCGGGCGCCGGATGTTCGCGGCCCAGTAGCCGGCGTCGAAGGCCGGGATCGCCCGGGGATCGTCGAGGACCGTCGTATAGAACCGGGTCGCGGGCTCACGCGGCACGAGCTGGCGCAGGCCGTCGGTGAGGGGACCGACGATCGGCTCGACGAGTCGCGAGTGGGCGGGGGTGGTGACCTTGATCAGCTTGGCGAGGAGCCCGCGGTCCTCGACCGCGGCGACCAGCCGGCGGATCTGCTCGGAAGCCCCCGTGACGGCGGTCTGGGTGGGGGCGTTGAAGGCGGCCAGCTCGATCGCGTCGTAGCGCCCGAGCATGGGGATGAGCTCTTCGGGCGAGAGCTCGACGAGCGCCATCGAACCGCCGCCGGAGAGGCTGCCGAGCAGGCGCGAGCGGAGCGCGACGACGCGCACACCGTCCTCGAGGCTCAGCGCGCCGGAGACGACGGCGGCGGCGACCTCGCCGACCGAGTGGCCGATCACGGCAGCCGGTGTGAGCGCGCTGGCCCGGAGCAGACGGGAGAGGGCGACCTGGACTGCGAAGAGGACGGGCTGGACGCGCGCCATCTCGGTCGCCTCGTGCTCACGACGGAGCTCCGCACAGACCGAGAACCCGGCCTCGACCGCGATCAGCGCGTCGATCTCCTCGAGCGCCTCGGCGAAGACCGGCTCGTCGACCGTCATCCGCCGGCCCATTCCCGCCCACTGCGACCCGTGCCCGGAGAAGACCCAGACGGCGTCGGCGCCAATGGCCCGGGCGCGCGGGACCTCGACGAGGTTCGGCGCGCTCTTGCCGGCGGCACACGCGCGCAGGCCGGCGATCAGCGCGGGGCGGTCGCGGGCGACGACGCCGGCCCGCGCGCGGCCGGAGATGCGCCGGGCGAGTGTGAACTCGAGGTCGTCGAGCGACGGCGCGGGGCCGGCCCCCGCGAGCCAGTCGGCGAGCGCTCCGGCGCGGTCGCGGACGCGGGCGAGACTCGGTCCGGCGAAGACGAAGCGCCTGACGCGATCGCGGGCCTCGTCCCGCGGCGGCGAGCGCGAGCCGTGTGGGTCCGACGAGCTCCAGCTGACCTTCTCGTGATCGGCGGGGCGCGGCGGCGCCTCGACGACGACGTGGGCGTTGGTCCCGCCGAACCCGAACGCCGACACGCCGGCGCGGGCGGGACGGCCTGTCAGCGGCCAGTCGGTTGGCCGGTCGACGACCGCGAGGCCGAGCCCGGCGAAGTCGACGTGGGGGTGGCCGGCGGTGAAGTGGAGGCTCGGAGGGATCCGTCCGCGGTCGATCGCGAGCACGGTCTTGATCAGCCCGACGATCCCGGCGGCCGCCTCGAGATGGCCGAGGTTGCTCTTCACCGAGCCGATCAGGAGCGGGTCGGCGGGGGTGCGTCCGCCGCCGAGCGCGCCGCCGAGCGCCCGCGCCTCGATCGGGTCTCCGAGCAGGGTGCCGGTGCCGTGGGCCTCGACGTAGTCGAGGTCGCCGGGCTCGACGCCGGCGGCGCGGCACGCTCGCCGGATGACGTCGACCTGGGCCTCGAGGTTCGGGGCTGTGATGCCGGCGGAGCGTCCGTCCTGGTTGACGGCGCTGCCGCGTAGCACGGCCAGCACGCGGTCGCCGTCTCGGGTCGCGTCGGCGAGCCGCTTGAGCACGACGACGCCGATCCCCTCGGCGCGGACGATCCCGTCGGCGGTCGCCGAGAACGGCTGGCAGCGGCCGGTCGGTGAGATCAGCCCCATCTCGTGGAACGCGGCGGTGAGAGCGGGAGCGAGGAGGATGTTCGCGCCGGCGGCGATCACGAGATCGCTCTCGCCGGTCCGCAGGCTCTGGGAGCCGAGGTGGACGGCGACGAGCGACGATGAGCAGGCCGTGTCGACGGCGAGGCTGGGTCCCCGCAGGTCGAGCGCGTAGGAGAGGCGGTTGGCGGCGATGCTGAGGGCTCCGCCGGTGCTGCTCCAGGCGTCGATCCCGGCGAGCTCGTCGAGCGACTGCTGTCCGTACTCAGATGCGCTGATCCCGACGAACACCCCGGTGGGGGTCCCGCCGAGCGCCTCGGCAGAGAGCCCGGCGTGCTCGAGAGCTTCCCAGGCGACCTCGAGGACCAGCCGCTGCTGAGGGTCCATCCGGCGGGCTTCGCGCGGGCTGATCGCGAAGAACTCGGCGTCGAAGCCGGCGATGTCGCCGAGGAAGCCGCCTCTGCGGGTCGTGTGCGCGAGGACCTCCTCGTCGGCCGCGGTCTCGGCTGGGCGCCAGCGGTCGGAGGGAACGTCGCGGACGCCGTCGCCGCCGCGCTCGAGCAGGCGCCAGAAGTCGTCCGGTCCGGCGATCTCGCCGGGCAGGCGGCAGCCGAGCCCGATCACGGCGACCGCGTCGCCTGCGAGGGGCGCCTGGGGGGCGAGGGTCTGCGGCCCCGCGGCCTCGTTGGTGGTGAGGAGGGAGGCGGCGAGCCGCTCGATCGTCGGGTGGTCCCAGATCAGCGTGCTCGGCAGGGCGCGGTCGAGTAGATCCTCGAGCCGGCCGGCGAGCTCGACGGCGTCGCGCGAGGAGAGGCCGTAGTCGACAAGCGGGCGGTCGGCGCGCACGTCGTCGACCGCGAAGCCGGACCGCTCGGCGACGAGGCTGGTGAGCCAGGTCTCGAGCTCGGGAATCGTGAGCGTGTGAGCGCTCAAGGCTCGCGCCCGGCGACGTAGCGCTCGCGATTTGCCGCGCGGGCGATCTTGCCGCTCGAGGTGCGCAGGACCTTCGAGCCTTCGAGGATCTGGATGTCGCGGAGCTTGAGGTCGTGGGCGGCGGCGACGGCCCGGCGCACGGCGGTAGAGATCTCCGCGGGTGGAGCTCCGGCGCCGGCGCCGCCGCGAGCCCGCTCGATGAGGACGACGATCGTCTCGCCGTCGTCGGTGGGCATCCCGAATGCGGCGACTCGGCCGGGACGGATCGCGGGGTGGGCGTGCTGGACGGTCTCCTCGATGTCGTGCGGGTAGTGGTTCTTGCCGTCGACGATGATCAACTCCTTCAGGCGGCCGGTGATGTAGAGCTCGCCGTCGTGGCGGACGCCGAGATCACCCGTTCTCAGCCACCCGCTCCGCGGGAGCTGGTCGCCGCCTCCGATCAGCTCGGCGTCGAAGACCTCCGCGCTGCGCTCGGGCTGACGCCAGTAACCGCTGGCGACGTTGGGGCCGTGGACCCAGATCTCGCCGACCTCGCCGTCGGGCCGCATCGCGCGGGTCTCGGGGTCGGCGATCGCGACGTGCTGGCCGGCGGGCGGGCCGGCCGAGACGAGGTTGGTGGCGTCGGCGCCGCCGGACGTCGGGGTCGCTCTGCCGGCGCGCAGGTCGGTGCGGACGAAGGTCGTCACGCGTGGCCCCCGGGGACCGCTCGTCGTCACGAACAGCGTCGCCTCCGCGAGCCCGTAGGAGGGCCGGTGGGCCTCGGGAGCGAAGCCGTATGGTCCGAAGGCCTCCTGGAAGCGCTCGATCGTGCGTGCTCGGACGGGCTCGGATCCGTTGATCGCGACGTGGACGCCAGAGAGGTCGAGACCGGCGCGATCCTTTGGGGCGACCCGCTCGACGGCGTAGTCGAAGGCGAAGTTCGGGGCGGCGGTCATCACGCGCTGGTATCTCGAGAGGGCCTCCAGCCAGCGCCTCGGCCGCTGGACGAAGTCGAACGGGGTCGAGAAGACCGCCGGCGAGCCGAGGACCACGGGGGCGCAGACCATCATCATCAGGCCCATGTCGTGAAAGAACGGGATCCACCCGACGCAGGTCGTCCGCTCGTCGAGGCCGAGGGCGTCGATTCCCTGCCGGACGTTGGCGACGACGGCCTCGTGGCTGATCACCGCGCCCGCCGGGTCGCGGGTCGCGCCGGATGTGTACTGGAGATAGGCGGGGGACCGGAGGTCGACGTGCGGGGACGTGAAGCCACGACCGGCGGCGAGGTCGACGTCGTCGACCGCGATCACGCCGGCAGGGCGGGGAACCCGGGGATCGGAGAAGAGCTCCTCGACGGACCCGAGGGCGGCGCGGGTCGTCAGCCAGACGGCCGCCTCGCAGTCGCCGAGCGCGCCGACCAGGCGGCTGGCGTGGGAGCTCGCCTCGGGGGCGAACAGGGGCACGGCGATCATCCCGGCGGTCAGGGCTCCGAGGAAGGCGATGGGGTAGTTGAGATCCTGGGGACAGAGCACGGCAACGCGGGCTGAGGGAGCGGCGAGCTTGGTGATCGCAGCGGCGACCGCCGTCGCGCGAAGGTGAACCTCGGGCCAGTTGAGCGTGCGGACCGTTCCCGAGCGTTCCTCGCGATAGTCGACGTGGGTGAAGGCGGGCCGATCGAGCGCCGCCCGGCGGGTCAATGAGTCGACGAGCGACTCTGGGGGAGACAGCGTCCCGCAATGCTCGGGCCGTCCCGCCGAGGTTGACGCCACGTTCATGCCTTTCCGTAGGCCAATTCGCCGCCTAGCTTAGCGGCCGCTGGGCGCTGGCCGAGTCGGGATCGTCTCGCCTTCGAAGAGTCCGGCCCGGACGCCCGGACGCCCGGACGCCGGGGTCTGGATCGAGGGAAGGCTAACCGGTGGCGTGCACGACGTCGGCGAAGCGCCGCAGTCCGCCGGCCCAGCCGTTGGGCGATCCGACGGCGTCGCGGTGGGCCTCCCAGCCGTCGCCGTGGCGCTCTAGCCCGCGGTGCTCGAGCTCGACCCGTGTGCGCCGGGCCGCCTCGGCGGTGAAGCGGATCTCGATCTCGCTGCACTTCGCCGTGTCGGTCTCGATCTGCCAGCGGGCGCTGATGTCCCAGCTGATCACGACGCGGACCGGCGGGTCGTAGGCGAGGACGCGGGCCCAGCGGCACTCGCTTGCGTCGGTTCCGCGGTCGATGACGTGGCCGCCGACCCACGGCTCGAAGACCATCTCGGCGAGCTCTGCCTCGAGAATGTGGTGGTCGGGTGGCCACCAGGAGCCGATCTCGGCGGTGAAGACGGCGAACGCCCGGTCGATCGGGGCGTCGACGACGATCGATGCGGTGACTGCGGTGTCGTGTGCCTGCGTTGTCATGCGAGCTCCTCATCTGTCTGCTCGACGGCCGTCTTGAAGGCGGCGAGCGATCGGTTCCAGAACTGGTCGAGGTAGGCGCGCAGGGCGCCGATCCCGTCGGGGTCCAACTCGTAGATGCGTCGGGTCCCGACCGACCGGTCGATCACGAGACCGGCGTCCTTGAGCACCCGCAGGTGCTGGGAGACGGCCGGCCGGCTGACCGGGAGGTCGCGGGCGAGCAGCCCGACCGGGCTCGGCCGGTCGGCCAGGCGCTCGAAGATCGCCCGCCTCGTCGGGTCGCCGAGCGCGCTCAATGCGGCATCTGCGTAAGTCGTCACTAACGGTAAGCTAGCACTAACGATTCTCTTTGTGTGGTGGGTTTCCACCGACCGGGGGAGCAGGAAACCCCGATGTGCGTGAGCCGCGCGGTTTCTAGGATCGAACGACAAGAGCGGGGGCCGCGCAACCAAGGAGAAACCATGGACGGACACGCACAACCACGCGGTGGGCTCACGCGCCTCGACGACTCGGCGTACAACAGCCGGCTGGTCGGGATGTTCTTCGCAGTTCTGGGGACGGTCTCGGTGGTCGCGATCTCCGCGGCGATCATCGTCTCGGCGCTCGTCGGTCAGCCGGCCGGGATGCAGCTTCATGGCATGTCGGGGATGACCGCGCTCGTCCCGACCGCGCCGGCACCGGGCGTGGCGCAGGGCTCGCCGGCCCCGGGCGTGGGGCAGAACTCGCGGGCCCCGGGCGTGAGGTCGGTGCTCCATGTGACGATCGCGGGGTCGGTTGCCAAGGGTTCCGACGGGAAGCTGCACGACGCCTTCTCGAACACGAACTACGCGGTCCGCGTCGGTCAGCCGATCAGCCTGGTCATCGACAACACCGACAGCGCCCCGCACACGATCACGGCTCCGGCGGCGGGCGTCAACATCACCGTCAGGCAGGGGATCCACACGTACACAATGGTGGTCCACAGGGCCGGACGGTTCCTCTGGTTCTGCGCGCTCCCGTGCGACACCGACGCCCACGGGTGGGCGATGTCGAAGCGGGCTTCATGAGCGGATACATCACCGCGTCGTAGATCGCCTCGGCGTGGGATTATCGACGGCGTGCGGCGGGTAGGCCGACCGTCCCTGACCCAAGGAGTGCGGGCGTGCGGTTGGTCATCCTCGGTTTACTTGTCGCGGCGGTCGTGTTCGTGGTCTCGGGCGGACATCTGCTCTTCCTCCCGCTCTTCTTCCTGCTGCCGCTCGGCGGGTTCTTCGGCCGTCGGAGGGGGAGACGGTGGTAGACGCCGGCCGGGCCCCCGGGTTCGGTGATTTCCCATCCCGGCAACCGCCTGACCGCTCGCGGCGTCGGCCTTCCTGCAGCCACCCAACAAGGAGACGAATTTGACCAGACGGCGCCGGTTTCCAATCGCCGCACTCATCGTCGCGCTCGCTCTCGGTCTGAGTGCGTGCGGCAGCACTTCCACGACGAGCGGGTCGAACGGCTCGGCGCCGGCGAACAGCTCGCAGGCACAGGGGCAGACGAGCTTCGCGAAGACGAAGTTCGTGCTCCACGCGGGCCTCGCCTTCGGCGCCTTCCATCACTTCATCTACAAGCCGTTCAAGAGCGGCGGCCTGACGAGCGGCGGGCTCTTGAATCACAAGTTCGCCCTCGTCAAGGCCGGGCTGGCCGGGCTCTTCGCATACCACGAGGTCAAGCTCGCCCTCGCCGACGCGCAGTCGAGCCCGCTGCTGAGAAAGTTGGTCTCTCCCTTGACCGCGCTCTCGACCCAGCTGTCGTCGCTCGGCGCGCGGCTCAAGGGCGGGAACGTGGACCAGGCGGCGATCGAGGCGACCAACTCACAGGTCGGTGTCGCCAACAGCGCGTCCAAGGCGGCGGGCCAGGTGATCAACGAGGTGACGCCGAGCGCGGGGCAGCTCGCCGGCGGCTAGTTACGAGATCTGGACGGTGGACGGGAGCCGGCGCTGCGGCTCGGCTGGACCTCAGCTGGGCGGGGCGCCGGTCTCCGCCGGCGCGAGGCAGTCAGTCGTCTCGCCGGCGCGAGGGAGTCAGTCGTCTCCGCCGGGGTCGCGAGGATGCGCGTCACCGCGAGCCGGCAGCGGCCGCCGAGCCTCCGACGGGGTCGCGAGGATCCGCGTGCCGGCGAGCAGCCAGAGGCCGCCGAGCGCCCAGCCGGCCAGCACGTCGCTGGGGTAGTGGACGCCGAGGTAGACGCGGGTCGCGCCGACCACGCCGGTCAGGATCGTCAGGCCGGCGAGGATCACGGCACGCGCCGCCGCCGTCGGCGCTTCGCGGGCGGCGAGCACGGCGAGGGCTCCGTAGAGGGCGATGCTGCTGGCGGCGTGGCCGGAGGGCCAGGAGTAGCTCGACACGGCGACGAGCCCACCGTGCGGACGCGGCCGCTCGACGATCAACTTGACCGCGTTCGAGAGCAGCATGGTCCCGCCGCCGGCCAGCAGCACGAAGATCGCGTCGCGGCGGCGTCTGAGCGTGAGCAGGGCCACGACGGCGATCGCAAAGACGATGTCGAGCCAGGGCCCGCCGAGGTTGGTCAACGTCCGGGCGACGGGGGTCAGCGCGGCGGTCCGCTCGCCGGCGACCGAGCGCACCAGCGAGCCGTCGAAGCCGTTGCCCTCGACGACCAGGCCGGCGAGCAGTCCGGCGGCGAGCAGGGCGACCCACACCGCGAGGAGGACGGCGGCCTGGGGGGCCGGCCGCTCAGCCCGCGTAGAGCACCACCGCGGCCCGCTCCTTGGCCACCGAGAACCCCTCGCGCTCGGCCTCGCCGACCTCGCCGTCGCGGGCGGTGCGCAGCGGTCCGGCCGTCGAGCGGACCTCGAGGCGCTCGGCGCGCCAGGACTTCAGGCCCGGCGAACCGGCGGCGCGGCCGGCGAGGATCGCGAGCAGCAGTCGCAGACGGGCGTACGGTCGGTCGCCGTCGAGCAGTCTGATGTCGAGCAGGCCGTCGTCGAGCCGGGCTCGGACGCTGGGCGCCGGGCCATCCGGGAGGTAGCGGCAGTTGCCGATGAAGATCAGCCAGACCCTGGTCGGCCGGCCGTCGACCTCGAGCAGCGACGGCTCGGCGGTGATCATCGCTCGAAAGCCGGCGAGGGCCATCGCCGGGAGCTTGCCGATCCGTCGCTCGAGCCGCTCGCGCATGACGACGAACTCGGGATAGGAGCCGAGGCTCGCGGTGTTGATGAACGGCTCGCCCTGGAGCATTCCGACGTCGACGCGTATCGCCCGGCCGGCGGCCAGCGCCGCGAGGGCTTCGTCGACCGTCTCGATCCCCAGGTCGCGGCAGAGGTGGTTGAGCGTGCCGCCGGGGATCACCAGCAGCGGCAGGCCGGTCTCGAGCGCGACGGTGACCGCGGCGTTGGCAGATCCGTCGCCGCCTTCGATGCCGAGCACGTCGGCGCCGACGGCGGCCTCCCGCAGCAGCTCGCAGAGATCCTGGCCCGGCCGGCGCTCGCGTACGACGGCGGCCGGCAGGCGCCGGCGGAGCTCGTCGGCGCGGGGGGCCGACCCGGCACCGGGGTTGACGACGAGGGCCAGGCCTCCTCCGTCGGGGCTGGCCGGGGCACTCGCCGGGGTTCGCTCGACCGGCCCGCTGCCGGGCGGGATCTCGGGGAGCGGCCACAAGCGCACGGAAGCGGCGGCGACGGCGCCGCCGATCGCCGCTCCGGCGAGGACGTCGCCGGGATAGTGGACGCCCGTATAGACGCGCGAGAAGCCGACGGCGCCGGCGAGCGCGAGCAGCGGCGTGCGCGCGGCGGGCGGCAGCTCGGCGCCGGCACCGAACGCGAAGGCGAAGGCGGACGCGGTGTGTCCCGAGGGGAAGGAGGTCGAGGTGGGAACGTCGCGCCCGCGGACGTGGCGGACGATCGGCACCGCGGTGCGGATCGGACGGGTACGGCGGAAGAGTCGCTTGGCCGGCTGGTTGGCGAGCGTGGATGCCATCCCGATGCAGAGCAGGCCGCGGAGTCCGGCCCGCCGGCCGCGCCGGTCTCCCTTCACCGCGAGGCCGGTCGCCAGCAGTGCCCAGAGAACCGAGTGGTCGGCCAGCCGGCCGAGCGGGGGGAGGAGCGGACCGAGGCCGGGCACGCGGGTTCGCGAGACGGCGTCGAAGAGATCTCGGTCGCCGGCGCCGAGGCGGCGCAGGAGATGGTTGGACGGCCTGGAGGGCGCCCGCCGCAGGAGCGCGTCGGAGGGCTTGGAGCGTTTCGTTCTCACGGGCGGCGACGGTCTACCCGGCCGTCGGCATTGTTCACGCCCGATCGCGCGAGCGAGGAGACCCGGGCGGCGGACCCTTGACTTCAACTGCGCTTGAGGTTGTAGGTTTGAGCGACAGGCGGCGACCAGGAGGGGAGGCCCGATGGACAGCACACCGACACCGAGCGATCAGATCAGAGAAGTGGTCGCGGCGTGGCCCGGGGTCGAGACGGTCACCGGCAGGCGGGGGGAGCTGGCGTTCAAGGTCGGACGCCGGGAGCTCGGCCATCTCCACGGCGACCGCGCCGTCCACCTGGCGTTCCCCGAGCACGTCTGGCTGGAGCTCAGGGAGCAGAGCCGGATCCTCGAACACCCGGTCTTTCCGGGCCGGCCCGGTCCGGCGCTGCGGCGGATCGAGAATGACGCGGACGTGCGCGACGTGATCGAGCTGCTGCGGCTCAACTACGACCGCATCGTCGCCGACCCGACGGCGGGCGCCGAACCCGAGACGGAGGGCCCCGGCCGGCCGCGCGACCTCGACTACGGACCCGCGGCTCGATAGGCACCCCGGTCGGCGTGCGGGTCAGGCGATCTGACTCGCGTGGAGGTGGTGGTAGAGGCCTTCACGGGCGAGCAGCTCGTCGTGGGTCCCGTGCTCGACGAGGCGGCCCTGCTCGAGCACCGCGATCACGTCGGCGTCGCGGATCGTGCTCAGCCGGTGGGCGACGATCACCGCGGTGCGCTGCTCGAGCACGCGGTCGAGGTTGCGTTTGACGGCCGCCTCGGATTCGGTGTCCAGGGCGCTGGTCGCCTCGTCGAAGAGCAGCACCGGCGGATCGTGGTAGAGCGCGCGGGCGATGCAGACCCGCTGGGCCTGGCCGCCGGAGAGGCGCATGCCGCTGTCGCCGACCTTGGTCTCGTAGCCGAGCGCGAGGCTCTCGATGAAGCCGGCGGCGTCGGCGATCTCGGCGGCGCGTTGGATCAGCGCAGGGTCCGGGACGGGCTCGCCGAGGGCGATGTTGGCGGCGATCGTGTCGTCGAAGAGGTACGGCGCCTGGAGGACGACGCCGATCCGCCGGCGCAGTTGACGCCAATCGAGATCGCGCATGTCGACCTCGTCGTAGAGCACGTTGCCGCCGCTGGGGACGACGAGACCGGCGAGGCAGCGGACCAGGGTCGATTTGCCTGACCCGGATCGTCCGACGAGTCCGGGCGTCGAACCTGGCTCGAGCACGAGCGAGACGCCGTCGAGCACCTTGTGCTCAGGCGTGTCGGGGTAGGTCAGCTCGACCCGACGCAGCGCGATCCGGCCGGACAGGCGGCGGACCTTGCGCGGCGTGTGCACGTCGCGGCGCTGCTCGGGTTCGGCCTCGAGCACGTCCTGAAGGCGTTGAAGGAGGACGGCAGCCTGCTGGAGCTGGTCAAAAAGCCCGAGCAGGAGACCGATCGGGGCGTTGGCGAGCAGGACGAGCGAGTTGACGGCGACGAGCTGGCCGATCGTCAACTTGTGGCTCGCGACGAGCAGGGCGCCGACCCAGAGGAAGAGCACGAACAGCAGGAAGCCGGCGAGCTGGACGGCCGCGCCGTAGAACATCAGCACCCAGTCGCCGCGGAAGACGTGGTCGGAGAGTTGGGAGAACTCGTCGCGGATGCCCCGCCGCAGGCCGTCCTCGGCACCGGCGCTCTTCGCCGCCTCGATTCCCTTGATCGCGTCGAGCTGTTTGGCGGCGTGTCTCGAATAGGCCTCCTCGAGACTGTCGAAGGTCGGCCGCAGCCGGCGTGAGGAGTAGCGCATCAAGCCGGCGTAGACGGGCGCCGTGGCGATGAATACCGCGCCGATCACGGCCGAGTAGCTGAACATGATCACCAGCGAGACGACGAGCTGGATGACGGCTGAGAGGCCGCCGACGATCCCCTGGACGAGCAGCGAGCGGACCTGGCGCAGGCCGTTGAGGCGACGCTCGATGTCGGCGGTGCGGCGGGCCTCGAAATAGGACAGGGGGAGATCGAGCAGCCGGCCGGAGACGAAGTCGAGCGCGTCGCCGTCGAGGCGGACCGCGGCGCGGGCGAGCATCCGCCGCTGAACGAGGCTGCGCGAGGCCGAGCAGCAGGAGGGCGACGATCACCGCGACGATCAACGAGATGCGTCCGGAGTCGCCCTTGGCCGCCGAGTCGACGACGTGCTGGGTGAGGACCGGGGCGACGAGGTCGAGCGCGGTCGCGACGATCGCCGTCAGGGTCGCGATCGCCAGCTTGGCGCGCAGCGGCGCGACGAACGGGCGCAGCCAGGACAGCTCGAGCCGCTCGACGGGGGCGTCGTCGAGCGCCGGTGTCGGGCGGAACGTCGCACACCATCCGGACCACTTCTCGGTGAACTCGGCCCGCGTGTAGCGTCGCAGCCCGCGGGCCGGGTCGGCGATCCTGACGTGCTCGGCGTCGACCGCGTAGAGGACCACCCAGTGGTTGCCGTCCCAGTGGACGATCGCCGGGAGCTGCAGGTCGTCGAGACGATCCTTTGACGCTTTCAACGCGTGCGCGTCGAGGCCGGCCCGGGTGGCGGCGCGCATGATCCCGCGCAGCGTGGTCCCCTCCTGGCCGGTGCCGGCGGCCTGGCGCAGGAAGGTCAGCGACACCTTGCGCCCGAAGGCCCGGCAGATCATCGCCAGCGCGGCGGCGCCGCAATCGGCGAAGTCGATCTGGCGCACCAGCGGGAAGCGCCGCGGGGCGACCCAAGGCGCGGCGCTCTGGGGACCGTCGGCCAGGTCGACGCCAACCGCGATGCGGGCGTCTTCCGAGGGCGGCGGGAGCGCCGGCGGGCGCTGCCTGACGCCGGAGCGGACGTCGCCGTCGCCGAAGTCGAGGGGGCGGACGGCGATCCTGCTCAGATGGAGCCGGGCGCGATCCTCGAGACGGGCCGCGAAGGTCGGCTGGTGCTCGCCCAGCTCGGCGAGCACGGCGCCGTCGAGCTCGAGCAGGGAGCAGTCGCCGACCGCGGTCACGCTCGTCAGGCGGGGGGTGCCGCGAAGCGCGCCGACCTCCCCGAACACGTCGCCGGCCCGCAGGAAGCGAACGTCACGCCGGCCTGGTCCGTGACGGGCCCGCTCGACGAGGCGCCCGGATTGGACGATCCACCAGTGATCGGTCTGCTCGCCCTCGGCGACGACGACCTCGCCGTCGCCCGCGTCGGCGTCACGGCCGCGGGCGACGAGCAGACCGAGCCCGGCAGCGTCCAGCCGCGAGAACGTCGAGTCCATCCGCAGGAAGGCGCCGATCCGCTTGGCGCGTGCCTGCGAGGAGAAACCGGCGGCGGCCTCGGGGTGCGCACGGGCGAGGGCGCGGGCAACCGCCCGGTCGAGGCGCAGGACGCGCACGGCGGCCGACGCTGCGCGCAGGGTCACCGGCGGCGGGTCGTCCTCGGCGAGCGCGCGCTCACCGCTCGTCTCTCCCGGGCCGAGCAGTCCGAGCGAGACCTCGGCCCCGTCGGGCCCCTCGGCGATCGCGCGCGCCTCGCCCTCGACGACGACGACGAACGCCTCGTCGGAGGGGGCGAGCACGGTCTCCCCGAAACGGTAGGTGTGCTCCTCGAACCCGGCGAGCACGAGGTTGGAATTCCCCCGATTTTGCGGAGTCCTGAGCACTTGCGGCGCAAGCGTCGCTGGAAGGATGGACTGGAATGCCGAAATCGAAGCCGCCGTATCCGGAGGAGTTCCGGCGTGAGGCGGTCGAGCTGGTTCGTCAGGGGCGTGCGATCCCGGACGTCGCCGAGTCGTTGGGGATGTCTGGACAGTCGTTGCGCAGCTGGGTGCGCCAGGGTCAGCTCGATCGTCAGGAGCGCGATGACGGACTGACGTCCGCCGAGCGCGAGGAGCTGCGTGAGCTGCGAAAGCGGGTCAAGCGCTTGGAGCAGGAGCGCGACATCCTCAAGCGCGCCACGGCTCTCTTCGCGAGGGAGACCGAGACCCGGTGAGCATCTACCGGCACATCTCGGCTGAGAGAGCCCACTGCGCCCATCCGGTCTCCCTGATGTGCGAGCTGCTCGAGGTCTCGGAGTCCGGGTATTGGGCGTGGTGCACGCGCGCTCCGTCGGACCGTGAGCTCGGCGATGCGTGGCTGACCGAGCGGATCCGGGCGATCCATGCTGCGAGCAGCGGCCGGTACGGGAGCCCGCGGGTGCACGCGATGCTCGCCCGCGAGGGCATCCACGTCGGCGAGAAGCGGGTCACTCGCCTGATGGCGCTGGCTGGCCTTCAGGGCGCCCACCGCTCCTTTGATGCCGCGCCCGGCCCCGGGTGGCGCCACTCCTTTGGCGACGACGAAGCAATCGTCAGCAGCGCGGGCCTCCGTGACGGCACGGACTACACGTCGCGCGGGGGCAAGTGTGGAGCTCGAGCAGATCGTTCTCGGCTAAGCCCGGCGTGCAAACGCCTTGGCGACTAGCTTCGCGTCCTCCGCCCGCGGCGCGTAGTGGAGGTACTTCATCGTCGTCTGGATGTCGGCGTGGCCCATCCACTCCTGAACCCGCCGGATGTCGGCGTGGGCGATCATCCGCGTGCCGAAGGTGTGGCGGAGGTCGTGGAAGCGCAGGCGCCGCAGGCCGGCCCGACCGAGGGCCGCGGTGTACCGGCGGCGCAGGGCCGACCCGTCGAGGTGGTCACCGGCGTCGCCGGGGAAGACGAGGTCGTCCTCGCCCGTGAAGAGGTGTCGCTCGGCGAGCTGCGTCAGCGTGTCCGCGACGTCGGGAGCCAGCGGGACCGAGCGGATCTTGCCGGACTTCGGGGTCGTCAGGTGGCCCTGGCTGTAGCTGCCCCGGACGCGGATCGCCTCGCCGGCGAAGTCGACGTCCCGCCAGTGCAGCGCCAGCAGTTCGCCCATTCGCAGACCCGTGAACGCCGCCGTCAGGAAGATCGCCGCGTCCTGCTCCGATTCGGCTGCCCTCACCAGGGCGTCGATCTCCTCCGGCGAGAACACTTCGATGTCCCCGCTCCGCGTCAGCGGCGGCTTCTCGACATCGGTCACCGGGTTCGTCGTCAGGCCGTAGACCTTGCGGGCCCGCTGGAAGATCCCGTGCAGGAGCACGAGCGCCTTGCGGCGCGAGCTCGGCTTGACCGCCGCCATCGTGGCGATCCACGCCTCGACGTCTCGCGTCGTCACGTCCTCGAGCCGTCGCTCGCCCAGCGCCGGGACGATCTGGCCGGTGACGATCCACCGATAGCCGTTGACGGTCGTCGGCTTCCGCCCCCGGTCGTGCTCGATGTAGCGGAGGTACTCCGCGGCCGCATCGGCCACCGTCGCGCCAGTGCGCACGAGGCCTGGCAGGGTCCCCCGCCGTGCGTCGGTCAGCGTCGCCGCCAGCCAGTCCTCCGCTGCGCGCTTCGTGACGTATCCGGCCGGCGGGCGCGTCCGCCCGGTCCACGCAGGGCCCAGCCGCTTCTGGACCTGCCGGCCGTCGGGCAGCCGGTACTTCGCGTACCAGACCGGGCCCCGCGCGCCCTCCCGGCGGACCACATGGCCGCTCGGCTGCTGGGCTACAACCGACCCCATCGCCCTACCGCTGTCCGAGTCCCGAAGGTCATCTCTTGGGACATTCTACCGGCTCTCGGGACAAATTTGGGACAAAATTCCGACTTTCGTCCCGAGCGCCTCCGGTAAAAACGCTAATTACCAGGGCTTTCTCAGAGCCGACGCGGGGACTCGAACCCCGGACCCCTTCATTACGAGTGAAGTGCTCTACCAGCTGAGCTACGTCGGCGCGAGCACGCAGGATACCCGGGCCCACCCGACGGCCTCTCCCTGCTTGGCCGACGACCGCTCGGCCGGTCGATCCGGCCCCGGACCGGCCCGGCTCATCGCAGGCGGATGACTCCCAAGTGCATGTCGACCAGCTCGTTCGTCTCCAGGTTGACCAGGAAGTTCGAGTCGATCAGGCCCGTCGCCCCCGCCAGCGCGCCCGTCCCGCTCTCCACCCGGTAGACGACCGACCCCTGGCTGAAGCCGTCCGCGTCCGCCGGCCCGAGCGTTCCCGCCCCCACGCCCGAGAAGGTCAGCGAGCTCGCGCTCGCGTCCCCGAACCGGACCGTCCCCCACTCGAAGAACATCGACCTGTCCCTGTTCGTCGCGAACTCCACCCACACGACGGCCGGGTCGCCGCCGACCAGGTTCAGCTCCGAGCTGAAGATCCCCCCTTCCAGCGTCGTCGTCACCTCCAGCCCGCTCCCCGTCGTCGCCGGCTCAGCCTCACCCGCCGGATACGGCGGCCGGTGGAAGCGCAGGACGTACGTCAGACGCGGCGTCCACGGGTTGACCGGCTGGTAGGAGAAGCTCGGCCCCGCGAACGTCCCGTCCCCCACCGCGAGCTTCCCCATCTCCAGCGCCTGCGTCTTGCACGACTCCATCAGCCCGACAGCCGTCATCAGCTCGTCCGGCTGACCGTTGAACGTCGCGTGCAGGCTCTTCAGGAGGCTCGTGTACGTGTAGTTGAAGTTGTCGTTCGCCCGCCTCGCCCCAGACCCCGGCGCGTAGGTCTCCGTCGTCGGGTTCCAGACCAGCCGCCGGATCCCAGCCGCCTCGAACGGGATCTCCCTGCCCGAGTACGAGTAGCCCGGCGGCGGGCCCGCGTTCGCCACGAGGTAACGCCCGTGGACAATCTCCGCGAACCGGTAATAGTGCGCCAGCTCTCCCTCCGCGTCGATCGGCGCCTTCGTCGTCCCCTCCCCCTGCTCGATGATCGTCCCGATCGCCGCCACCGCGCTCGCCACGTCCGTGATCGGATCGACGTCGTAGCTCCCCAGTCCCCCCGTCACCTGGAGTTTCCCGTCACCCGTGAAGATCCCGTCCCCGGCCTTCGTGATCTGCTCTGCGATCGCCGTGTAGAACTGTCCGATCGTGACCGCCGACGCCAGCTCGGCGAGTCGCCCCGGGAACTCCAGTGGATCCTCGGGCTCCTCGATCACCATGAAGACGTTCTCCACAAGGTCCAGTCCCAACGGCCCCAGCGGCACCGTCAGACCCCCCTCGACAGCCCCCGGCAGCCGCCCCGGGTAAGTCGGGATGAAGTCCGGCTTGTCGATCACCGGCGACCCGCCGATCGCGTTGAGGATGTTGCACGCCAGCCGCATATGCAGCATCTCCTCGAGGATCACCGACTTCACCAGCCGCCCGATCTCCCGGTTGCGGCCCGGCTCGATCGAGTACAGCGCATAGAGATACGTCGGCAGCGTCGCGTGCTCCAGCTCGATCGCCTTCTGCACCGCCTCCCGCAGCCCATCCAGATCGCCCAGGTTCGCGACCAGCTCCGCCCGCAGCGCGATCACCGCCGCTCACCTCCACCGCTCGCCCTGAACCCCACGCGCCGGGCCGCCGCAGCCGCCTTGCCCCCCCGCGCGGCAGCAGCCGCCGAGACCGACGCGCCGCCCCGCCCACCCGGCCCACTCGCGACGCCCGCCCCACCCGGACCCCCCTCGGCACCCGGCCCACCCGGGGCGCCCGAAACTCCCGGGGCACCCGAAACTCCCGGCGCACCCGAAACTCCCGGGCGCACCCGAAACTCCCGGGGCACCCGAAACTCCCGGGGCACCCGAAACTCCCGGCCTGACGCCTGCCGATGCCGCGGCCTTCGGCGGCCCCGGAGGCGCCGGAGCCGGCGTCGGCGGCGTGCCCAGCAGCGGCCTGCCGTCAGCGCCCAGGCTGCCCATCCACCGGAGGATCGCCGCCCGCTTGGACCGCGCCAGGTCCCGTGTCACCGGCATCGAGTTCGGGTTCTCCGGCCCGAGACCGAACGCCAGCTCCAGGAGGCCGAGGTTCGCACACACCGACTCGTAGTCCGAAAGGTCGAGGAAGTTGTCCATCACCGGATAGAGGTTCGAGTACTGCTGGAAGACCGGCTGCACACCCCCCCACCATGTGATCGGGTCGTCCGCCTTGAACTCGTCGAAGACCAGCACGCTGACGAAGTTCCACGGGTCCGTCGGATAGTCGGACGCCTGTCCGGCCAGGCTCGGCCGCACCCCGTAGACCTGGCCGTCGATGAACGCCCGCGGGTTCCCCGGGTCGCTCGCCTCGATCCGCAGCGTCGCCCTCCCGTCCGCGCCCGCCGGCTCGAGAGTCGCCGCAAACGAGATCGCGCTTCCCGGCGTCCCGGGATCCGGATCGCCCGGCGCGACCTGGATCTGGAGTCCCGACGGATCCTCGACCGCGACGATCTCCGCCCCCGCGTACGGACGCCCGTAGCGCGTCGCGAAGACCGCCACCTCCGCAGCCTCGCCCGGGTCCAACCGATGGACGAAGTCGTCGGCCTTCACGTAGACGCCGCCCGGCGACTCGAACGTCACCGCCGGCACGCTCGACAGGCTCAGCCCGAGCTCGGCCTCCCTGATCGCCGCCACCTGCTCCCCGTCGACCGCGACCTCGACGACCCCCGCGCTCTGCACGTACCACGCGTCCCCGCGGTAGTCGATCACCCCGAGCGGCGTCAGCTTCGAATCCCCGGGCGCCACGTACCCGAGCGTCAGCTCGCCGAGATCCTCCTGCGGCCCGCCCGGCCCGACCGTCGGCAGCGCGTTCCCCAGGTCGACGAAGACCCGACCGAGCGCCTCATCGACGACCCCCGTGCAGAAGTTGATCGACCCCGTCGGCTTGAAGAAGTTCCCGCCACTCGCCGCCCGAGCCATGAACTGCCGGCCCGCCACGAAGTGCTTCGGCTCAGTCGCGCTCGCGACCCCGATCGTCCCCGCGATCCGACCCCGCGTGAAGTCCGGCGCCCCCAGCGTCATGTTGTAGCCGTCGACGTTGAAGCGCATCGACAAGAGGCCCGCGCCCGCCGCCTCGCGCAGCTCGCCGAGCATTCGAGATCCCCCCAGATCCCCCCACTCGAGGGCGCCGACGACCGATTGGTAGGCAGCGCACGCCCCGATGTCCCCGCCCCCGCCCGGCCCCTGGGCCCGATCCCAGATGTCGATGAACGGAGCCGGCGCGAACTCCCCCCGCACGATCGTTGTCCCGTCCCCGGCGCAGATCCGCACCTCCAGGCCCCAGATCTCAGACACCAGCTGCTGCTCGGTGTCGAGGTCGGCCATCTTCGCCGGCACCCGCCGGTCCGAATCGGCGACGACCATCCCGAGCACCGGGTCTCCCGCCGGCGCCCGCGTCCCGTCGCCGTAGGACGCCCCCGTCACGCGGCAGCCGATGAACCGCCAGTCCGCGTTGCCGCGCGGGTTCCACCACCCCCGCGGATCGCCTGGAGGCGGCAGCGACGGCAGCTTGTCGGTCGGCTTGAACGTGTCGTTGTTGAAGTGCTGCGGGTCGTTGTTGACCGTCGACGGAGCCGCCTGGAACTGGCCGGCGAAGTGCAGGCGGAGCGCCGCGAGATAGCTCATGCCGAGCATCCTTGCCCTCGCCGGCACAAGTGTCAAGCACCCCCGGCGCCCCGGCCGGCGACCGCGACCGCGACCCGTCTACGTCTGCCAGGCCTCGATCCGCGACCGCACGTCCCCCAGGAACTCCGCCGCCAGGTTTCCGTCCATCGCCCGGTGGTCGAACGACAGGCACAGGTTTGCCATCGGCCTGATCCCGATCGACTGATTGTCGAGCACGACGACCCGGTCGATCACCGCCTCCAGGTCGAGGATCCCCACCTGTGGCTGGTTGATGATCGGCGTTCCCCCCGTCGTCCCCCACCGGCCCGGGTTCGTGATCGTGAACGTCCCGCCCCTGACCTCGTCCGGCCGCAACCGGTGCTCCCGCGCCCGCGCCCCGAGGTCGAGGATCCGCTCCGCCAGCTCGGCCACCTCCAGCGTCTCGGCCCGCTCGATCACCGGCACGATCAGACCGTCCTCGCCCAACGACACGGCGATCCCCAGGTTCACGCTTCCGTGCCGTGTCAAGATGTCACCCTCCAGCGTCGCGTTCATCGCCCCGAACACGCACAGGCTCTCGGCCACGCACCGCGCGACATACGGCAGCAGCCCAAGACCGGCCGCCCGACGCGCCCGCACGATCGCCGACATGTCGACCTCGATCATTGTCGTGCAGTGCGCCGCCGTCCCCAAGGACCGCGTCATGTGCTCGGCGATCGCCCGCCGCATCCGCGACAGCGGCTCGCTCACCGTCTCCCGCTCCGGCCCGTCGACCGCCCCGCCGCTCGACCCCCCACCCCCCGGCCCGGCGCCGCTCGACCCCGCACCACCGGGACCGGACCCGCTCGACCCTGCTCCCGTTCGCGCCAGCCCCCGCGCTCCCGCCCCGCCGACCGGCCGACTGACCAGATACGCCTCGACATCCTGCTTGCTGATGCGTCCGTTGCGCCCCGTCCCAGCCACCTCGCCGAGGTCGATCCCGTGGAGCTCTGCCATCCGCAAGACGACCGGCGAATGGTTCGGCCTCGCTTGCTCCGCCGTCCTCGGCGCGGCGGCCACGCCCCCTGCCGCCGATCGATCGGCGTCGCCCCCCTGAACACCCGATCCGCGCCCGCCCACAGCGATCCTTGCCAGCACCGTTCCGACGACCACTGTCTCCCCCGCGGCCACCACGACCTCGATCACCTGGCCGTCCGCCGGCGACGGGATGTCAGTGTCGATCTTGTCGGTCGAGATCTCACAGATCGTCTCGTCGGCAAGCACCCCATCGCCGACCGCCTTGTGCCACGCCGCCAGCGTCCCCTCGACGACCGAGACACCCATCTGCGGCATCGTCACCTCGACGATCCGGTAGGCCTCAGTAGGCGAGGAGCTCACGACACGTCTCCCGGATGTCCTCCACCTGTGGCAGGAGCGCCTTCTCAAGCGTTGGTGAGAAAGCGATCGGCACATCCGGTGTCGCCACCCTGCGGATCGGTCCGTCGAGGAACTCGAACCCCTGCTCGGCGATCACCGACGACACCTGCGCCCCCGCCGCACACGTCGCGTTCGCCTCGTCGACGACCACGACCTTCCCGCAGTCGCGCACCGCCTCGAGGATCGCCGCCTCGTCGAGTGGCACCAGCGACCGCAGGTCGACCACGCGGATGCTCGCACCGTCGAGATCCTCGGTCGCCTCCAGCGCAGTCCACACCATCCCCCCGTATGTGATCACCACCAGGTCCTCGCCCTCGCGCGCCACCCGTGCCGTCATCGGCGTCTCATACCTACCGCCCGGAACCTCGCCCCTGATCCGCCGGTAGAGGTTCTTGTGCTCGAGGAAGCACACTGGATTCGGGTCGCGGATCGCCGCGATCAGGAGGCCCTTCGCATCCGCCGCAGTCGACGGCGCGACGACCTTCAGCCCCGGTGCGTGCATCAGCCAGGCCTCCGGGTTCTGCGAGTGGAACGGGCCACCCGAGAACCCGCCTCCCGACGGCAGCCGGATCACGATCGGCACGGCCAGACCCTGGCGGTAGTGCATCTTCCCGGCGACGTTGACCAGCTGATCGAAGCAGCACGCGACGAAGTCGGAGAACTGCATCTCACACACCGGGCGCATACCGACGACCGCCGCCCCGATCGCCGTCCCGATGATCGCCGCCTCGGCCATCGGCGTATCCATCACCCGGTCTGCCCCGAACTCCGCCTGGAGTCCGTCGGTCACCTTGAAAGCTCCGCCGTACGTCCCGATGTCCTCGCCCATCACGAAGACCCGATCGTCGCCCCGCATCTCCTCCCGCAGGGCGTCAGAGATCGCCTGCAGGTAGGTCATCTCAGGCATACCCGCTCCACCGCTCAAGGCCATCCCCCAGCGCCTCGGCCTCCCCCTCGCAGAAGACCCCCTCCCGCGCGGTGGCCGCAGCCGGGAACGGATGCTCCCGCGCCAGCGCCAAGGCCTCTTCGAGCTCGGCCGCCACCTCCGTCCGCAGGCCCTCGACGTCCACGCCAGCCCCGACCAGGCGCCCCTCCTCGAGCTCGATCGGGTCCCGACCCCGCCAGTGGTCGACCAGGTCGGTCGGGACGTAGGCCATGTCGTCGTGCGCCGCGTGCCCGTGCATCCGCATCGTCTCGGCCGCGATCAGTGTCGGCCCGCCGCCGTCGATCGCCCGCTCCCGCGCCTCCAGCGTCGCCGCGAACATCGCCTCGACGTCGTTCCCGTCGACGCTGACCCCCGGGAAACCGTAGCCTGCCGCCCGCTCCACAGGGTCGACCGCGTACTGCTTGCTCGTCGGCGTCGAGTACGCGAACTGGTTGTTCTCGAGCACGAAGATCACCGGCAGCCGCTGGACCCCGGCCCAGTTCATCGCCTCGTGGCAGTCCCCCCGCGACGTCGACCCGTCGCCCAGCCAGGTCAGCGCACACCGCCGCTCCCCCCTGATCCGGAAGGCCATCGCCATGCCGACCGCGACGAGCATCATGTCCGGCAGCATCGAGACCATCCCCACGCACCCCAGCCGCCGGTCGCCGAAGTGGACGTTCCCGTCCCGCCCCTCGGTCAGGCCGCTGCAGCGGCCCATGTACTGCGCGAAGATCCGCTCCGGGTCGACACCCCTGATCAGGTGGGCCGCGAGGTCCCGATGCAGGATGCACAGCCGGTCCTCGGCCGCCATCGCGAACGCCGCCCCCGCCGAGACCGCCTCCTGCCCGAGCCCGTCGTAGAACGACCCCGGGACCTGCCCCTGGCGGTAGAGCGTCATCGCCCGCTGCTCGATCCCCCGCATCCTCAGCATGTACCGCAGCAGGTCCACCCGGTCGGCCTGCGTCAGTCGCCCGGCCGTGCTTGTCGTGGAAGTCGCCATGGGCGTCGGACGCTCCGCCAGTCTACCGCCCGCCTCCCCCGACACGGCCTCGCCCCACCGGGCCTCGCCCCACCCGGCCTCGAGCCTCATTCGACCAGCCCGTCGGCCCGCAGCCGTCCGACCAGGATGCTCGCCGCGATCCGATCCCCGCCCACAGACAGGTGGTAGCCGTCCGGCTCGCGCACGTCGACCGTCCGTCCGCCGTAGAACATCACCTGCCGGTAGCGCCCGCCCGGCGTGAAGACCCCCGCCAGATCGATCAGCTCGACCCCACGCCGAAACGACCGCGCGGCGATCGCGTACGCCCGGTTGATCGCCCGAAAGACCGGCTGGGCCGCCGGGTTGCGGGGCGTCGGCAGCGTGAACCAGAAGACCCGCCCCGCCCCGCCCCTCACGTAGCTCGACATCATCGACTCGGTCCGCTTTGCGAATGCGGCCACCCACGCCTCGCCGCAGCAGTAGGAGATCGCCCCCGACGCCGCCGGCAGCGGGAAGCCGTCGTTCGCGCCGACGAACATCACCGTGATGTCCGGGTGGAAGCTCGCCGCCTGGGCTCGGGCGTGCTTGACCCAGTCGAACATAAACGGCTTCGAGATGCCAGTGCTGATGTGCGCCTCGCCTCTCACGTCGACCCCCCTGCCCCCGAGCGCCGCACCCAGCATCCCGTCGAGCACCTGGATCTCCGAGTCTCCCGTCGCCAGCATCCGCACCCGCCCCGGAACGACCTCCACCGCCCGCGTGACCCGCTCGCCGCCGGCGACCACGCTCACGCTCCACCGGCCGCGGCGCCTCGCCCTGAACCTCGTCGACGCCCGCCCGCCCGCTCCCAGCACGACCTCGGCGCAGCGCGGGTTGCCGACGCCAGACGACGGCGCGCTCACGCACTCGAGGACGCCGTCCCCGGCCTGCGCCCCCCGCTCGTCGATCTCGACGACCGCCAGGTGGCCGAGCCGCGCCGGTGACGGCCAGACGCCGACGCTCACCCTCGGCGAGCGCTGCCCTGTCGCGGCCGAGGAGCGCACGCCCGCCGCCCCGGCCCCGGGCCCACCTCCACCTACCCCGAGGCCGAGTCCGACGAGTCCCGCCACGCAGAGCGCGGCCGCCAGTCTGCTGCCGGCTGTCGCACTCGCCCACCGCATGCGTGCAGAATACGCCCGGTCATCCCCGCGCACCCCAGCCGGCTCGCCCGCCCTCCCTCCCTCGCCCTCGCGCCTGCCCTCGTGCTCGCGCGCGCCCTCGCGCTCGCCCTCGCCCTCGCGTTCGCCCTCGCGCTCGCCCCGGCCGCCCGGGCTGCCTGCGGCGGCGTCCAGTCGGCCCGGCCGCCGGACCGCCACCGGACCTACCTCCCGCCCCTCGCGCTCGGCGACTCGACCTCGATCTTCGCGCTCCCCAGCCTCGCCGCCGAGGGCTTCGACGCCAACGCCCGCGGCTGTCGCCAGTTCCCCGAGGCGATCGCCCTGCTCGGCCGCCTGCGCCACGCCCACGCGCTTCCCCACCTCGTCGTGGTCGCCCTCGGCGCCAACGGGCCGGTGACCGACGCCTACGTCCGCCAGCTGCTCGCCGTCCTCGGCCACTCCCGCCAACTCGTCCTCGTCACCCCGCTCCAGGCCGGCGGTCGGCCGGGTCCCGGCGCGGCGACCGTCCGGGCGGAGGCTCGCGTCCACCCCGGGCAGATCCACGTCCTCGACTGGGTCACCTACAGCGCCGGGCACGCCGCGTGGTTCCAGCCCGATCGCCTCCACCTCACCTACGCGGGCGCCCGCGCCTTCGCCCGCCTGCTCGGCAGCGCCCTCCCGCTCGCCCGTCCGCCCAGCCCGCCGCCGGCGCCCGCGACCCGGCCGACCAGGCCGGCGCCGCCCACGTCCGCTCCCGAAGGCGAGCTCGACCTCACCGAGCAGCCCGTCATCCTCGTCTCGCTGCCCACCGCGCCCGTCAGCCGTCTGTGGCGCCGACCCCGATCGGACAGGTGACGCCGGTCCCGCCGAGGCCGCAGTAGCCGCGGGGGTTCTTGTGCAGGTACTGCTGGTGGTCGTCCTCGGCGTAGTAGAACGGCCCGGCCTCGGCGATCTCCGTCGAGATCTGACCGTGACCGTGCTCGGCGAGCGTCGCCGCGTAGACGTCGCGCGAGTGCTCGGCAGCCGCCCGCTGCGTCTCGTCGCGCCAGTAGATCGCCGACCGGTACTGGGTGCCGTGGTCGTTGCCCTGGCGCATTCCCTGGGTCGGGTTGTGGCCCTCCCAGAACAGGCGCAGCAGCTCCTCGTAGGAGGTCAGCTTCGGGTCGAAGACGACGAGAACGGCCTCGGTATGGCCGGTCGACCCGCTGCAGACCTGTGCGTAGGTCGGGTTGCGCGTGTACCCGCCGGCGTACCCGACCGCAGTCGTGTAGACGCCCGGCGCGCTCCAGAAGAGGCGCTCGGCGCCCCAGAAGCACCCGAGGCCGAAGACGGCCTGCTCGAGACCCTCGGGGAAGGGCGGGGCCAGCGGGTGACCGAGCACGGCGTGGCGAGACGCGACGGGCATCGCCTGCTCGCGCCCGGGGAGTGCCCGGTCCGGTTCGACCATCTTGCTGCTGAGCTTGAAGAGTGACGTCAAGGAGGACATATCACCAGGGTACGCGCCACTCCTTGCGACCGGATTAACGCAACGCCGCGGACGCCCGGGCGTCCGATCCGACCGTCTCCTCGGGCTCGGCCGACGGCTCCTCGAAGCCCGGGTCAGCCGCAACCGGGCTCGTGTCCGGCGGCCGGCCGACTCAGGGCAGGCGCCCGGTGAAGAGCGGCTCGACGTGCCCGCCGCCGCTGGCGAGCGCGGCGGGCGGCCGCAGGTGCGCCCGCACGACCAGCCGCTCCTCGATCCGTCGCCCCTGGGCCTCGGTGACCGTCGCGGCGCTGACGGCTTCGGCGACGAGCGGCCTGGCGATCACCGGGAGCTGGCGGCGGATCGCGTCGAAGATCGTGCGAAAGAGGGTGACGGCGGCAGGCGTCGGCTCGGCGAGCCCGTCATAGGCGGCGGCGCTCTCCCGGCTGCTCGCCTCCGGGCTGCTCCCCTCGCCGCCGGCCGCGCCCCGGCTGCTCCCGTCCTCGCTGGCGGAGACCAGACGGGCGAGGAAGGCGTCGGCCTCGGCCTGCGTGATATCCCCGGCGGCGACGCCTCGGCCGAGCAGGGGCCCGGCGATCGCGGGGGCGGCGGCCGTCAGTGCGGTGAAGACCAGCCCGAGCAGGGCCAGCTCGCCGGGTGGGGCCGGATCGGCGCGGCGGGTCGCGCGGGGGGCGTGCTGGCCCGAGCGGGACGGGATGCTCGCGGCGGCGCCGGCCGCGCTGGCGCTGGCGGCCGAACCGCCGAGGGCTGCGACCGAGCCGAGCACGGCGACGACGGTGCGGCCACCGGTCGACCGGACGGGGGCCCGCCGGGGAAGCGAGAGGGCCTTGGGGAGCCGCTGTCGGGAGGGTCGCTCGGCCGGCAGGCGGACGAGCTCGCGAGGCGGGTTGCGAGGCGGGTTGCGGGAGGGGTTGGGAGGTGGGTCGGGGGACGGGTCGGGGTGCATGGCGCAAGTTGTACGGCGGCGGCTTCTGGGGTGGCTAACGTGCGTCTAAGAGTTGGCTAAGGGTTGGGCTCCGAGCGTCGCGCTACGCTGGGCCGACGGTGATCAGCAGCCCGGACTTCGATCTTCAGGCCCACTCGACGTGCTCGGACGGCGCGCTTGAACCTGCGGGTGTGGTCCGGCGGGCGGCGGCGGCTGGGGTGCGCCTGCTGGCCCTGACCGACCATGACACGGTGTCGGGCCTGCCGGAGGCCTTTGCGGCGGCGGCCGAGCACGACGTCCGTCTGGTCCCGGCGACGGAGATCTCGGCGCTCGACGGGAACGAGGATCTCCACATCCTTGGATACCAGGTCGATCACAACGACGCGGGTCTGGTGGCCGGCCTGGCGGAGTCGCGGGCCGATCGGACGGCACGGGCGGGACGGATGGTCGGCAAGCTCGAGGATCTCGGCTTCCAGCTCGACCACGACGAGCTCGAGCGCCACGCGGAGAACGGCGTGTCGCTCGGGCGGCCTCACCTGGCGGCCGCGGTCGTCGGGCATCCGGGCAACCGGTGGCGCCTGGAGCAGGAGGGGCGGACCGAGCAGTCGGCGTTCCTCGAGGCGTACCTGGTTCCCGGGCGGCCGGGGTACACCGGACGCAGCCGGCCGACGATGACCGAGGCGATCGAGATGATCCACGAAGCCGGGGGCGTCGCGATCTGGGCCCACCCGTTCTGGGACATCCCGGCCCCGGACGAGGTCCTGCGGCGGCTGGAGCGGTTCGCGGGGGAGGGGATCGACGGGGTCGAGGCGTTCTACACGACGCATTCCCGCCACCAGGTCCGGGTCCTCCACGAGCGGGCGTCAGAGCTCGATCTCCTGATCACGGGGTCGGCCGACTTCCACGGGCCGGAGCATCGGCGGTTCAACCGCTTCCGGGCGTTCGACCTCTACGGCCTCGAGCCGCGGCTCGGCCCGATCGACCGGGTCGCGTCGGCGGCCAGCGCGGCGATCCGGTAGGCGAGCGCCTCGAGGGCGAGCTCCTCGGTCACGTTGAGGGCGATCCGTGCGCGGGTGTCGTCGACCTGCTCGAGCGCGGCGCGGAGCGTCGCCGGGGTGTGGCCGGTCGCCTGGGCGGCGAGCTCGGCCCGGCGGTCGACGGCGTGGACGAGGTCGGGAGCGCCTTCGCGGGTGACGTAGAGGTCGCGGTACCAGAGACCGGCGACGGCGAGACCGAGGTCGAGGGTCGCCGCGAGAGCCCGGCGGTGGGCACGTTTGGCGCGTTCGGAGTGCTCGCGCTCGATCCGGCGGCGCTCTGTCCGTCCGGTCAACTCGAGCTCGGCTGCGCCGGCGTCCGAGAGGGCCGCTGCAACCTGGTCGGCGGTGGCCTTGCAGAGGTCGAGCAGCGCCGTCCACGGTCGGTGCTCGAGCTGGCCGGCCAGCGCCGATCCGGCGAGCTTCTCGGCCGCCCGCCGCAGCAGCTGGCCGTCGGGCGCTGCGAGCGTCGCGGCCTGGTGGCCGTCGCCGAGTGAGAGCCGGGCGCAGGCGAGCGCCGTCTGGGGACTGGCGCCGTCACGCTCGAGCCGGGCGGCCAGCTCGGCTTCGGGGAGGGCGTCGAAGCGGACGTCCTGACAGCGGGAGCTGATCGTCGCCAAGAGCTCGCCGGGCCGGTCGGTGAGGAGGATCAGGTGGGCGTAGGCGGGGGGCTCCTCGAGCGTCTTGAGCATCCGGTTGGCCGTCGCGTCGTTCATCGTCTCGGCCTGCTCGATCACGAAGACCCGCCGGTTCGCCTCGAAGGGCGTGCGGCCGGCGGCGAGGACGACGGGTTCGTCGATGTCTGAGACGAGCATCTCGGCGGCTCCGCTCGGTGCGATCCAGCTGAGGTCGGGGTGGCAGCCGCGCATCACGCGTTCGGCCGCGCCGGCCGGGTCGGTCGACCCGTCGGCGAGCAGGGCGGCGGCGAAGGCCCGCGCGACGGTCCGCTTGCCGGTGCCGGCGGGTCCGCGAAAGAGGTAGGCGTGGGAGGCGAATCCGTCGGGCGGGAGGGCTCCGCGGAGGACGGCCCGGGCGTGGGGGTGGTGGTCGAGGCCGGGTAGATCCGTCGAGCTGGCCACAGTCCGACCCAGCTTATGGGCTACCGTCCGGCCGATGCCGAGAGGCCGCCTGGTGACGATCGAGGGAATCGACGGGTCTGGCAAGACGACGCTTGCGACCCACCTGGTCGAGGCGCTCCGGGCGCGGGTGGGCGAGGTCGAGCTGCTGCGCGAGCCGGGCGGGGTGGTTGCCTCGGAGCGGATCCGCGAGCTGGTCAAGGACCCCGGTCTCGAGCTGTGCGACCGTGCGGAGGCGCTGCTCTACGCGGCTTCTCGGGCCCAGCTGGTGGCCGAGCGGCTGGTGCCGCTGCTGGAGGCGGGAACCTGGGTCCTGCTCGACCGGTTCGTCGACTCGTCGCTGGCCTACCAGGGGGCCGGCCGGGCGCTGGGAATCGAGGCGGTGCGGGCGATCAACCTGTTCGCGACGGTCGGCCTCGAAGCCGACCGGACGCTCCTCCTGCGGGTCGATCCGGCGCTCGGGCGGGAGCGTGCGACGGGCCGGGGGGAGGCTCCGGACCGCCTCGAGCTCGAGGACGAGGAGTTCTTCGGGCGGATCGCGGCCGGCTACGACGCGCTCGCGCGGGCCGAACGCGTGCGCGTGCGGGTGATCGACGCGACGCAGCCGGCCGAGCGGGTGCTCGAGCTGGCGCTGGCCGCGGTGAGCGACCTGATACCTGCGAGCGCGCGGTGATCTGCCGGGATTGAGTGTGGCCGCTCGCAGGTCGGTGCGGCGGGCCGGCGGGCAGCGGGCGTCTGGTTCTCGGGCGGGGGGCGACGGTCGTGGACCGAACCTGGGTCCAACGGCAATCGTCTGGGGCCGAACCGATCGGCGGGGCCCGCTCAGGGGGCGAGCGGCGTCCCGGTCGCGGTGGAGGAGTCCTGGGGGAGGGCGATGAAGGCCTCGCTGGTGATCGCGAGACCGAGCGACGGGGTGCCGATCGGGTCGAGCGTGAGGGCGCGCGCGGAGGCCGCGAGCAGGCCGGGGCGGTCGCCGAGCTCGGTGGCGACGTAGGCCAGGCGGATCCACGGGGCGGCGTCGTAGGGCGAGCGGTGGACGGCGCGCAGGAGGTAGGAGCGCTCGACGATCGGCAGGCCGCGGCGGTCGGCGATGATCGCCGCGTCGATCAGCGGTGCGCTGTCGAGCGGGTTCAGGCGGGCGGCGAGGTCGGCCGTGGCGGCGGCGTGCTGGAGCGCGGCGGGGGTCGTCGCGGCGGCGGCCTGGGTCAGGGCGTCGGTCGCCTTGGACTGGGAGAGGGCGGGGAGGATCGCCGAGGCCGAGACGGCGGCGAGGCCGAGCGTGAGGGCGGCGAGGGCGAGTCGGCCGAGGATCGGCGAGCGCCGGGTGGGGGGACGGGGGAGCGCGCGCGGCCGGCGGGGGGACGAGGTGGCGTGGGAGGCGGCGACTGCGAGCAGGACGAGGGCGGGGAGCGTCACGCCGGGGATGTCCCAGTCCCAGTCGACGATCCCGTGGACGAGCCAGGCGATCGCGGCGGCGAGGCAGGCTCCGGTCAAGGCCTGCTCGCGGCCGGCGGGGATCTGGCGTAGCCGGCGCAGCGCGGCGGTGATCAGGGCGCCGATCGCGCCGAGCGCGAGCAGGGCGCCGATCAGGCCGGTCTCGGCGAGCAGCTGGAGGGGGACGTTGTGCGGCTGGCGGACCGAGAGGGGGGGCGGCTGGCGGTAGAGCAGATGGGTGATCGGGAAGCTGCCGGCGCCCCAGCCGCCGAGCGGACGAGCCGAGAAGGCGCCGGCGGCCTCCTTCCACCAGACCCAGCGGTTGCCGGAGTTCGTCGACAGCAGGCGGGCGGGGTCCGACACGGGGACGGCCTTGGCCTGGGTGAAGAGGTCGACCTGGTGGGAGATCTGGCCGAAGAGGCCGCGCGAGGAGACGAGCAGGCCGAGGAGGAGGAGGGCGAGCGCGGCGAGCGCCGCCCGGCGCAGGCCGCGCCAGATCCGGGCGGTGCGGTCGGGATCCTCGGGGACGTGGGCTTCGGTGGCGATCAGGCGCCGGCCGAGGTAGGCGAGGGCGAGCAGGCAGCCGACGATCAGCAGGCCGAGCTCGAGGCCGGGACCGACGCGGTCGGAGACGGGGACGTTGTCGTGGGTCAGGGCCGGACGGCTGAAGGCGAAGGCGAGCGGGAGGACGGCGGCGAGCGCGGCGAGGGCGAAGGCGAGCAGGCCGCGCAGGCGGGGGCCGCCGAGCAGCGTGGTGGCGGCGAGGGCGGCGAGCAGGGCGAGCAGGCCGCCGCGCGAGTAGGTCATCCCGAGCACGGTCAGCAGGACGGCGAGGGCGACGAGCGAGCGGACGCGGGCGTTGGGAGTGCGGGTCACGTCGGTGGTGAGGCGGATCGCGAGCGGCACGCCGATCACGCAGAGCAGGCCGAGGGCGTTCCAGTAGCCGAGCGGGGCCCGCAGGCGGGAGAAGATCACCGTCTGGTTGAGGTCGAAGAGGCCGGTGATGTGGGCCCAGGGGATGACCTTGCCGCCGAGCGCGTAGAGGGCGGCGGCGAGCACGACGGCGAGCAGGCCGCGGGCGGCGAGCTCGGCCGGCGCGGCGACCCGCGAGGCGGCGGCGAGGGCCGTCGCGGCGACGAGGGCGTAGTCGACGCTGCGGTTGAGCTCGATCCATGTATCGGCGGGGGAGACGCTCCAGATCAGGGAGAGGCCGCACCAGGCGGCGAAGGCGCCGAGCAGGCCGATGCCGATCACGGCGGTGCGGGACGCGAGCGGCCGGGAGGCGTCGGTGCCGAGCCAGACGATCAGGCCGGCGAGCGTCAGGCCGGCGACGAGGACTTGGAGGCGGGTCTCCTGGGGGAGGGCGGTCGCACCCTGGGCGAAGGCGGCGTAGGCGCAGGCGAGGATCAGGCCGACGAGCAGCCGTCGGCCGGCCACGCTCGGCCCGGGTGCCGGGCCGGCGTCGGCGAGCGGGGCGGGAGGTGCGGAGCGGGCGAGCAGCACGGGCCCATCATCTAGCATTCACCGGCAGATGGGCACGATTAGAGGTCTTCTGAAGTGCTGGGTCGCCGTCCTCGTGAGCGGCCTGGTGATGGCTGCGCCGGCATCGGCCGCGTCGGCCTTCAAGACCTTGTTCGACGCCTACAAGCAGTCGGGGACGATCTCGTCGTGCAAGTACTCGGCGGCCGAGCTCCAGAGCGCGGCGAGCCAGGTGCCGCCGGACATCCAGCAGTACGCGCCGGACTTCCCGGCCGCGCTGCAGGCAGCGCTGCAGGCGAGGGCGCGGGGGGTCTGCGGGGGGAAGGGCAACGCGGCGACGGCGGCGGCGCCGACGCCGGCCGGCGTCGCGGCGACGCCGCAGGGGCCGGCGCCGCCGAGTCCGGCGGGCGTCACTCCGACGCCGACGCGCTCGTCGGACGCGGGCTCGTCGGTGATCGCGGCGGCCGCGTCCGCCGCGCCGTCGGGATCGGGGACGACGGGGCGGGTGGCGCTGATCGCGATGGCGGTCCTCCTGGGCTGCCTGGCGCTGGCGGCCGTCTGGTGGACGGTGTCGGTCGTGCGTGGCCGGGAGCCGGCCTGGGCGGGGCCCGCGACCCACGCGCTGGGCGAGGTCCGGCTGCGGGCCGGCGGCGCCCTGCGGGAGTTCGCCGATTGGATCCGGCTCGGGCGCTAGCAGCGCCGCCGAGGACCGCCTCGGAGGTCCGCAAAAAGGCCGGCGAAAGCCGCCGGGAGGCCGTGATCGGGAGCCCGCAACGTGGTAGAATTCGGCTACGTAAAGCGGCAGAACCAGACGCTCACAGCCCTTTGTGGCACCGGCCGTTTGGCCGGAAATACCGGTCGGGCGAGCTGTCGCCGGCGCGGGTCCGTCCGATCGGTTCGCAACCATCGTCGCCCCGCTTTCGGTAAGCAAGTCAGAGGAGCAGGTCGATGGAAGCCACGCCGCAGTCCACGCCATTCGAGTCCGCCACCCCCGGCGAGGCGATCACGATCTCGCGTCGTTTCACGAGCGCCGGGGCGGATCCCTACGAGACGGTCGAGTGGGAGCGGCGGGACGCGCGGATCGGCCACGGTGGGCACGTCGCGTTCGAGCAGTGCGATGTCGAGTTTCCGAAGACGTGGTCGCAGAACGCGACGAACATCGTCGCGCAGAAGTACTTCCGGGGCCAGCTGACCTCGCCCGAGCGGGAGCGTTCGGTCAGGCAGATGATCGGCCGGGTCGCGGGGACGATCTCGGCCTGGGGCCGGGCGCGGGCGTACTTCGCCAGCGAGGAGTCGGCCGCGGCGTTCGAGGACGAGCTGACGTTCGTCCTGCTGCACCAGCTGGCGGCCTTCAACTCGCCGGTCTGGTTCAACGTCGGCTTCGAGGAGAACCCGCAGTGCTCGGCCTGCTTCATCCTCTCGGTCGACGACACGATCGAATCGATCCTCGACTGGAACACCAAGGAGGGGATGATCTTCCGGGGGGGTTCGGGGTCGGGCGTCAACCTGTCGAACGTGCGCGGGTCGATGGAGCCGCTGAGCAAGGGCGGCACGGCTTCGGGGCCGGTGTCGTTCATGCGGGGAGCCGACGCCTGGGCGGGGACGATCAAGTCGGGCGGCAAGACGCGGCGGGCGGCGAAGATGGTCGTGCTGAACATCGACCACCCGGACATCCGGGAGTTCATCTCGTGCAAGGCCAAGGAGGAGGACAAGGCCCAGGCGTTGCGGGATGCGGGCTTCGACATGTCGATCGACGGCGACGGGTTCCAGTCGATCCAGTACCAGAACGCGAACAACTCGGTCCGTGTGACCGACGAGTTCATGCGGGCGGTGGCGCAGGACGGCGAGTGGCGCCTGACGAGCCGGGTGACCGGCCAGCCGATCGGCGAGCCGCTGCGGGCGCGGGACCTGATGCGCGAGCTGGCCGAGGCGGCCCACCGGTGCGCGGATCCCGGCGTCCAGTACGACACGACGATCAACCGTTGGCACACGTCGCCCAAGAGCGGACGGATCAACGCTTCTAATCCTTGCTCCGAGTATATGCATGTGGACAACTCGGCGTGCAACCTGGCGTCGTTGAACCTGATGAAGTTCCGCCTGGCGGACGGGAGCTTCGACGTCGGGGCCTTCGAGCACGTCGTCGACGTGATCCTGCTGGCGCAGGAGATCGTCGTCGGGCCGTCGAGCTACCCGACCGAGGAGATCGGCGTCAACGCGCGGGCCTTCCGCCAGCTCGGCCTGGGATACGCGAACCTCGGGGCGTACCTGATGTCGAACGGGATGCCCTACGACTCTGAGAACGGACGGGCGGCGGCGGCGGCGATCACTGCGCTGATGACCGGCCGGGCGTACGCGCAGTCGGCGCGGATCGCGGGGGCGCTGGGTCCGTACGAGCACTTCGAGCTCAACCGGGATGCCCACCTCGGGGTGATCGGGATGCACCGGGACGCGGCGTACGAGATCGCGGCGGCCGAGCAGGTCGACGAGAACCTGCTGGCGGCGGCGCGGCGGTCGTGGGACGAGGCACTCGAGCTGGGCGAGCGGTTCGGCTATCGGAACGCGCAGGCCAGCGTGCTCGCGCCGACGGGGACGATCTCGTTCCTGATGGACTGCGACACGACGGGGGTCGAGCCGGACTTCTCGCTGGTCAAGTTCAAGGAGCTGGTCGGCGGCGGCCAGATGACGATCGTCAACCGGACGGTCCCGCTGGCGCTGGCGACGCTCGGCTACTCCGACGAGCAGATCGAGCTGATCGAGCGCCACATCGACGAGCACGCGACGATCGTCGGGGCGCCGGGTCTGGCCGGGGAGCACCTGCCGGTGTTCGACGTGGCGGTGGGTGAGCGGGCGATCTCGCACATGGGCCACATCGAGATGATGGGAGCGGTCCAGCCGTTCTTGAGCGGGGCGATCTCCAAGACGGTGAACCTCCCGCAGACGGCGAGCGTCGAGGACATCGCGGACGCCTTCACGCGGGCGTGGGAGCTCGGCGTCAAGGCGCTGGCGATCTACCGCGACGGGTCCAAGACGGCGCAGGCGCTGCGGACCGACGCGCAGGAGGGCCGGCCGGTGGAGGAGCCGGTCGATGTCGATGCCGCGATCGCCGAGGCGCTGGCGAAGGCCGGGCCGAAGCGGCGGCGGATGCCCCAGGAGCGCCAGTCGATCACGCACAAGTTCTCGATCGGCGGCCACGAGGGCTACATCACGGCGGGGATGTACGAGGATGGGACGATCGGCGAGATCTTCCTGACCGACATCGGCAAGGAGGGGTCGACGCTGCGAGGGATGATGAACTCGTTCGCGACGGCGATCTCGATCGCCCTCCAGTACGGCGTGCCGCTGGAGACGCTGGTCCAGAAGTTCAGCTTCATGCGCTTCGAGCCGGAGGGGATCACCCAGAACCCGGAGATCCCGTTCGCCAAGTCGATGCCCGACTACATCATGCGGTGGCTTGCATCCAGGTGGCTGGACGCCGACCAGCAGGAGGAGTTCGGCATCCTCACGCCGACCGTCCGGGCTCGCAAGGCGGCCGAGGAGGCCGCGCAGTCCTCGCGGGTCTCAGACACCGCCGGCCCGGCCGACCAGCCCGACGCAGATGACGCGGCTCAGGCCAGCGGCGGGAGCAACGGCCACGGGAACGGGCACGGAACCCACGGCAACGGGGGCGGCAAGGCCCGCGCGAAGAGCGGCCCGCAGGCCGCCGGCGGCCGGATCCAGCCGGCGACCGCGGCGCTGACCGACCAACCGCCGGTCGTCCCGGCGCGCCTGCGGGGCTTCGACCTCGGGCCGGCGTGCGGCCAGTGCGGCGGCATGATGCAGCGCACCGGCTCCTGCTACACGTGCGGAAGCTGCGGCAACAACACCGGCTGCGGCTAGGTCTGAGACGACACCGGAATTTCACCGAACGACACGTAGCGCCACAGCTCGCCGGATCTCGAGCCGGAGGTTGACCGCAGCAGGCGATCGTCGCCCCGGGCGTCGGCCCCGATCAGCTCGCGGGGTCGATGCCCTTCGCCCGCAGCTGGGCGAGCGCGTCGTCGGTCTTGCCGAGGCCGTCGAGGCCGATCGCCGCGAGGACGGCGGGCGCCTTGATGAACTGGATCTCGTCGTACTGGACGACCTGGAGGCGGTTGCCCCAGGGATCGCGGAAGTCCAGGCCGCTGCCGGGGAGGATCTCGACTCCGGCCTGCGCGAGGGACGTCCTGACGGCGTCGGCGTCGTCGACGACGAGGCCGAAGTGGCGGGCGTCGTCGGAAGGCTGGGTGCGGCCGGCCGAGAGGGCGATGAACTGGTCGCCGGCGTCGATGAACGCCATCCGCGAGCCGACCCGCCCGCGCAGCTCGAAGGATAGGACCCGGCCGTAGAACTCCAGCGCCTGATCGATGTCACCGACCTCGAGGGCGACGTGGTTGATCCCGACCAGCTTCGCCTGTCCCATTCGTCGCTCCTCCGCCTCGAGATGACCGTCCGCTCAGCCTTCGACTGCTCCCAGGCTAGTCTGAACGTAGCCGGCCTCGGTCGATTGAGGCCCGCTTGACCGCGACCCGCCACACTTCACCTATGCCCCAACGTCCCGAGACACCACTGAAGGACCTCGCCGGAACGCTCCGGACGATCATCCGCAGCAACAAGGCCGCCGCCGAGGCCCTCGTCCAGATCCAGGAGATCGAGACGCTCGCCGAGGATCGGCTGCGCCCCCTGATGCCCGAGCTCCGGGTGATCAAGGACGACGCCCTCGCCGCGGCCCGCGAGCTCGACACGGCCAAGCTGAGCGAGCTTCCCTTCCGCTTGCGCGACCTCGTGATCCGCGCCGGCCAGGACAAGCCGCCGGCCGACGCCAATGCGACCGCCGCCGCCGCCGACCCTGCGCACGGCGCCGCCGACACCGCGAATCGCGCCGCCGCCACCGCGCACGGCGCCGCTGAGGCCGCGAACGGCGCCGCCGCCAAGCCGGCTGCCGCCGAAGACCGGCTCGACGGCCACACTTCCTACCCGACCGACCGGATCCTCCCACTCGCCGCTCCACCCAACGAGCCCGGTGCCGACTACTCCCTCAACTCGCCGAAGCACGTCGCCGAGGCCCTCTTCCAACTTCACGAGCTGCTCGTCGCAGGCGTCCTCGACCAAGTCGAGCACGACGCCAAGAAGCGCGAGCTGCTCGACCGCCTCTAGCGCGTGACCCGACTCATCGCCGTGGCCCGCCGCACCCGCGTACCGCGCCTGACCGACGCACGCCCGAGCCCGCTGGGACTGCTCGCTGCTGCCCTCCTCGGGCTCCTCACGGCGCCCGGCGCGGCCTCGGCCCAGAGCGTCGCGCCGGCCGGCTACGACGTCTCCTTCCCGCTCTGCGGCAAGCCGTACCCCGCCGGCCAGTCGTTCGGCATCGTCGGCGTCAACGGCGGCCTCGCCAACAACCCGAACCCCTGCCTGCCGGCCGAGCTGGCCTGGGCGGCCGCCTCACCCGGCCTGCCGGGTCAGCCGCCGGCCTCGCTCTACGTCAACGCCGCCGACCCCGGCAACGGCGTGGCCGACTGGCCGTCGCCGGCTAACGGCACGGCTTCGCTGACGACGCCCTACGGATCGTGCGACGGTAGCTGGAGCACGGCGTGCGGCTACCTCTTCGGAGTCGAGCGGGCCGTCTACGACTACCAGCTCGCGGCCGCCGGCGCGGCCGCCGTCGCCGCCGCCGGCGCCCTCGCGGTCCCCGGGCCCAACACGGCGGCCTGGTGGCTCGACATCGAGACCCTCGCGAGCTGGGCGACGCCTTCCAAGGCGGCGAGCTGGTCGGCCCTCAACGTCGCCACGATCCAGGGCTTCGTCGGTGGCCTGCGGGCGTCCGGAGCCGGTGGGCCGATCGGCTTCTATTCGACGCCGCTCCAATGGCAGGCGATCACCGGCCTGAGCGCCCAGACGAGCCCCCAGCAGTTCTCGGCCGGCGCCCCCGACTGGGTCGCCGGTGTCGGCTCGCTCGCCCAAGCCGAGGCCAGCTGCGCGAAGTCGTTCTCAGGCGGCCCGGTCACACTCGCCCAGTACTCGGCCGGCGGCCTCGACGCCGACTACCCCTGCCCGCCCGCCGGACCTCCGCCGCCGGTCGCCGCCGGTCTGCGCATCACGTCGCACGCGCTGAGCGCAACTCGGCTGACCCTGAGCGGCGCGATCGCGCCGACCTACACCGGCCGGGTCGAGGCCGAGCTCGACGAGACCTACCGGGGTCGGACGGTCCACGTCCGCAAGGCGGCCGCAGTCTCGAACGGTCGCTGGAGCGCGACGATCCGCCTGCCGAATCGCTACCGCGGCCGCGTCTCGACCGCGACCGCCCGCGTCGCCAACCTGGCGCAGGACGGCCTCAAGGCCGGGCAGGCGCACCTCGTGATCCGCCTTCACCGCTGACGCTCGCCCCTCCGCCTTCACCGCTGAGCGGCTGACGCGGCCGGCAGGAGGCGCTTGAGCAGACCGCTCAGCCTGCCGGCCGCGGGCCCGACCACGACGTGGATGATCTGACCCTCTCGATTCCACGCGATCATGTCCAGCGCACTGAGGCGATCGAGCACGAACTGGAAGGCCTGGGCCTCGCCCGGGGTCCCGTAGCTCCGCGCGATGTCGAAGGCGTATCCGCTCGCGTCCAGGGGGTCTGTCTCCGCCAGGCCGCGGCCTGCCCGCGCGGTCGACCGCAGCGTGACGGACGGCGTCGTCGTCGCGGTCACGTCCAGCGGCTGGGCGCCGCCCGGCCCGGCGATCGCCCGCACCGCGGCCGCCATGTAGAGCAGCGCTGCCAGCGCGTCCGGCCGCAGGACGCGCGGACCGCCGGCGTTCGCGCCCGCGCCGGCGTTCGCGCCCGCGCCCGCGCCGGTATTCGCCCCCGCGTCGGCGTTCGCCCCCGCGCCGGCGTTCGGGCCGAGGCCGAGGCTCGCGGCCTGCGGACCGGTCGGCAGGGCGACCAGCGCGCCACTGCTCGCCGCCCGCGTCACGGCTTCTGCGGTGGCGAAGGTCGGCGTCCCCGGCCCGCGCAGCACGAGTTCGGCCGAGGCCGCACCGGTCTGGAGCTTCGCCGTCGCCGCAAGCCCGGCCGGGTCGCTCCGATGCAGGGCGAGCACCCCGGCGGCCGCCCCGATCCGCCAGAGGTAGGTCGACGAGTCGTCGCCCAGGCCCGCCAGCCACGCGTACGTCGAGGCGTGGTCGAGCGGCGTCGAGTCGAAGTAGAGCCTCGCGTAGCTCAGATCGTCGCGCCGCACCAGCGCCGCGACCCCGTCTCCCGATCCGCTGGTCGCCGTGAAGCGCCGCAGCGCGGTCTTGAGGTTGCCGATTCCCATGTGGTAGGACTCGATCGCGAGATCCTCGCGGCCGAAGATCCCCTCCGCGATCTTCAGGTAGCGCTCGGTCGCCGCGAGCGCCAGCGCCGGATCGAAGCGCTCGTCGACCCGCCTGCGCTCAGCCTGGAGACGACCCACACGGGCCGTCTGTCCCCGCGCGAGCGCCGTCTCGATCTGCCGGCCGAGACGCCGGCTGGCCGGAAGGTCGACGTGCATTCCGAGCAGTTGCGTCGCCGTCGCAGCGACGATCTGGGTCAGCCCGGCCGCGGCGCTCGGGTCGGCGCCGGCGATCACGTCCGGTCGCCCGGCGCTCTCGAGCATCACGATCGCCTCGAGCGTCGACGAATCGACCGCGCCGCCGACGGCCGCCCTCGCCGCCAGCGGGCCGTAGCGCTCGGTCCGCGCGGCGGCCGCGCTCGCACCCCCGGGGCTCTTGGCGTAGATCAGGTGACTCTCACCCGACGCCGCGGCCGCCTCGAAGTCGCTGCTGCGGGCCGGGTCGTAGGCCAGCGGGTCATACGTTCCCCCAGCGCCACCTCCCCCGGCCAGCAGCCGGGGCGGTTGCCCGCCCCCACGCGCGAGGACGAAGATCATCACGCAGACGACGATCCCAAGCACCCCGAGGCCCCCTAGGAGGCCAGCCCGGCGGGCCCGGATCCTCGCCCGTGAGGCCACCCCGGTCGTGCGCCTGCGAGGACCGGACGGGGTCAATCTGTGTTCGGTCGGCACCGCCTGCGAGCGTAGCGCCGCGGGGTCTTCAGGAAATCATCAGGATCGCTGCCTACTCTCTCGTTGCGCACCCAACGTCACCGAGCACAGGAAGTCCGCAGATGATCGAAGCCTTCGGTCTGACCAAACGCTACGGCGACACACTCGCCGTCGATGACCTCTCCTTCACGGTTCCGGCCGGTCAGGTGACGGGATTCCTCGGGCCGAACGGGGCCGGCAAGTCGACGACGATGCGCATGGTCCTCGGCCTCGACGCCCCTACGGCCGGGTCGGTGACGGTCAACGGCAGGCCGTATGTCGAATACCGCCGGCCGCTGCTGGAGGTCGGCGCCCTGCTCGAGGCGAAGGCGATCCACGACGGGCGCAGCGCCTACAACCATCTGCTCTGCCTCGCTCAGAGCAACGGGATCCGGCGGGCCAGGGTCGACGAGGTACTCGACACCGTCGGCCTGCGTCAGGTTGCCCGCAAGCGCTCCGGGGGGTTCTCCCTCGGCATGGGACAGCGGCTGGGCATCGCGGCCGCCCTGCTCGGCGATCCGAAGGTCCTGATGTTCGACGAACCGGTCAACGGCCTCGACCCCGAGGGCGTCCAGTGGATCCGCAACCTGCTCAAGAAGCTGGCCGGCCAGGGCCGCACGGTGTTCGTCTCGAGCCACCTGATGAGCGAGATGTCGATCACCGCCGACCGGCTCATAATCATCGGGCGCGGCCGCCTGATCGCCGAGACCACCGTCGAGGAGTTCCTCAAGGGCGGGACCGGCAACTTCGTCCGCGTCCGCTCACCGGCGGCCGACCGGCTCGCCCGGCTGCTCAAGGCCAAGGGCCTGACCGCCGTCCGAGATCCCGACGGAGCGCTCAGCGTGACCGGCGCCGGCCTCGCGGCGATTGGTGATCTCGCCGCCGCGAACGGGCTGACGCTGCACGAGCTCTCGGCGCACACGGCGTCGCTCGAGGACACATTCATGGAGCTCACCCGGGACTCCATCGACTTCCGCACCGGCGAGGGAGCCGCGGACGCGGCCCTCGTCCCGGCGGAGAGCTGAGGTCTGAAATGGAAGCCACGAACGCACCCCAAGCGGCCTACGGGCCGGCGGCGGAGTTCTCGAACGTCCTGCGCTCGGAGTTCACCAAGCTGCGGTCGGTTCGCTCGACGTACTGGACGTTGCTCGTCGCGCTGGTGCTGACGATCGGCCTGGCGGCGATCACGGCCGTCGTCGTGCCCGGGCACCTCCACCTCGACGACCGCGCGACGTTCAACGGCGCCCGGCTCAGCCTCGGCGGGGTCAACCTGGCACAGATCGCGATCGGCGTGCTCGGCGTGCTGGTGATCACCAGCGAGTACGGGACCGGGATGATTCGCGCGACACTCAGCGCCGTGCCCCAGCGCAAGATGCTGCTGGCCGCGAAGGGCGTCGTGTTTGCCGTGACCGCACTCATCGTCGGCCTGGTTGCGAGCTTTGCCGCGTTCTTCCTCTCCCAGGCGATCCTCGCCGGCCAGCACCCGGCGGCGTTCGCCGGCGCTCACCTCCAATCCTCGATCTCGGACCCCGGGGTCCTGCGCGCCGTCGCCGGAGCCGGCCTGTACCTCGCCGTACTCGGCCTGCTCGGTCTCGGCCTCGGCGCGATCATCCGGGCCAGCGCCGGAGCGATCTCCGCTCTGTTCGGCCTGCTCTTCGTCCTCCCGATCTTCTCGGCTGCCGTGCTCAGCCCGTCGCAGCAGAACACGATCGACCCGTACCTGCCGTTCAACGCCGGTCGCGACGTCTTCACCGTCCACACCGGATCCGGCGACCTCGGCCCGTGGTCGGGGTTCGGCGTCTTCTGCATCTACGCCGCGGTCGCCCTGGCGATCGCCTGCGTGGCGATCACCCGCCGCGACGCCTGACCCCCCGATCGCGCTCGCGATCTGACCGCGTGGCGATCACCCGCCGCGAGGAGGACCGTTTGCGCGATCCTTAGGCCATGCCCGAGCGCCTCGCGGTGATCGACCTCGGGTCGAACACCTTCCGTCTCGTCGTCTTCACGGCCGGTGACGGCTGGTGGAAGCGGACCGACGAGATCTTCGAGCCGGTCCGGATCGGCGAGGGACTTGCGGCGACCGGCTCGCTCGGTCAGGAGCCGATCCGCCGGGCCCTGGCGACGGTCCACGTGTTCGCCCAGTTCTGCCACGCCAACGGCCTCGCCGGCGAGGAGATCAAGGCGGTCGCGACCAGCGCGATCCGCGACGCCGACAACGCTCGCGACTTCCTCCGGCCGGCCCAGCTCGACGGGACGCTGTCGGTTCGCGTCCTGACCCGCGAGGAGGAAGCGCGTTATGGCTATCTCGCGGCGGTCAACTCGACCACGCTCGCCGACGGTTGCGTCCTGGACCTCGGCGGCGGGTCGATGCAGCTCGTCCGCGTCGACGGCCGTCTGGCGAGCGACTCCGAGTCGTTCGCGCTCGGTGCGGTGCGCATGACCGAGCGTTTCCTCCCCGACGACAGGCCGGCCAAGCGACGCGAGCTCGACGCCCTGCGTGCGTATGTCGCCGGCGCGCTGGACCGGGTCGACTGGCTGAGCCGGACCGGCCGCCGTCTGGTCGGGATCGGCGGGACCGTCCGCAACCTGGCCACGGCAGCCCAGCGGGCAGCCGGCCTGCCGTCGATCGGCGTCCAGGGAATGGTCGTCACGCGGGCGGCCCTCGATGACCTGATCGACCAGCTCGCCGCTCTCCCGCCCGGCGGCCGCTCGGGTGTCCCGGGGATCAAGTCGGCGCGTGGCGACCTGATCCTCGCCGGGGCGGTCGTCGTCGGAGCCGTGCTCGAGGTCGGCGGGTTCGACGCGATCGAGGTGACCGAGGCCGGCTTGCGCGAAGGCGTCTTCTTCGAGCAGCACATCGCCGGTCCGGCGTCCCTCTTCGAGGATGTCCGCCACGCGAGCGTGGTCAACCTCGCCGCGCAGTACGACGTCGCCATCCCCCACACCCGACACGTCGCCCAGCTCGCGCTCGGCCTCTTCGACGAGCTGGCCGCGGCCGGCCTGCACGCGGGCGACCCGATCGAGCGGGAGCTGCTGTGGGCGGCGAGCGTCCTCCACGATGTCGGGATGTCGGTCGACTACGACGACCACCACAAGCACTCCCGCTACCTGATCCTCAACGCCGGGCTGCCCGGCTACAAGCCGAGCGAGGTCGCGGTGATCGCCCAGGCTGCCCGCTACCACCGCAAGGGGATGCCGGACCCCGGCTTCCTCGGGCCGGTGATGGAGCCCGGCGACGAGGCCCGCCTTGGTCGCCTGGCCGTGCTGCTCCGGCTGGCCGAGGATCTCGAGCGCTCGCGTGACCAGTCGGTCCGGGAGGCGCACATCCGGGTCGTCGGCGACGGCGTCGAGCTCCACCTGATCGCCGACGACGACGACCTCGCCGTCCCGCGCTGGGCCGCGCAGCGCGAGACGGCACTCTTCGAGTGGGCCTTCGGGACGACGCTGACCGTCGTCGGGCGGTCCGACGACCCGTCGCCGGCTGCTACAGGCGACCGAGCAGAAGCAGGATCAGCACGATCAGAGCGATCAGCCCGATGATCCCTCCGGCAACCGCGACCTTGAGCAGGAACAGGACGATCGCGACGACGATCAGCAGACCAATGAGACCTCTGGCGAACAACGGGACTCCTCTCGGAAGTGTCGACGTAGGGCGCTAGGCCGATGATGCCCAATGTGGTCGGATCCAGACCAACAATTTTCGGCCCGCTCGATTCGGCTGCCTCCTCGCGGCCCACCCGACGCCGGACGGCGCTCAGAGGTTCTCGCGCAGAAACTCGATCGACCGCTGCCAGGCGCGGGCGGCGGCGTCCGGGTCGTAGGTCCCGAGGCGGTTGGTGTCGTTGAAGAAGGCGTGTCCGGCCCCCTCGTAGAAGACGAACTCCGCCTTGACCCCGGCCTCGCGCAGCTCGCCCAGGAGCTCCTCGGCCTTCTCGACCTCGATGAAGTCGTCGGCGGTTCCGAAGTGGCCGAGCAGCGGCGCCTCGATCCTTGTGAAGTCAGGCTTGCCATGCGGCATCACGTAGTAGAAGCTGACGACCGCGCGGATCTTCGGGTTGATGCTCGCCGCCCAGACGGCCAATCCGCCGCCGAGACAGAACCCGATCGAGCCGATGCCCCCGCCGGTCGTCGCGTCGTCGGCCGCGAGGAACTCGACCGCACCGCTCATCTCGGTCTCGGCCACGTCCATCGACAGGGCCATCATCTTCTGCTGGGCCTCGTCGGGCTCCTGCGTCGTCTCACCGTGGTAGAGGTCGGGCGCGAGCGCGACGAAGCCCTCGGCCGCGAGGCGGTCGCATACGCTGCGGATGTGATCGTCGAGGCCCCACCATTCCTGCAGCACGACGACCCCCGGACCGCTACCGGACGCGGGCACCGCGAGATATCCGCTCGCCGTCGATCCGTTCGCCTTGAACTCAACCTGCGGCATGGCTTCTCCAGTTCTCGAGCAGTGGTCGGGACGCGTCCCCGGGAGGCGCGCGCGTGTCCTCGGCCGAAAGCTACCGGTCCCCGGCGTCGGCTCGTGGCGCTCGGCGAGTGCGGGCTATGCGGATGAAGGTCGCCGTGGTCGGGCGCATCGAATGCGGGCTGCGCATGAAGGTCGCCGTGGTCGGGCGCATCGACTGCCGGCCACGCGCATGAAGGTCGCCGTGGTCGGGCACATCGAGTGGGTCGAGTTCGTCCGCGTCACACACGTCCCGCGGACCGGCGAGGTGATCAACGCGGCCGAGACGTGGGACGAGGCGGCCGGCGGCGGCGCCGTCACCGCAGTCGCGCTGGCTAGCCTCGGCGGCCGGGCGACCCTCTACACGGCGCTCGGCGACGACGAGCTCGGCCGGCGCTCGCGCGAGCGGCTCGAACGGCTCGGCGTGGTCGTCCACGCCGCCCTTCGGGAGGAGCCGACCCGCCGGGCGCTGACCTTCGTCGACGACGCCCGCGAGCGGACGATCACGACGCTCGGCAGCCGGCTGGCCCCCCGGGCCGAGGACCCGCTCCCGTGGGAGCTGCTCGCAGACCACGACGCGGTCTATTTCACCGCCGGCGACGCCGCCGCCCTCGAGCTGGCGCGGCGCGCCCGGGTCCTCGTGATGACGCCCCGGGCGAGGGTCCGTCCGCCGGACGGCATCCGTCTCGACGCGCTCGTCTTCAGCGCGGGCGACTCCAGCGAAGCCGAATCGGCCGTCGACCTCGTGCAATACGCCGACGCCGTCGTCGCGACCGAGGGCGCCCGCGGCGGGAGCTGGACGGCTCGCACGGCACACGGCCGCTGGGACGCGTGCCCGGTGCCCGGCCCGATCGTCGACTCCTACGGCTGCGGCGACTCCTTCGCCGCCGGCCTGACCCACGGGCTCGGAGCCGGCCGGAGCCTCGCCGACGCGTTGACGCTCGGAGCCCGCTGCGGCGCGACCTGCCTGACCGGCCGCGGACCCTACGGCGCGCGCCTCCCCGGCCCCGATCCCGTCCCCGGCGCCGTCCCCGCCCCGGGCAACGCCCCGGTCCGCGGGCCCGTCCCGGAACAGACGAACGGCCCCGTCCCGGAACAGACGAACGGCCCCGTCCCGGAACAGACGAACGGCCCCGTCCCGGAACAGACGAACGGCCCCGCCCCGAATTAGACGAACGGCCCCGCCCCGGAACAGACGAACGCCCCCGCCCCGGAACAGACGAACGCCCCGCGTCCCGGAACAGACGAACGCCCTGCCCCGGAACAGACGAACGGCCCCTGGCATCGAAGTCAGGGGCCGTCCGGTCCTGCGCTGGCGTCGTCCCCGGTCCGGGGGACGCGTCCTGCTGGCTAGGCCTTGATCAGCGGGGTGACCGCCTTCAGGACGGCGGCCTTGGCCAGCGGCTTGTCGAAGCCGCCGTCGGGCGTCGGGCTGAGGCCGATCATGTAGTTGATCGCCGCGGCATGACGCGCCTCGACCTGGACGATCGAGCCGGCCGTGGCCAGGATCGCCTTGCTCATCAGCAGCGGCCCCTGGCCGTTGTAGGCGCTGACGCCGGTGTTCTCGAGCACCGACGCGAGCGCCAGGAAGCCCTTCTGCGTCTTGGTCGACGCCGGGAACTTGAACGTCGGTGAGGTGACCGGCGTGCCGCCGGCTCCCTTGATCGCCGCGACGAGCCCGGCGACGTGCGCGGCCTCGTGCGAGGCGATCAGGGCGGCGAGCGTCTTCGCCTCGCCGGTCAGACCGGCCGTCTTGGCGACCGTGTTGTAGAAGTACGACTCGAGGTACTCGAGCGTCAACGCGAAGTTGAGAATGCCGAGATCGCCGGTTGCCGATGGTGTTGATGCCGCGAGTGCCTGGCTGACGAACGGACCGGCGGCTGCGGCGCCCGAGACGGCGACGGCGGCCAGCGTGCCACGCACGAGGAATGCTTCGCGGGTGAGACCGTGAACTTCGACTGCGGCCAGTTCAGGGACCGCAAACTTGGAATCTGCCATTTGACTTGATCCTCTCTGTGCTTGCGGTGGGTTAGGGGAGGAACGGCTTGACGGCGGCGAGCACCGTTGCCATATCCGCCGGCTTGGCGAACGCGCCGTCGGGCGTGATCGACAGCTTGTTCAGTGTGTTGAGGATCGCCGCGTGGCGGGCCTCGACCGTGTGGATCGCCAGCGCGGCCGCGAGGATCTCGGGGTTGACGATGTTGGCCGCCTGACCGAGGTAGGCGGAAGCGCCGAGGTTCTCGACGGTCGCAGCCAGCTTGGCGACCTGCGCGGCGCTGGTCACGGGGAACTTACCGTTCACCTTCGCGGCCGGCGTCCCACCGAGCTTGATGGCAGCATGCTTGAGGGCATTGACGTGCGTCTGCTCCTGGGCGGCGATCGTCTGCAGCAGGGACTGCGTCGGACCCTTGAAGAGGCCCGACTTGACGACCTTCTTGTAGAACTCGGTCTCGAGGTACTCGAGTGTGAGGGCGTAGTTGACGATCGTGATGTCGCCGGCGTTCGCCCCACCGGCTGTGGTGGCTGTTGGTGTGCTGGCGGTGGTCGAGCTCTTCTTCTTGCTCGACCCGCAGGCGGCGAGGAAGACTGCGAACGAACTCGCGGCGGCGGCGCCACCGACGTTACGTCCGACCATCTTCAGGAACTTCTTGCGCTCGCTGGCGTCGCGGGCGAGAACCTCCATCGCACCGACCGGTTGCGGGCCGGTCTCCTCGTTCACGGGGTTCGGCATTTCGGATACCTCCGGTTGGGACGACTTCGGGTCATGTGCACTCACCTGCATTGGCACAAGTCCCCCGGCTGATCTCCCGCCGGCGTAGGGCCGGACAGGTTTGTTGCTGTGTCTCCTGATAGCGCGCGCTGGCGCCCAGCGGATCAATGCGAACTTGACGGCCGGACTCGATGCGACCGTATGAGGAGCCCACCCCCGCCCGCGAACTACGGCTGATCGACGCTCAGGCGGGTGGCCCTGAGCGGGATCCTACCCGGCCAGGGACCGGGCGAGCAGCTCGATCGGATGGAAGATCGGCACGTCGTGGTCGAGGTACTGTGCGATCTGGATCGCACACCCGGGGTTGGCGGCGGCGATCGCCTGGGCTCCGGTCGCGTCGAGGTTGGCCGCCTTGCGCCGGCCGAGGTCCTCGGCGGCGCCAGGCTCGAGGAGGTTGTGGACGCCGGCCGACCCGCAGCAGATCTCCCACTCGGCCGGCTCGACGAGCTCGAGCCCGGGGATCGCCCGCAAGAGCTCGCGCGGTGCCGTGCGGATGCCCTGGGCGTGGGCGAGGTGGCAGGCGTCGTGGTAGGCGACGCGCAGGGCGACCGGGTGGCGGGTCGCCCGCGGCGGGATCCGGGCGAGGAACTCGTGGATGTCTGAGACTCGCCCGGCGAACTCGACGGCCGCCGGGTCGGCGTCGAGCAGATGGCCGTACTCCTTCATCCCCGAGCCGCAGCCGGCCGCGTTGACGATCACGGTCTCGTAGCGCTCGAACGCGGCGATCGTCTCGCGCGCGCATTCCCGGGCGTCGTCCTCGTAGCCGGTGTGCATCGCCAGCGACCCGCAGCAGCGCGGCGCCCGCGGGGCGTGGACCTCGAATCCCTCCGCCGAGAGCACGGCGACCGTCGCGCGGTTGACGGCGGCGAAGAAGACCCGCTGGACGCAGCCCTGGAGGATCACGACGGTGCCGCGCTTCTCGCCCTGGGCCGGCGTGACCGCCGGGATCCGCTGCCAGGCGGCGTCGATCGTGACCGCAGGGGTCATCGCGGCCATCGCCCGCAGGCGGGGAAACCGGCCGGGGATCAGGCGATCGAGGCGCAGGCGACGGTTGAGGACGAGCGCCGGGACGAGCGCCCGCAGGCGCCCGGGGTGCGGAAAGAGAGCGAAGATCAGCGACCGGAAGGCGCGGTCTGCGGGGTCTCGTCGGTAGTTGCGCTCGATCTGGGGACGGGTCGCGGCGAGCAGCAGGTCGTATTGGACACCGGACGGGCAGGCGGTCACGCAGGCCATGCAGCCGAGGCAGCTGTCGAAGTGGCCGACCATCTGCTCGGAGAGCTCGGGCTGCTCGTGGCCGAGCGCCATCAGCGTGATCCGGCCCCGCGGGGAGTCCATCTCCTCCCCCCAGAGGGCGTAGGTCGGGCAGGTCGGCAGGCAGAAGCCGCAGTGGACGCAGTCGTCGATCAGCGCCGGCGCGGGCGGGCGGTGCTCGTCCCAGGCCGAGGCGCCCGCCGAGTCGACCGGCGGGTCAGACGGGGTCGGCGCGGGAGGCCCGGCGGAGTCGGCCGCGTCGATCACAGGCCCCCGACGTAGCGGCCGCCGTTGCAGACGCCGGCCGGATCGAAGCTCTGCTTGACGCGGCGCAGCAGGTCGAGGTCGCTGCCCGGGCCGACCCCCCAGACGTCGACCGCGGCGCGGAGCTCCTCGGGCGCGTCGAGCAGGACGCAGGCCGCCGGATGGAGCGCCGCGCGGAGCGCCGCCAAGGCGCCGGCGTCGGCGTCGAGGCGCACCCAGAAGAGGCCGAGCGCGGCGCGCCCGACGGCGCTCGGCGCCGCCGCGAGGATGCGCTCGATGTCCCCCGGAAGCCCCGACACGCGGACGACCGCGCCGCCCGGAGCGGCCCGCTGGCGCTCGCGCTGCTCGGCCCACAGCGAGTCGTCGTCCTCGACGCGGTCGGTCTCGAGGCCGGCGGCCTCGACCAGGGCGCTCAGCGTTCCCACGCTGCTCGCGACCGTCCGCCCGACCGCCCGGGCGAGCACGGCGCCCCCGTCGAGCGGGCCATCCCAGCGGAGATCGAGCGACTCGAGCTCGAGCGACCGGCGGGCCAGCGTCCGGGCCGCGACCGCCAGGCTGCGGGGGTCGGTCCCCCGTCCGCGGACGGTGATCGTCTGCTCGGCCAGCGGGTGCAGACGGACGGTCGCCTCGCAGATCACGCCGAGCGTCCCGAGCGCGCCGCACTGGAGCTTGGCGAGGTCGTAGCCGGCGACGTTCTTGATCACGTCGGACCCGGCCCGGGCGACGGTCCCGTCGGGGAGGGCGACGCGGACGCCGAGGATCAGGTCGCGCGGGCCGCCGAAGCGGTGGCGCAGCGGGCCCGAGTCGCCGGTCGCGAGGATCCCGCCGATCGTCGCCGCGCCGCCTGCGTCGGGCGGGTCGAGCGCGAGGCGCTGAGCGTGGAGCGCGAAGGCCTCCTGGGCCCTGGCGAGCGGCACGCCGGCTTGCAGCACGGCGGTCAGGTCGCCGTCGTTGTGGGCGACGATCCGCCCCAGGCCGGCGGTCGAGAGCTCCAGGTCGGGCGCCGTGCCGGGGACGCCCCAGGCGAGCTTCGTTGCACCCCCGACCGGCCGCACACGACCGCCGCCGGCCAGCAGAGCGGCGGCCTCGGCTGCCGTCGCCGGGACCGCGGTCGCGGACGCCGACCGCTCGCCCGACCTGGCGGGCGTGGCCATCAGAATCGTTCGGCCAGCCCGGCCGCCTCAAGTGGATGGATCCGGTACGGACCGGGAACCTCACCGCACAGGCGCGGCGTCGGGATCGCCTTGCCGGGGTTGGCGAGCCCGTCGGGGTCGAAGGCGAGCCGCAGCTTGCGGAAGGCGGCGAGGTCCTCGGGCGCGAACATCCTGCCCATGTAGGCGAGCTTGTCGATGCCGACCCCGTGCTCGCCGGTGATCGACCCGCCGGCGTCGAGGCAGGTCTGGAGGATCAGGCCGGAGAGCTCCTCGGCGCGGGTCGCCTCGCCGGGCGTGTTGCCGTCGTAGCAGACGAGCGGGTGGAGGTTGCCGTCGCCCGCATGGAAGACGTTGGCGACCCGCAGGCCGAACTCGCGCCCGAGCGCCTCGATCCGGCCGAGGACCTCCGGCAGGCGGGTGCGGGGGATCACGCCGTCCTGGACGAAGTAGTGGGGAGAGATCCGGCCTGCGGCGGGGAAGGCCGACTTGCGCATCTTCCAGAAGACGGCCCGCTCGGCCTCGGTCTGGGCGATCCGCACGCCGGTCGACTCGGCAGACCGGCAGAGCGCCTCGAGCTCGCCGAAGCGCTCGTCGCACTCGGCCGCCGATCCGTCGAGCTCGACGAGCAGGGCGGCGCCGGCGTCGGTCGGCCAGCCGGCGTGCGCCATCTGCTCGGACGCGTGGATCGCCAGCGCGTCCATCATCTCGATCGCCGCCGGCACGAGCCCGGCGGCGACGATCTCAGAGACCGCGCGGCCGGCGTCCTGGACATCTGCGAAGAACGCGACCAGCGTCTTGACGGCCTCGGGTGCCGGGATCACGCGGAGCGTGACCCGGGTCGCGACGCCCAGCGTGCCCTCGGAGCCGACGAACGCGCCGAGCAGGTCGTAGCCGGGCGCGTCGAGCGCCTTGCCGTCGCCGCCGAGGCAGACGACCGCCCCGTCGGGGAGGACGACCTCGAGGCCGGTCACGTAGTTGGTCGTGAAGCCGTACTTGAAGCAGTGGGCGCCGCCCGAGTTCTCGGCGACGTTGCCGCCGATCGAGCAGACGATCTGGCTCGACGGATCGGGCGGGTAGACGAAGTCCGGGGCGACCGCGTGGGCGACCGCGATGTTGGTCACGCCGGGTTCGACGACCACCCGCTGGTTGACAAGATCGACCTCGAGGATCCGGCGCATCCTCGAGAGGACGATCAGCACGCCGTCGGCGATCGGCAGGGCTCCGCCCGAGAGGCCTGAGCCCGACCCGCGGGCGACCCACGGAACCTTGAGGTCGTGGCAGACGCCGACGACGTCGCGGACCTCCGCGGCGCAGCCGGGCAGGACGGCGACCGGCGGGACGACGTGATAGTGGAGAAGCCCGTCGGACTGGTAGGTGCGCAGGTCGTGCGGGTGGGTCAGGACGTGCGCGGACCCGCAGATCGACCGCAGCCGGGCGACGAGCTCGGCCACCGGCACCTCCTCGGCCCGCCGCTCGGACGCGCCATGCTCGCCCGTCACCCCGGAAGTTGTCGCATCGACTTGGCCCACAGCGTCAATTCTGCCCGATCGGCCGAGGACAACGGCCGGCGTGCGCGAAAATGAGTGGGTGCTCCTCGATCTGCTGATCATCGGCGCGACCGCGTACTTCGCGATGCTCGGCTTCCGCCGCGGCTTCATCATCAGCGGGCTCGGCCTGCTCGGCTTCGGCGTGGGCGCCCTGATCGCGACCTGGCTGGTCGGGCTGGCGCTCCCGCCGAGCGACCGCTCGCTCGCGACGCCGGCCTTCGGCCTGTTCGGAGCGATCTCGATCGGCAGCGGCATGGCGGTCGGGATGGGCAACCTCGGAACCCGCCTGCGCAGGCTGGTCGCCCCGTCGCTCGGACGCGCCGACGGCATGCTCGGGGCCACCCTCTCGGCCTGCGTCGCGCTCGGGATCGCCTGGCTGCTCGGCGCCGTGGCGCTCGCGATCCCGGAATCGGGTGCCCTGCACAGCGAGGTGCAGGCCTCGTTGACGTTGCGCGGGCTCGACCGTGTCCTTCCGTCGACCGGCGGCCTGCTCCACGCGCTGAAGCCGTTCGACCCCCTCCCGGCGATGCAGGGCCCGCAGTCGCTGATCGCCGAGCCGACGTCCAGGGTCCTGCGCTCGCACGCCGTCCACCGCGCCGCGGCCTCTGTCGTGCGGATCCTCGGGAGCTCGTGCGGCGTCGGTCGCGAGGGGACCGGGTGGGTCGCCGGGCCGGCCGAGGTCGTGACCGCGGCCCACGTCGTCGAGGGAGAGCACGACACGGTCGTCGAGGTCAGGGGCGATCCGCCCGAGCTGCCGGCCACTGTGATCGGCCTCGACACCCGCAACGACATCGCCGTCCTGCGGGTCCCGGCTCTGATCGCCCCGGCACTCCCCCTCGCCGAGGATCCGCCGGCCGACCGGGCGGCGGCGATCCTCGGCTTCCCCGGCGACGGAGACTTCGCGGTCGGCGCCGGGCGGATCGGCGCGACCGTGCTGCGTCGGGCGCCGGACGCCAATCGCAAGGGCTCGGTCGAGCGGCTGCTGACGCCGCTGCGCGGCCTCGTGATCCCCGGCAACTCGGGTGGACCGCTGGTCGACGTCCGCGGCCGCGTCGTCGGAACGATCGTCGCCGAGACGTTCGGCGGGGGAATCCTCGGCGGCTACGCGGTCGCCAACGCGGTCGCCGCCCACGATCTGGCGGCCGCGACCGGCCCTGTGTCGAGCGGCTCATGCGCGCCGTAGGCCCCATGGACCGGGACTCGAACGCCGACCCGGTCGGGCGTGGCGGCGATCGGCTGCCGGGGACCGCCGCATGGACCGATAGTCCAGCCCTGTAGGCCGGATGGGAGGTGTTGGCTTCGACGTCCGGGCCGTACGCTCTGCTTGGCTGTGAGTGAAGCCTGGATCTACGCGACAGACTCCGACGAGGCGAAGGAAAGCGCCGAGTGCCTTGCCGAGCTCGGATTCAGCTCGCGCCGGGTCGGCAACGACGGATCGCTGCGGCCGAGCACGCAGGACGGCGGGGCCAAGCGCCGCCCGACGCTGATGCTGGTCGTCGCCGCGGGACACGATCCGCCGGTCGTCGAGCTGTGCGAGCGCCTCCAGCAGGACGTCGAGCTCTCGGAGGTCCCGCGGGTCGTCGCACTCGACGCCGGCCATCTGCGGGCGGGGGCAGGCGTGGTCGAGGGGCACGAGCTGATCGTCCGGCCGTTCTCATGCGTCGAGCTCGGGATCCGGATCGCCCGGGCGCGCCAGCAGATCGAAGGGATCGACGGTGACGTGCTGCGGGTCGGCGGCCTCGAGCTGAACCTGGCCAACTACCAGGTCACGGTCGACGGCCGGCCGGTCAACTTCACGTTCATGGAGTACGAGCTGCTCAAGTTCCTCGCGACCCACCCGGGCCGCGTCTTCTCCCGCGAGGCGCTGCTCAGCCGGGTCTGGGGATACGACTACTACGGCGGCGAGCGGACCGTCGACGTCCACATCAGACGCCTGCGTGCCAAGCTCGGGTCCGAGACCGCCGGGCGGATCCAGACCGTGCGGAGCGTGGGGTATCGCTTTGACGCCTGAGCTCTCAGCGGCCGAGCACGCGCAGGGTCGCGTCGGGACCCAGAGTCGGGCGGCCTACGCCGGCTTCCGCTCGACGATCAAGGCCGTCGGAACCGGCGTGCGAGGGAGCCGGGATCTGAGCTTCGCCGAGTCCCGCGCTGCGCTCGGCCTGCTGCTTGCGGGCGAGGTCTCCGCCGCCCAGACCGGCGCCTTCCTCGTCGCGATGCGGATCAAGGGCGAATCGCCGACCGAGCTGGCCGGGTTCACGCAGGCCCTGCGCGACGCCTGCGCGCCGCTCCACACCACCACCGGCCGGACGCTGGTCGCCTGCGCCGGGGCCTACGACGGCGTGGCCGACGCGCCGAGCCTCTCGCTCGCGGCCGGCGTCGTCGCGGCGAGCGCCGGCGCCGGCATCGTCCTCCACTGCGGGGACTCGCTCGGTCCGAAGCACGGGGTCACCGTGGCCGACGTGCTCGGCGCGCTCGGCGGCCCGAGCCGTCCGTCGGGCGATCAGTCCCAGCGGATGCTCGCCATTGCCGGGGTCACCGTCGTCCATGCCGGGCAGGCACTCCCCGGCTGGCGGGAACTCGCGACGATTCGCGACGAGATCGGCGTCCGCGGGCCGATGCACTCGGCCGAGAAGCTGGTCGACTATTTCGGGGCCAGGCGGTTCGTCGTCGGGCACACCCACAGCTCGTACTCCGACCGGCTGCTCGGGGCGCTCGAGCTCCTCGGTGCCGAGCGCTCGGTTGCGGTGCGGGGGGTCGAGGGGTCGGACATGATGCGCCCCGGCCGCCCCCAGGCCTTCGAGCCCGGCCGGTCGCTCGAGCTGCCCCAGCGGATCGAGTCTCGCCTCACGCGCCCCCAGCCGATCGACCGCTCGCGCGGGCCCCACCACGCGGCCGACCAGTCGGCCAGGATGACGCTCGAGCTCTTGACCGGCGAGCTCAAGGGCCCACTTGCCTACACCGTGGCCCTCAACGCCGGCCTGCGTCTCTACGCAGCCGGCCTCGTCGACGACACGCGCGACGGGCTCGAGCTGGCCGAGGCGGCGGTCGCCGACGGCGGCGCCCACGCGACGCTGCTGGCGATGCTGGCGGCCAGTAGGCCGGCTGAAAGCCGCGCGTAGGGCGACTTCTGCTCAGAACCGGGCCGATCGGAGGTAGCCCCGGGCCACCAGCTCTTCGCACAGTCGCCGGTAGCTCTCCTCGAAGCGGCCGGCCCGGTCGACCCGCGGCTCGAGCTCCAGGTCGATGCGCACCATCCGCGTCGCCGCGTCGGCCACGAAGCCTCCGCCCCCGTCCTCGCTCCCGCCCCCGGCCCCGGCCCCGCCCCGGGCTTCGCCGCCGGTCGACGCCAGGATCGCCATCCCGACCGCCGGCTCCGGGTGGGCCGGCCGGCAGACCGGGCGGCCGAGGATGTCCGAGCGGAGCTGGCACCAGTAGTCGCTGCGGGCGCCGCCGCCGGTCAGGCGGAGCGGACCGTCGATCGCGGCGCCGAGCTCTGCCATGCGGGCCAGACAGAGCCGCTCGGCGAAGGCGACGCCCTGGAGGAGCGCTGCGAAATGGTCGGCCTCGTCGCCGAGGCGTCCGAGCCTGATCGGCTGGGCGTCGGGCCGGTCGAAGGGAAACCGCTCACCGGTCCGGGTCAACGGGTAGAGCACGGCTGAGGCGGGCTCATGCTCGGCTGCCGCGGCATCGAGCTCGCGGAGGTTCCGTGCGCCGAAGCGCTCGGTGAGTACGCCGGCGCCGACGTTGGAGGCGCCGCCGGCGAGCCAACCCCGGCCGTCGGGATGGCGGTGGGAATAGACGCCGGCGCGAGGGTCGACGATCGGCTCGGCGCAGACGCCCTTCACGGCGAGCGTCGTCCCGAGCACCGAGTTCCAGCTACCCGGGCCGAGCGCGCCGGCGGCGATCTGGGCTGCGCAGCTGTCGGTCATCCCGGCGAGCACCGGTGTCCCCGCGGGCAGGCGGGTGTGGCGGGCGGCGTCGCGGCTGACCGCCCCGAGCGGAGCGCCCGGCGCGACAACGTCGGGGAGGACGGCAAGCGGAACGCCGAGTGCCTCGAAGAGCTCGTCCCGCCAGGCCCGGCGCTCGGGGTCGTAGCCGCTCTTGAGGGCATGGCTCTCGTCGGTTGCGACCGGGTGTCCGACGAGGCGGCCGGCGAGCAGATCGCCGCAGTGCGTCAGGTGGAGAGCACCCGCCCGCCCCCCTGCGCCGATCGCCGGCCCCCCTGCCCCGATCGCCCGCCCCTCCGCCCCGACCGCCGGGCCCGCCCGCCCCCGACCGGCGGCCGCCGCAGGCGCGTCGTCGCCGTGCTCGAGCAGCCAGAGCAATCGGGCGACCGCCGAGCTCGGATGCCCGTGTCGGCGCGGACCGTCGGGATCCTCGCCGAGCCCGAGCTCCGCGTCCGCCGCTGCGACCCGTTCGGCCTGCTCGGCGGCCCGGCCGTCGTCGTACATCAGGGCGGGTGTGCGGGCTCGGCCGGAGTCGTCGCTCAGCAGCAGCGTCCCCGAGGTCGAGCAGATCGCGACACCGCCGACCGCAAACCGGGTGTCGGGCGCCGCGGCGAGGGCGTCACGGGTCGCCCGCCCGAGCGCGGTCCACCAGCCCTCGGGATCCTGCTGATGGCGACCGGGGCCGGGCCGAACGGAGGCCAGCGGGGCGGCGCCGGCGCCGAGCAGGCGGCCGTCGGCTCCGACGAGGGCGGCCCGCAGGCTCTGGGTGCCGACGTCGATGCCGAGCCAGGCCGGTTGACGGTCGGGCGGCGCCATCGGGGATCAGGCGTCGACGGACATCGCGCGGGCGAGGCCGCTGTCGATCGCCTCGACGCTCGCGGGGATCCGCAGTCGCTCGGCATGCTCTGGGTGGACGGCCGTCAGCTTGCGGAGCTCGGCGCGGAGGAAGGCGAGTCCGTCGTCGAGCTGGCTCTCGCCGGCGTCCGCCCGCCTGGCGACGCCCATCGCGCGGTTGACCCGCGACTGTGCCTGCGGCCAGCCGTAGTCGGGATCGATCGCCCGCCGCAGCTCGGCCCAGCGGCGGGCGAGCCGGTCGAGCGCGTGGCGCTTGGCCTCGATCCGCCGATGCGTCGGGACGACCGGTCCGGACTCCGTGATCGGCGCCGAGGCCGGGGTCGCGGAGGGGGAGGAGCCGGAGCGTCCGGGCGGTCCGACGGCCCGCTCACGGCGGACGAACTCGAGCACCGACCGCAGCGCCCGCTCGGACTGGCCGAGCTCGCGGAGCAGGCGGCGGGCGGCGGCGACCTCGTGGCGGTGGTAGTGGACGCCGCCGACGATCATCCCGCCGGGCTCGACCCGGGCATCGAGCGCCTGGAAGTCGGATCGCTGGCCGTGGCCGAGAGGCGCCTCGACGTCGAACGCGGCGCCGATCTCGTCGGTGACCTGCTGGCGCAGCTCGACCTCGACGCGCTCGGCACATGCCTTCAGCGACGTGTCGGCGGGGAGGAAGACGGTGGCGAGGAGATCGTCGGGATCGTTCGGGCGGCGCCTGACCAGCCGGCCGACGGCCTGACGGAAGAAGAGGTCGGTCCGCTTGACCGTGGCATAGGCGGCGATCAGGAGCCGGGGAACGTCGACGCCCTCGCTGACCATGTTGACGGCGACCAGCCAGCGTGGGGCCCGCGGCCCGCCACGGGCGAAGCGGTCGATCCGGGCGTGGGCTCCGACCTCGTCGGAGAGCACGACGACCGGCTTCTCGCCGGTGATCGTGCGCAGGAGGGCTGCCGTGGCCCGGGCGTGGGCGCGGTCGTCGCAGAGCGCGAGGCCCGCGGCGTCGGGGACGACCGCCCGGGCCTTGCACAAGAGGGCGTCGGCGTCGCGGAGCATCTGCGGGAGCAGCGCGGTGGACGGGTCGATCGCGGTCCGCAGACGGCGGGCGTCGTCCTGGGGGGACAGCTCGTCGGCGAAGGCGGCGATCGTCTCCTCGGCGTCGACGCGCCAGCGGAGCGTGGCGTCGAGCAGGCGAAAGGTCAGCGGCCGGCAGACGGCGTCCTCGACGGCCTGGCTGTAGGCATAGGTGAAGTCGGGAACGCAGCGGTGGTCTTCGTCGTACCCGACGAAGGGGATCGCCCTGGCGTCGGAGCGAAACGGCGTGCCGGTCAGGGCGAGGCGTAGCTCGGCGCGGTCGAAGGCCGCCCGCAGGGCCGTTCCCCAGCTCGCCATCTCCCCGGCGTGGTGGATCTCGTCGAGGATCACGAAGGTCGATCGGGCGAGGTGGTGGGCGAAGAGGTCGGGGGCCGAGGCGACCTGGGCGTAGGTGACGACGGTCCCGTGGGCATCGCCGTGCCAGGCGCCGTCGGCGTTTCGCCAGCGCGGATCGAGATGGAGTCCGACGAGGTCGGCGGCGTCGGCCCATTGGGAGCGCAGGGCGGTCGTCGGACAGACGACGATGACCTGGTCACAGGCAGCGGCCCGAGCGGCGTGGCAGGCGGCGAGGGACTTGCCGGCACCGGGCGTCGCGACGAGCAGGAAGTCGGGACGCGTGGTGGCAGCGTGGGCTTCGAGGAACGCGGTCTGCCAGGCGCGGGGGGCGATGCTCACGCGGTTCGGGCGCCCTTGGCGAGGTTGCAGGCGGGGCAAAGCGCCTGGCCGTTGGCCGCCTCGGTGCGGCCGCCGGCGGCGACCGGCGCGACATGGTCGGCGTGCCAGCCGGGCTCGAGCGGGCTCCCGCAGCCGGCGCAACGGCCGCGAGCGGCGAGGAAGAGGGCGACGCGGGTGGCGGGGCGAAAGCGCCTGGGGCTCACGAGCGGAGTCTCGCAAGGTCGGCTGGTCGACGCCGACCCCCCCGACCCCTCGACCCCCCCACCCCGGCCCCCCGGCCCCGCGGGAGCCAGTGGTAGCCTCGCACGGCCGTCGGCCCGGACGGTGGCTCGATCACGGAGCTGTGGGCGGGTCGGGCTGGCGGTTTCCGAACGGCCAACCATAGGGAGCGAGGACCGTGAAGCTTGTGATCGGGATCGTGCGTCCGGAGAAGGCGAACGACGTGCTCGAGGCGCTCTACCGGGCCGAGGTCCGGGGGGTCTCGATCAGTCGGGTGCAGGGTCATGGGGGCGAGCTCGACAGGGTCGAGACGTACAGGGGGACGAGGGTCAAGATGGGCCTGTCGGAGAAGGTCCGCTTCGAGGTCGCGGTCTCGGACTCGTTTGTCGATGTGACCGTCGCGGCCCTCAGCGACGGCGCGCGGACGGGGGAGGTCGGTGACGGGAAGATCTTCGTCGTCCCGCTCGAACAGGCGGTTCGGATCCGCACGGGTGAGACGGACGTGGGCGCCGTCACTCCGGTCGGCTCATGATCGCGCAGGCTCAGGCGATCCTTCCGACGGGGGGCCAGATCGACGCGGGGGATACGGCGTGGATGCTGGCGGCGACGGCCCTCGTGCTCCTCATGACGCCTGCGCTCGGGCTGTTCTATGCGGGTCTGGTCAGGGCGAAGAACACGCTCAACACGTTCATGATGTCGGTCGGCGCGCTCGGGGTCGTCACGCTGACCTGGGCGATCGTCGGCTACTCGCTGGCCTTCGACCATGGAAGCGGCTTCGTCGGCGGGCTGCACTACACGTTCCTCCACGACGTGACGCTGGCGCCGCGGGCGGGTCTCCACATCCCCCACCTGCTGTTCATGGCCTTCCAGGCGACGTTCTGCATCGTGACGTCGGCGCTGGTCTCGGGTGCCGTCGTCGAGCGGATGCGCTTCGGGCCGTTCCTGGTCTTCGTCGGCGTCTGGTCGGTCGTCGTCTACGCGGTCCTCGCGCACTGGGCGTTCGGCGGAGGGTGGCTCCAGCACCAGGGGACGCTCGATTTCGCGGGGGGCGTGCCGGTCGAGATGGCGTCGGGGTTCTCGGCCTTCGCGGCGGCGGTCGTCGTCGGCGCGCGCAACGACTACGGTCGGCAGGCGCTGCTCCCGCACAACACGGTCTACGTGCTGATGGGCGCCGGCCTGCTCTGGTTCGGGTGGTTCGGCTTCAACGGGGGGAGCGGGTTCGCGGCGGGGTCGTCGAGCGTGCTGGCGTTCACCAACACCCTGCTGGCGCCGGCCTCCGCGCTGGTCGTCTGGTTCGGGCTCGACCTCGCGCGTGATCGGCGGGTCACGGCGATCGGGGCGGCGACGGCGATCATCGTCGGCTGCGTCGCGATCACTCCGGCGGCGGGATACGTCAGCCCGACGTGGGCGATGCTGCTGGGGGCGATCGCGTCGCTGCCGAGCTACGCGATCATCCTCTGGCGGCCGCGAACCCGCCTCGACGAGACGCTCGACGTGCTCGCTGCGCACGGGGTGGCCGGCATGACGGGGATCCTCTTCGTCGGGTTCTTCGCCCAGCTGGCGTGGAACGGGACGGCGAACGGCCTGCTCTACGGCAACCCCGCTCAGCTCGCACACCAGGCGATCGCGGTCCTGGCCGCTCCGGCATACGCCTTCGGGGCGACCTTCGTGATCCTGCGGGTGATCGGCCTGTTCACGCCGCTGCGGGTGACCGGGCGGGAGGAGGCGGTCGGAATGGACGTCAGCCAGCACGGGGAGGAGGCCTACACGACAGGCGAGGGGGCGATCCTCGTCGGTCCGGAAGGCGGCTCCGAGGGCGAGCGCCGGCGGCGGTTCGGTGAGCGACTTCTTGGGCCGGTGTCGAAATCCAGCTGACTCGCGCGTCGTAGTGATGAGGCCGTGATTCGGGCGGCCCGAGAGACAATCGATCAGGAGGCGCCATGCCCAAGTACATGCTGTTGATCTACGCGGCCGCCGAGGGTGGGCCGTCGGCCGAGGAGATGCCGGCGGAGCACCAGAAGTGGATGGACTACACGCAGTCGCTGCGGGAGGCCGACCCGGGGCTCGCGGGTGACCAGCTCCACGGCGTCGAGACCGCGACGACGGTTCGGGTCACCGACGGCGAGACGCAGATCACCGACGGGCCGTTCGCGGTGACCAAGGAGCTCCTGGCGGGCTTCTACATCATGGACTGCCCCGACCTCGACGCGGCTCTCGGCCACGCGGCGCGGGCGCCGATCGTCGCCCATGGGTCGGTCGAGGTGCGCCCGGTGGTCACCTACCCGGCGGCCCAGCCCGAGCCGGAAGAGGCGCTGAGCCGGGCGTGAACCCGGGTGGCGGGCGGCGGACCGGGCCGCAGGCAGACGACCCGGGCGCCGTCGCCGAGCGGGTCTTCCGCGACGAGCGGGCGGGCGTGCTGGCGGTCCTGATCCGCCAGGTCGGCGATTTCCAGCTGGCCGAGGACGCCGTCCAGGACGCCTTCGCGGCGGCGGTCGCGACGTGGCCTCGCGACGGGGTTCCGGGCAACCCTGGAGCCTGGATCACGACGGTGGCGCGGCGGCGGGCGATCGATCGGCTGCGGCGGAGGCGGTCGTTGGCCGATCGGACCGACAGACTCGCCGAGCTCGCTCGGCGCGATGCCCAGGAGCAGGCCGCGGGCGCTGAGCTGGGGAGCGCCGACGAGGGGGAGAGCGCGGTCACCGACGATCGGCTGCGGCTGATCTTCACCTGCTGTCACCCGGCGCTCGCCCCGGCCGCGAGGACGGCGCTGACGTTGCGGATGCTGGGCGGTCTCACGACGAGTGAGATCGCCCGGGCCTTCCTCGTATCGGACTCGACGATGGGTCAGCGGATCTCGCGGGCGAAGGCCAAGATCGCGAATGCGGGGATCCCCTACCGGGTGCCGACCGACGATGTGCTCCCCGACCGGGTGCGCGGCGTCCTGGCGGTGGTCTACCTGATCTTCAACGAGGGCTACGCGGCCGCGGAGGGGGATCGGCTGGTTCGGGGGGAGTTGTGCGGCGAGGCGATCCGCCTGGGGCGGCTGCTGGCGAGCCTGATCGCAGACGACGCGGAGGTTCTCGGTCTGCTGGCGCTGATGCTCCTCCACGACGCCCGCCGGGAGGCGAGAGTCGACGCGGCGGGCCGCTACGTACCGCTCGACGAGCAGGATCGCGCGCTGTGGGATCGGGGACGGATCCGCGAGGGACTGCGGCTGCTCGAGCGGGCGGTTGCGCTGCGGCGGCCGGGGAGCTACCAGCTCCAGGCGGCGATCACGGCACTCCAGGTGGAGGCGCCGAGCGCCGGGGAGACGGATTGGGCGGAGATCGCCGCGCTGTATCGGCGTCTCGGCGAGCTCGAGGACTCGCCGGTCGTCGAGGTCAACCACGCGGTGGCAGTCGGGTTCGCGGCCGGACCGGCGGCTGGCCTCGACCTGCTCGCGCCGCTCCTTCTCGACGCCCGGCTCGCGGACTACCAGCCGCTCCATGCGGCTCACGCCGACCTGCTGCGGCGGGCCGGCGATCTCGCGGCGGCCGGCGAGGCGTATCGACGGGCGATCGAGCTGAGTGCAAACGCCGTGGAGGCGGCGGAGCTCGATCGGCGGCTGCGGGCGATCGGCCAAGCGGGGTGACGTGAGTGACTGCCCAGGGAGAGATTCTCAATTGCGGGCGTCACGTTTTCGCCGCAGCGGCCTCTTCATCTACGAACGGATCCTCCAACTGAGATAGGACGGGCGACGGGCATGAATGCTTTCCTTACAACTCGACGGCGGGCGTCGGCTGCCGCGCTGGCCGCAGGAGCGCTTCTCGTGGGCGGTGGAGGGGCCGTGATCGCACCCGCGGCGGCTGCACCGTCGCACGCGTTCGGACTGGGCACGACGGGCATCCAGGGCTTCCAGGGCGCACCTGGGGTCGGTTCGGGCGCCGGCAGCATCCTGTCGGGCCTGATCGGCGGGAAGGGCACGACCGGCCTGCCGGGGGTCGGGGTCTTCAAGGCGCTGTTCGCGCTGCTGAGCGCGGTGCAGACACAGGTGCCGACGATTGCCGCGCCGATCGTCGCCCAGGCGCAGGCGGCGGGAACGATCACGCCGGCCGAAGCCACGCAGCTGAGCGGACTGCTGGCCAAGCCGATGGCGATGATCGGGCCGATGGGCGGGGGAGCGGGCTCGAGCACGCCGCTCGGCAGGCCGTCGACCGGCGAGCTGACGGTGCTCCGCCAGGTCATCGCCGCGGTCCTCGGCCAGCTGCCGACGATCACAGCTCCGGTGCTCGTGGCGGAGGTCGCCAACACCGACCTGACCCAGGGTGAGGCGGACGCGATCACGAAGATCATCGCCCGGCTGGCGTCGATCTCGTCGAACCAGAGCGCGGTCGGCTCGGCGGCGACCGGGATGACGGGAAGCACGCAGGGCGCCGGGAGCTTCCTCGCGGCGCTCGAGAAGACGCTCGGAGGGACGTCGTCGGCCAGGCCGGCCAAGAAGGCCAGGCACCACAAGCACCGGAAGCCCGGCGTGTCGCTCGCGGGTCTGAGATCACGCTGAACTAGGGCTCAAGTCCGGCGGCGCGTCTGCCGATAGGTCTGGGTGGACGCGTCGTGGGACGACGGCGACCGGGTCGTGGGACTGGGGACTGGGATGGACACGAGCAGAGCAAGGGAGACGGGGAGGCGGGCATGGCAGGCGTGATCGGGACCGCGATCCTGCGGACGCAGACCGACGAGCGGCTGGTCGCGCTCGCCCGGACGGGGCACAAGCGGGCCTACGAGGTGATCGCCGAGCGTTACCGCGGCGAGCTCTCACGCGCTGTTCGGCGGATCCTCCCGCGGGGATCTGTCGAGGACGCGCTCCAGCAGACGAACCTCCAGGCCTGGCAGGCGCTCTCGGCGGGTACGGAGGTCCGCGAGTTGCGGGCGTGGCTGCACCGGATCGCCCGCAACGCGGCGATCGCGGCGGCGTCGCGCGGCTATGACTACGACGAGCTCAAGGACGCCCTGCTGGTGAGCCCCGGACCGGAGGAGGACTTCGAGCGCCGCGACGCGGTCCGCCGCGCCCTGCGGGGAATCGCCGAGCTTCCGGAGCGCCAGCGCGATGCGCTGCTGACGGTCGCGGTCGAGGGTCGCTCGCACGCCGAGCTCGGCCTCGACCTCGGGATCACCGACACGGCGGCCCGTCAGCTCGTACGCAGGGCGCGCGTCTCGCTGATCGGGCTGATGAGCATCGCGACGCCGCCGCAGCTCGTGCAATGGGCGGCGCGGACCGGCCATTCGGTGGTGGCCGCCAAGCTGACCGCGGGGAAGGCGGCGGCCGGCAAGGCAGCCGCCGGGACCGGTCTCGGCGGTGGGCTGGGCGGGTCGGCCCTGAAGGTGGGGGCGATCGCGGTCACCGTCGGCGGCGTCGCGGCCGGCGTCCCGCCGATCCGCCAGGCGCTGGTTCCGAGCCGTCCGCCGGTGGCCGCTCATCGCCACCATGCGCCGCGGGCGGCCCAGCCGAGCTTGGCCGTCGCCGTGAGCGATCCCCTGACCCGCGCTACCAGCCTCGGAAAGACGGGCGGCAGCGGCGCCGCCGGCCCTCGCGCCGCGGTCGCATCGACGCACAGGCGTCACGACGTGCGCGCCCCCGGGCCGCTGCTGATCGCCTCCGTGGGAGAGTCGCACGCCGTCGTCACGGGGGCGTCGACGCCGAGCGCGCCGGCACCCGCTCAGGCGCCGCCGGCAACCGACCGAACCGTCCCGACCAACGCGTCGACGTCGAGCCCGGTCGCCCAGAGCGCCGCCGCGCTGCTGGCGTGGTGGTTGACGCACCGGCCGTCCTCGGCGGCCTCCGAGACGACTTCCACGGCCGGGCGAGCGCCGGGGCAGGAGCACGGATCGGGAGCGACGTCGCCGACGATCGACCACTCCCAGCCGTCCGGGTGCGACCCGACCGGTACGACGGGTCCGACCGGAGCCACGTCGTCGCCGTCGTCGACCCCGCCCTCCCAGTCCTTCGGTGGCGCCGGATCGGGGTGGGCGGGCGGCCGCGAGGCAATCACGGCGACTTCGAATGGCGACCGGAACGCCGTGACCGGTGGCCCGGCGACGGGTCTGGCGCGTGGCGGCGCAGGTGAGCCGAATCGTCGGGCGGTGAGCGCCTGTGATATGACTCCGACAGGCTCCTCGGGCCGATCCGGAGGCTGAGCGGGGACGCGGATTAGCGGGGACTCGGGAGGGGTAGGCAGATGGCGATGAACCGTGAACGACCGGAAGCCGGCATCCTCCTCGCGCTGATCGGCGCCGTGCTGTTGTTCGTAAGCCTGTTCCTCGACTGGTACAGGCTGCCCGGGGGTTTCACGACGACCGCGTGGACGACCTTCGAGGTCTGGGATGTCGTGCTGGCGGTGCTCGCGCTCGCGGTGATCGCGTCGACCGCGTCGAAGCTGGGCTGGTGGCGTGGGCCGAATCACGCTCTGGGTCTCGAGATCCTCGGCTTGGCTGCTGTCGTGATCGTCGCCTCACAGCTGATCAATCGGCCCCCGGTGGCCATTCACAGCCAGATCGGCGACGGCGCCTGGCTCGGGCTGGTCGGCGCCGTGATGGTCGCCGCCGGCGCGCTGCTCGCCGAGTCGCGGGTCATCGTCTCGTTCAACCCAGCCGGACCCGGCACCGTCGGGGGCGTCCCCGGACAGGGCCGGGCGTCGGCTTGGCGTCGCGCCCGCGCAACGACCCCCGGTAGGTCGGCGGCGGATGTCCCGATGGCCCCGGGAGTCATTCCGAGCCCGGCGGCCGATCGTGTGGTCGGCGGGGATCGTGTCGTCGGCGGACCGCGCGACGACGAGGAGACGGCGGTTGCGCCGCTCCCGCCCCGACCGCCGCGTCTCTGAGCTGGCCCGCGGGATCCCGGGCGTCGCGTTCGGGTCGGTCGTGCTCGCTTCGGGGCTGGTCGCCGGTTGCGGGTCGGGTGGCGCGGGCCGGGCGACGCCGAAGCTCCCGGCAGCGGCCGTGTCGGTGATGAACGCGCACCTGGAGCATGTGTCGGCGGCGGCAGGCAGCCATGATCGGGCGGGTGCGACGAGGGAGATCGACGCCTTCGCGACCGACGTCGCCCAGCAGAAGGCGGCCGGTCACCTCTCGAGCGCCGATTACACGGCGCTCGAGACCGGGATTGCTCGGACGCGCTCGCGAATCGGCGTGGAGGTCCTCGTGCCGAGCACACCGGAAGCCCCGGCTCCCGTGTCGGTTGCCCCGAGCCAACCGGTACCGCAGATTGTCGTGCGGGGGGTTGTCGGACAGGGGACGGTGAAGGTCAAGGGCGCCGGCAACGGCAAGGGCGACGGCGCCAAGCAGGGCAAGGGCGGGAAGGGAAAGGGCGATGGGGGGGACTGAGATCGCGCCGGGCGTCGCGCTTGGGGCCGAGCGCTACACCTTGGAGCGGTGGCTCGGGTCCGGCGGGATGGCGTCGGTGTGGCTCGCTAGGGACGAGCTTCTGACGCGGCAGGTGGCAGTCAAGGTGATGGCTGACACGCTGGCTTTCGACGCCCGCTACCGGGAGCGGTTCGCCCGCGAGGCGCGGGCGGCGGCTTCGGTCTCGCACGCGAGCATCGTTCCCGTCTACGACTACGGGCTCCACGGGGAGCGGCCGTACCTCGTCATGGAGTACGTCCCGGGCGGGAGCCTGGCCGACGTTTTGACGGGCAGTGGCTCGGGGATGCCCGATCCGGCGGAGTTCGCCGGCGAGCTGCTGGGGGCCCTGAACTGCGTCCATGCCGCCGGGCTCGTGCACCGTGACATCAAACCGGCCAACATCCTCCTCGACTCTGCGGGCCACGCCCGCCTGACGGACTTCGGAATCGCCCAGCCGGAGGACTCGACATCGCTGACGCAGACGGGGATGGTGATCGGCAGCATGCGCTATCTGGCTCCCGAGGTTGCCGCGGGTGAGCGGGCGACGGTCAAAGCCGACCTGTTCGCGGCCGGTGTGGTGTTGCGCGAGCTCAGCCAGCGCAGGCCGGCCGCAGGTCTCGTCGAGCTGATCGCCGCGCTCACGGCCGCGTCGCCGGGGCAGCGGCCGGACTCGGCGGCCACGGCCCTCGAGCTGATCTCCACCGCTCCGCGCCCGGTGGGGGCGACGACGACCCGCACGCGGGTCGCGCCGGTGCCGGCGCCTGCCCCCTCGCCGGTCAAGACGGCCGGCGACGGGCGCGCGGTGCCCCGGGTCGACGCTCGGCGTCGCCCGGTCCGGGCGCCGGTGGCTGCACGGCGAGGCGATCGTCCGGCGACCCATCACGGCGGGCCGGCGACCGCATCCTTGGCGATCCATGTCTCGTCTCGTGCGGCGGCGCTCGCGGTCGCGGCCCTCGTGGCTCTCGTCGTGGTGATCATCGTGAGCACGTCCGGCGGGGGGACCCCGTCGCCTGCCACGGCGGCGTCGACAGCGGCCCGACCGGCGCCGGCCTCGGCGCCGCTGGCCGACCAGCTCAGCTCGCTCCGCAAGGTCGTCGCCCACGCCGCTGCGCCTTAGGCCCGCGGGGCGCCGGCACCGAGCGCGATTTGCGGCCTCGAGCCCGACTGCGGCCGGCCCGGTCTTGGGCCCGCTGGGCCCGGGTCAGTCGATGTCGATCACGTCGGACGGCGTGGAGACGCTCGACGTCCGCCGGGCGAGCCGGCGGGTTGCCGGGCCCGGTACCAGCGGCGACGGGGCCTAATACCAGTGGCGACGGCCGCCGATCGCGCGATCCATCGAGCCGAGGACGGCGAGGATCAGACCGACGATCAGCACGATGATGCCGACCGCCCAGAGGACGGCGAGGTGAGGAACGAGGACGGCAATGATCAGGAGGATTACGCCGAGGGCAATCACGCGACACGACCTTTCTGCGTTGGGGATGGCTGTCTGCACTCCGAGGCCGTCAACGCACCTCGCTGCCGCTTCGATACCCGGACGGACCGGCTCGGAAACCGTCGGGGACCGGGGCTCAGCCGGGGAGTCGCACGCGCTGGCCGGACTGCAGGCTCCTGCCGACCAGCGCTGGGTTGGCCAGCCGGACGGCGCTCGGGCGCAGGCTCTCGCGCGCGGCGATCGAGATCAGGGTCTGGCCGGGGCGAGCGATCCAGTACCGCGGGGGGATGGGGATCCTCGCGGCGACTGGCACCGGTGACCGCGGCGTGCCCAGGGTCGCGGCCGTGATCGTCGCGACGGCTCCGACCATGGCGATCAGCCCGCCGACCGCGAGACACCTCGCGCGGACCGGATTGGCGGTCGGGCGGGCCGGCCCCGGCGCTCGATCCGCCGATCGCGCTGGTTGAGCCGGTGGATCGGTCTGGCGACGAGCCTTCGGTATGGCCACCCCGTCGGCGACGGGGGGCCTGACGTCGAGGGGTGCGGGGTCCGAGACGGTGAGCTCAGGGGAAGTCGCGGCGGACGGGGCGCCCGACCGGAGATCAGCTCGCGGCGAGTCGACGTCGGGCGTCGGGCTCGGGGCCGCAAGTGTGGCGGTTGCGCCACCGCCGGCGCTGCCAACGGCTGGTGCGTCACCGCCCGCGCTGCCAACGGCCGGGGCGTCACCGCCCGCGCTGCCAACGGCTGATGTGTCACCCGGATGAAGCATCCCCAAGATGGCCCTCGCCTCCGCGGCCGAGGAAGTCCACCTGGGATGGCCGGGACGTGAGCGGGACCTGGTGGGCGGGGGAGTCATCTGAGCGGCGAATACCCGAGTGGCGAGGGGAGCAAACCCGCGAGCCTAGCCCTGGGCCGGGCCGGGCGCCGGGGCCATCGCATCCCACTCGTGGTCGAGTTGGCGGCGGATGCTGGCGGGCGTCGCGCGAAGTGCCTCCAGGGTCTGGGTGGCGCCATTTCGTGAGTCGGTGAGAAGGGCCAGGAGGAGATGTTCGACGCCGATGTAGCCTTCGCCGCGCTTGACCGCCTCGCGCAGTGAGCCTTCGAGGATCCGCCGGGCGTGCGGCGTGATCTTCGGAACCGGCTCACTTGCGGAAGCTGACGCGCCGGACCCGGGCGGGACGATCACGACAGTCGTCTGGAGACAGTCGCGAGCGGCCTCGAGCGTGACCCCGAGGGCGTTCAGGGCCTTCACGGCGTGACTCTGCTCACAACGCAGGATGCCGAGCAGGATGTGCTCGGTACCGACCGCCTGGCCGAGCCTGCGGGCTTCCTCTCGGGCGAGTTGGATGCTGCGGCGAGACTCGCTCGTGACGAGGATCTTGGGGGCGCCGGAGGCGGGGGTGGCCGTCAGGTGGCGATGCTTCTTGTGCGCGGCCTGTTTGGTCACGCCGAGCGCGCGGGCCACCTGACTCCAGGTCGCGCCGGCACCCACTGCGCGGACGACGAGGTCACGCTCGAGGGTGTCGAGCTCGAGCCGCAGGGCGGTCAGAGCCCGCAGGGCGTTCTCGGCGTCAGGGCTCGACGTCACGTCCCTGGCGAGTTGCTCGATCGTGCCAGGGGCTGCGGCCATGCCAACGGTTTACCCGGAGCCGTCTGTGGCAATCGGGATTGACCGACGCCGTAAGTGGCAGTTGACGAAAATCCACTGTGGCATTCAGAGAAACGCCTGCAAATCCAGCTGTCGATGGTCTCGAAACGAGTCGGCCACGTTTTGACGGTGGGGGATTGGGAACAGTCGGCCCATGCGGTGGCTCAAGCAGATACGCATCGAAGAAGACGGGATCAACCTGGCCGCAGACATCAACGCGGTCTTTGCCGTCAGTCGCGGCGAGGCCGGGGAGAGGCACATGGTGGAGTCGACCAGCCACGTCAGCGTGGTCCAGGACTCCCGGCGCGCCGGTGATGGCCGTCAGCAACCGCCAACCGACCCAGAGGAGCGCAGATGACCGATCAGGAGAAGGACTACAAGGCCCTCAGCCGTGACGAGATCAGCGAGCTGGCCGGCGAGGAGCTGCCGGAGCGGGCGGCGATGTCACTGGTGAACGCGAACATCGCGATTCCGATCAACGCGGCGGTCGCGGCCAACGTGCTGTCCGACAACGCGACGGCGATCGCCCAGGCGGCTCAGTCCGGGTCGATTGGCCAGTCCAACTAAAGGAGTCTCGATGAGTGAAGAGAGCCCTCAGGAATACCGTCCGCTGACGCGCGAGGAACTCGGCGAGATGGCAGGCGAGGAGCTGCCCGAGCGGGCGGCGATGTCGCTGATCAATGCCAACGTCGCGGCGCCGGTGAACCTGGCGGCGGCCCTGAACGTCGCGTCCGACAACTCAGTCGCCTATGCCGACGCGACGCAGACCGCCCCGATCACCCAGACCAACTAGGGAGGCCTCAATGTCTGACTACAAGTCACTTTCTCACGAAGAGCTGATGGCGATCGCCGGCGAGGAGCTGCCCGAGCGGGCGGCGATGTCACTGGTCAACGCCAACGTGGCCGCGCCGATCAACGCCGCGGTTGCGCTCAACGCGCTGTCGGACGGATCGACGGCCGTTGCGCAGGCGACGCAGACCGCCCCGATCACGCAGCACAACTAAAGGAGGATGGCAATGGCTGACGACACGCCGAAGGAGTACCGGGCGCTGACTCGTGAGGAGCTCAGCGAGATGGCCGGAGAGGAGCTGCCCGAGCGGGCGGCGATGTCCCTGATCAACGCGAACATCGCTGCGCCGGTCAACGCTGCCGTCGCAGCGAACGTCCTCTCGGACAATTCGATCGCATACGCGAACGCGACGCAGACCGCGCCGATCACGCAAGGCAACTGACCGCAGTGAGATCGGACCGGGCAGGATTCGAGGAGCGGCGGTGGCCGCTCCTCGTTCTCTGCTCCAGGGGAACGCAATGACCAGAGCCGACCTACCGCTGAGCACCGAAGCTGCGGCCGAGCCGTCGGGACCGGCTGAGCCGCCGGGCTCGCGCGAGCCTTCGCCCCCGGACTCCGGCGGGGAGCGGCCGCCCGAGCCTGATCAGCCGGGTGCCGCGAGTGGCGCGCCGCGCCTTGCCGACGGCGTCGAGCTGATCGGCGAGTTCGAGGACTCGGGGTTCAAGGAGGCGCCGTTCATCGCCCGGCGCAGCGACGGCCAAGTCGTCCAGCTGCCGCCGATGCTCTACCGGTTGGCCGAGCAGATCGACGGCCGGCGTGATGTCGAGGAGATCGCGGAGCGCTTCAGCGAGGTGATCGAGCGGCGGGTGGAGGGTCCGGACGCGCAGATGCTGATCGACGAGCAGCTGCGCCCGCTCGGCGTCGTCGGCTCGGCGGACGGGTCGGATGTCGAGCTCAACAAGGTCGATCCTCTCCTGGCCCTCAAGTTCCGCGCCGCCGTGATCCCGGACCGGGCGGTCCATGGGTTGACGACGATCTTCCGGCCGCTCTTTGCGGGACCGGTCGTCGCGGCCGTGGTCCTGGCGATGATCGGCCTCGACGGCTGGCTGTTCTTCGTACACGGCGTGAGCCAGAGCCTTCGTCACACGCTCTACCAGCCGCTCCTGATGCTGATGCTGATCGGAGGCGTGGTCCTCGCGACGGCGTTTCACGAAATCGGCCATGCGACGGCCTGTCGGTACGGAGGGGCGAAGCCCGGCGTCATGGGCGTGGGCATCTACATCGTCTGGCCGGCCTTTTACACCGACATCACCGACGCCTACCGGCTTGGCAAGTGGGGGCGGCTGCGGACCGACATGGGCGGCATGTACTTCAACGTGATCTTCGCGCTGACCGTCGCAGGCATCTACGCCGCGACTTCGTTCGAGCCGCTGCTCCTGCTGATCGTGCTGCAGAACTTCGCGATCATCCAGCAGTCGCTGCCGTTCCTTCGCCTCGACGGCTACTACATCCTCAGCGACCTGACCGGCGTGCCGGACATCTTCATGCGGATTCGCTCGGTCCTCGCGAGCTTCATCCCCGGGCGGCCGGCCGACGAGCGCGTGACGGCGCTCAAGGGCTGGGTGCGCGTCGTGGTGAGCGCCTATGTGGTCCTGATCGCGGTCTTCATGCTGGTGACCGTGCTCGCGCTGGTGATCAATCTCCCGCGCATGGTGGCCACCGGCTACGACTCGGCGGCGGTGCACTTCAAGGCCGTCGGACCGGACTTCCGTAGCGGCATGGGTCTGAAGGGCGTGCTCGACGTCATCCAGACACTGTTCCTGGTTCTGCCGGGTGCGGGGCTCGTGTACACGGCCGCGCGGGTCGGCGGCCGCACGGCCACCGGCGCCGTCAGCTGGTCGGTCGGCCGGCCGGGGCGTCAGGCCGTGCTCGGCCTCGCCGGTACCGCCGCCGTCGCCCTGGCGGCCTTCAGCTGGTGGCCCAACGGCGAGTACCGGCCGGTCCAGCCGGGCGAGAAGGGAACGCTGACCGGCATCGTCGCGCAGGTCGCGGCTCTGCCGACGGCGCGGCCGTCGTTGACGCGCGAGCGCCAGCGCCAGCTCGGCGGGGCCCCGACGCAGCTCCAGCGCTCCACGGCGCAGTCATCAGATCAAGGGCTCGGCAGGCCGGACACGAGCTCGACGGCGACGACGACGACCGACACGACGACGACCTCGACCACACCCACGACGACCACAACGACGACGCCGGACACCGGTACGACACCGACCACTCCGGTGAGCACCACCCCGGCGCCGACCGCCACGACGACCACGTCGACCACACCTGTGCCATGAGTCGTTCTTTGACCAACCGATCCCCCCACGCGCTTCCTGGAGGTCCTTCCATGCGCCGCCCGCTCATCTTGCTGACCGCGATCGCAGCACTCTCGGTCCCGGCCGTCAGCCTCGCCGAGGGCTCGCCGCCGCCGGCGGGCGGACCGGCGCAGAACGTCGTCGCCGACAACGACCACGGCGGCACCGTGCTGGCCCTCTCGGGGCTCACGGTCTCGCGAGCGCCCGCCGAGAACGCGAGCCCGACGAACTTCGCCCGGGCAAACGCCCACGACTGCACGACCCCGTGTCAGGCGATCGCCGCAGCGTTCCAGATTGTGCTCGTCCCGACCGGCGCGACCACCCAGGCGCCGCAGAACGTGGCCTTCGCGACCAACGTGAACTGCAGCCACTGCGGATCGTTCGCCTATGCCTACCAGTACGTGGTCAACGTCGCGGCCGGCGTCAAGCTCTCGGGCCATGCGAACCAGCAGATCAAGCAGTTACGCCAGCTAGCCGACCAGGACGTGCACGCCGGCCTCGATTACCCGACGCTCGATGCTCGTCTCCACACCCTGGCCGGTCAGTTCCGCGCGGTGGTCGACAACGACCTGGTCGCGCAGCACCAGGGCGAGGATCACAAGCAGTCGTTCCAGTCGCTGAAGGATAACCCCGAGAAGTGACCGGGGTCGGGCACATCGGCCCGGTGACGGGGTCGGTCGCAGCGGCCGGGTGACGGGGTCAGTCGTGGCGGCCCGTAGCGGGGTCGGTCACGGCGGCCCGGTAGCGTGTCGGCGGTGCGCGCTGCCTGTCGTTGGGCTCTCCTGGTCGCGCTGCTCGGGGGCTGCGGGGCGGCCGGCTCGGCGACGCCAGCCCCCGCGGCGGTCGGCGCGGGGGCGGCTGGGAGCGGGTCGAGCGGCCCGGGGACGGTTGTCGGTCCCGGGCCGGGGAGCGGAGCCGGCGGCGTCGTCGGAGCGCCGAAGGGGACTCCCGCTGAGCAGACGCACCCGGTCGTGGTCCCCCGCAGAGGCTCGGCCCGAACTCGCTTCACCGCCCGCCTGACGCTCGCGTCGGCCCCAGGCCACGTCGGAGTGCTCGCGACCGACTACCGCCTCCAGGTCACGATCCCGCCGCACTCGCCGGTCGCGCGATGCAGCCCGGCGAGACCGCTGGCGAACATCCAGTCGGGCACCAAGGGGCAGGTCGTCCGCGTCGGACTGGTGGCACCGAGCCGCGGATGGTGTGTCGGCCGCTACGGCGTGGCGGTGTTTCTACAGCGAGGCCCGTATTGCCCGGCGCCGGCCGCCGGAGCGCCGCCGTCACCGTGCCCGGAGTTCGCCTCGCAGGATCTCGACGTCGGCGACGCGCATTTCGTCGTCGTGGCGGGCTCCTGACGGCGGCTCATGTCCGGGGCGTCGAGCCGGGTCGGCGTCCCTCACCGCCCGCTCAGTTGAAGATTCCGCCTGAGAGGATGGCGGGCTGGCCGAAGGGAATCGGCGGCGGCTGGGCGTAGATCCCGATCGCGTCCTTGCGAAGGACGCGGTTGCCGGTGTTGTAGGGCCGCATCGAGCCGGCGCCGCCGTTGATCGTGATCAGCCCGACCGGCTGGCCGAGGGTTACCCAGAGGACGGTCCCGTTGGGCAGGTTGACGTTCTTCACGCTGACGTTGAGGATCGTGAAGCCGCCGCAGGCGGTGAGCTGGGATTGATCGCCGATCGCCTGGCCGGTGGGTGTCTTGCCGCCGATCGAGGCGCCGAACAGCGGCTCGGTGACCTGGCTCGGGGCGTGCTGGCAGCCAGCCTGAGCGGGCGTCAACGGCGGCGGCGGGGGCGAGATGACGACGAAGAACGCCTGGGTCGCGGTCTTGCCATTCGGGTCGGTGACGTCGACGCTGAACGAGTAGCGCCCGGTCGCGGTCGGCGTCCCGTAGATGGCCCCGCTCGAGAACAGTGCGACGCCAGGCGGAAGTGCTCCTCCGGACAGCGCCCAGGTGAACGGCGGCGCGGTGTCGCCGACGGCGGTCATGCTCGCAAAGAAGAAGTCGTTGACGAGCGACGTCTGGTTGGTCGCGAGGTCGCAGGCGCCCGCCGCGCAGTTCATGCCAGTCGTGTCGACGGTCAGGGGGGTCGGTCCGGCAGTTGATGTCCCGGTGCCCGTGAACGTGATCACCTGCGGGCTGTTGGCCGCGTTGTCGACGACCGAGATCGTCGCCGTCCGCGTACCGGTCGCCGTCGGCTTGAAGAGGACCGTGAGCGTGCACGAGGCTCCGGGCGCGACCGAGCTGCCGATGCAGAAGTCGTTGGTCTCGGCGAAGTCGAGCGGGTCGATTCCGCCCTGGGCCATCCTGGCGATGAACAGCGAGGCGGTGCCCGTGTTCGTCAGTGTGACGGTCTGGACGGCGCTCGTCGTTCCCACGTCCTGGGGGCCGTATGTAACCGTCGAAGGGCTCAGCGAAGCTCCCGGCACGGACGAAGGCGGGGGAGGCGGCGGCGGGGTGCCACCTCCGCCACTGCCCCCGCCGGAGCCCTGGGAGGCCCAAACCGGCCCGGCGCCGGCGCAGATCGCGAGGCTCGAGATGAGCGCTGGGAGGGCCAGACGAAGTCGCTGAGAAGGCATCGTGAAGTTCCGTTTCGCTTTAGAGGAGGGCGGTGTCTCCGGGACTTCCGCGACCCGATGACACACCTCAAGAACGTAATCCTCGGCCGCCCGCGCCACAACGGACCTTGGTCGCAGCAGGGTGAGACCAAGGTCCTAGGACCCGCTGCCAGGCGCCCGCCGACTCCGAGCCGAGCGCGTCTTGCGCGGTGAGCGAGATCCGAGCCCCCGGATGGGCGGGTTAGATGTAGGGTCTCGGTCGCGGGGGCTTCGCGTCCGCAGGGGGGAGGTGGCCGTGGACGCTGAGGACCGGATCGCGCATAACGAGACCTTGTTCCGGGAGGTCAACGAACGTCTCGTGGCTGGTCGATGGCCGACCGAGCGTGACGAGCCGGCGGCATACAGGTGCGAATGCGGGAGTCTGGGTTGCAACCGGTTGGTCGAGCTGAGACGCGACGAGTACGAGCGCGTGCGGGCGAGCCCGATTCGATTCGTGCTCGTTTCAGGGCATGAGATTCCCGCGGTCGAGCGCATCGTCGACCGGCAGTCCGACCACGTGGTCGTCGAGAAGGTCGGCGATGCGGCCGAGGTGGCCGAGGAGACCGATCCGCGAGACGACTGACGCGGGGACCCGGCCGGGACGCGGACGGCTGTCAGGGTCAGGCGTCAGCGGGTCGCGCGGGGAGCGCGGGCATCGCGAAGCGCATCAACACGGTCAGGCCTCGGTGGCGACCCTGCAAGAGCTCGAAGCTGTCGACGAGCTGAGCGATGATCGCAAGGCCGAGTCCCAGCCCGGGACTGTCCTGCTCCGGGCTCATTCCCGAGCCGTCGTCGGCCACGCTGACGCGGAGCTTGCCGGCCTCGAGAGACGCCTCGAGGTGAATCGGCCCGGGTTCGCCGGCGTCGCGGTAGGCGTGGATGACGACATTCGTCGCGGCCTCCGAGACCGCAAGCTTGACTCTCTCGATCGTCGACGGGGCGAGACCCACCTTCGCGGCGAACTCGGCCGCGATCGCCCGCAGGGCGGCGACTGACTCGGGGACTGCGGGGCGGGTCTCCGAGCAGGCCGAGCCGGCGCGAGCGGTCTCGTGCGCGGACCTGTCGTTGGATCCGTCGTCCAGTCCCGACTGCCGGAGCTCTGTTACGTGATCACCCGTCCTTGGCTCGGTCATCACGTCTAGTGCCCGATTGGCCGCGAGCCCAACCACCGCGGAGGGCGAAGTGGACGGTTCACGGCAGGGGTGCGAGCGGATCGGCGGTCGGGGCGATGATCGGCAGTTGATCGCGCGCGCCGCTCAGGTCGAGCAACCGCTCTACGCTCGACGATCCGTTGATCACGCGCAGGCGCTTCGGGAACCGTTCGTTGAGGCGCAAGAGCAGGTGGAGGCCGGTTGAGTCCATGAACGTCAGCTCGGTGAGATCGACGATGATCACGAGGTCGTGGTCGAGCGCCGTGACCGCGTCGAGTTCGGTCTCGAGAGTCGGCACGGTCGCTACATCGAGCTCTCCGGTTGGCGTGAAGCGGTGGATCGCGCCGGTGCGCTCACTGCGCACGGAGAACGACTGTGCCATCGGGTCCCCTATCCCTGCTCGCGCCGAGCGGCCGCGTGGGCCCGACGGCAGCGCCGCGGGGCGGCTCTGGCCACGGTTGGGCGTGCTCGGTCTCGACCATTCCGGCCGCAGCCTACTCCGCCACGCGGGAGTGTGGGGGGAAATCCGGCGAGACCGTGGGCCCGCCAGAGCAGAGCCCGGCCCTACGTTGGCGGCAACCGGAGCGAGATCTTGGGCGCCCTTTTGCGCCCCGCGTCATTTCCAAACCTCAGCGAGCCAGTGCAACGGGAATCCGCCTCACCTATCTCCCTGGACCCGTCGCCGATTCGAGCAGGAGCGAAGGCGTCCCGCAGCCCGGTAGGTGGGGCCATGGCTCGGTCCTCGGAGACGCAGCGGCCACGGGTCCTGACGCTTCGTTTCCCGGCACCAGCTGCGGGCTTCGGTTGGTCGACGACACAGCAACTACGCCGGACGGGTTGCTCCATGACCTGCCGGGGGCAATGAACTCTCGGATGAGACCGGCGCGGGCAGGGCGAATTCGGGAACATGCGGGGATGATCGAAGCGCGACGCGACCTCGTCGAGACCGAGAAGGTGCGACTGGAGGTCCGGACGCCGTGGGCCTACCGGCTGCCGCGGTTCGGTGGTCTGGATGGTCTGACCCGGGTCCGCGGCGCGACGGTCGAGCGGCTGCTCCACGTCGATGACCTTCCGGTCCACCTACGCGTCACCCATTCTGCTCGGGACCGGGTCGTGTTCGTTGCGAGCGCGGCGACCCGAGAGGCGGCGACGCGAGGAATCGAGCGGATGCGCAAGGCGCTCGGAGTCGATCATGACCTACGGCCGTTTCACGAGCGGTTCCGCTCGGACCGGCTGATCGGGGCGGCCGTCCGCCGCGATCCGGGCCTGCGGATCGTTGGCCGCCCGGCACCGTTCGAGGCGCTGGCGTGGGCGATCTGCGAGCAGCTGATCGAGTCGGAGCGGGCAGCTGCGATCGAGCGGCGGCTGATCGCCCGCTTCGGACGCAGGTCGCCTGAGACCGGCCTGCGTGACTCACCGACCGCCGGGGTGCTGGCTGGGCAGTCACAGGCGCGACTCCAATCGCTTGACCTCTCCGCCGGGCAGTCGGCGGCACTGCTCGCGGCCGCCCGGGAGGTGGCGAGCGGCCGGGTCGACCTCGACGACCCCGACCACGAACGCGGCTGGCGCCGGCTGCGGGCGATCCGGGGAATCGGCAGCTGGACGATCCAGAGCCTCGGTCTCTACGGTCAGGGACGCCTCGACCAGCTGCCGGCCGGCGACCTGACCTACCTCAAGCTCGTCGGCCGCCTACAGACCGGTGACCCGTGGGCGCGAGCAACCCAAGCGGACGTCGAGGAGTTCTTCGCCCGATTCGCGCCGTGGTCGGGGCTCGCAGCGACCTACGCGCTCCGGTCACGGACACGGTGGTGAGGCCGCGACCGCAATCCGCGTGCCGGGCAATGTGACGGCCAGGCGGCACGCCGGATCCGCGCTCCGAACCGGGCGAGGCCGTCGTCGGTCGTCACGGCCGAGGCGATCAGTCCGAGGTTGACCTGCCCGGCGTCGGTTGCGGCCCGTCCGGGCCGGCGGTGGCGTCGCCGACGACGAGCACGTCGGGGCCGTTTTCGATTCCCCCGCGGAGGTGCGACTCGCGGCACAGGTCGGCCAGGCTGATCGTCTGGATGTCGCGCTGGCGAAAGCGGAGGGCGAGGTCGGCGGTGCCGCGACACCGACCGGTTCCTGTTCGCCTGTCGAACCGCCGACCACAGGGAACGGGAACCGTGGCACGCACCGACCAGGCGCCTGCCGGGCGACGGCGGCGACCGTGACGCCCGGCCACGGGACGGGCGCCTGGGATGAAGTCAACCCTTCATCCCAAAGGAGACCCAACCGTCCGAGCCGCTCAGCCAGCCGGATACACAGACCGAGGAGGCAACGTACGCCGTACGAGCCGCGGCCAGGATCAGGCCGGCGCATAGCCCCGGCCGGAGGTCGCTACAAGTACAACCCGTAAGTGGTGCTCGACGATGGTACTCCAGAGACTTTTGCATAGGCATACGACCCCAGGCATAAGAAAGGTCGCCGATTCCAGCGGCTTTCCGAGCGGGAGCGACGGGACTCGACCCCAGCGTTTACACCACGAACATCGAGATCCGACTGGGTCCCGTCGATTCCCGCCGGGTGATGATGTGGTCGGGGCCGTGTCGTGGCCGTCCGTCAGGCGGGATTCCGGACATCCGCGTATATACTGGAGGTGTGAAGATCGTCAAGATCCGCCGGGTCGGCAACAGCAACGTCGTCTCGATCCCCCGGGAGCTCGAGGCCCGCGGCTACGCCCCTGGCACCTCGGTTCTCGTCGAGGAGGTCGACGGCGGCGAACTCCGGATCATGCCAACGGCGCAGGTACACCAGCGGATTCGAAGCACCGGCGAGCAGGTCGTGGCCGAGCACGCGGAGGCGCTTCGGATTCTTGCCGAGCACGATCCCGACAGCGAGCGCACCGCAAGCTGAAGCCAGGTGGACGAGGAGGCCGGCGAGAGCGAGCCGATCTATCTCGAGCTCGTCGATGCCCTGGACTTGTACGGCTTGATCATCGGCGCGAGCGCAGTCCAGGCCGCCGATCAGCTGCGCGACCGGGCGCGTCTGGAGAGCGCGCTCGCGCGGCCGCAGATGTACGCGCATTACGAGGCCGCCGACCTGGCTTTACAGGCGTCGGTTCTGGCGCACGGGATCGCAGAGAGCCAGACGTTCGTTGACGGCAACAAGCGCCTCGCCCTCGTCGCGATGCTGACCTTTCTCTCTGTCAACGGATACCGCGTCGCGGCATCCGATCCCGATCTCGCGGCGTGGATCCTCGGCTTCAGTGCCGGTGCGACACCCGAGCAGATCGCGGAGCATGTGCGCTCAGCGTTGCGACCGAATCCGTAGCCGGCTCTGCGGCGACGGACCGGGAACCTGAGAGTGGCGGCTGCAACAACATCGCCGGCGGGTAGCAGCCGCAATCCCTCGTTGTTCTCGCGGGCGCCGGGTGCTGTGCCTGGCCGGCCGGGTACCTCGCCGACCACGTCGAGCACGCCTACGCCCTCACCGGTCACGGCAGACAAGGCGCGACCGTCGAACAAGCAACCGTCGTCGCCAGTCCGCCCGACCTCACGCGCGGCTGGTCCTACACCGCCCTGTCAAGGGCCCGCGGCGAAACACGTCTCCTGATCCGCGACACCAGCCCCGAGGCCGGCGACCGCGACGCGATCGGCCCAACCGGGGTGCGTCACGCGCGGCAACACCGGTCGACGTGCTCGCGCGGGCCGCGAGCCGGATGCCCGAGCGAGACGACGAGGACCTCGCGATCGACCAACTCCCGGCGGCCGGTCAACGCGACGACCCGCAACTCCGGCGAGCACAAGCCACGTCGCCGCTGCAGGAACACGCAGCCGCTCGCGCGGAGCCGGCCACCCACGCAGAACCCGGTCCGGCCCGGATGCGCGAGCTACGCAACACGCTCCAGCACCTGCGGGCGCAGCTCGCAGCGCCCCCAACTCGGGAGCTGGACCAGCTCGACAACCTCGACCGCCAGGCGACCGAGCTGACCGAGCGACGAGACGTGCTCCGCGGCGCCCTCGACCGGATCCCCGACCCGCCGCGCCGACGCTTCGGCCGCAACACCGACCAGCACATCGTCAAGCGCACCCAACTCAGCTCGGCCCATTGCGGCATCGAAGCGCAACTCGACCGAGCCCTTGCCGACCGCGCCGCGTTGGCCCGCGTCGTCGGCGACGTCAAGTCGATCCGAAGCGAACGCGACGACTTCACCAAAGCGATCAGCGGCCTGCGGAGCGAACAACGCCAGCTCCGGAACGACGTCGCGGACCGCGAAGTGCAGGCCAGGCCGCGATGGCTACGCGGCGCACTCGGCGACCGGCCGGACCGGCCCAGCGAACGCCGCCGCTGGGACCGCGCCGCGCAAGCCCTCGTCCGTTACCGCGTCCAATACGACCTCCCGACCGACGCGAGCGACGTGCTCGTCCGCGAACCGGCAGACCGCGACCAGCAGGACGACTACGCCGCGGCACTCCGCGCGTGCGACCGCGTCCTCGAGCAGCAGCACGAGCTGCCGGGCCTCGACCTCGGCGGCGTCTGAGGAGCGGACCTTGGGTGTCCCGTTTGTCCCCCCGTCATCGCGAATTTCACCGAACCAGTCTTACGGGAATCCGCGTCCATGGTCTCCCTGGACCGGCGCCGATTCGAGCAGGGCAGTCGGGGGTGCCGCACGCCGTTCGCCTTTCGAGATGCCGGGCCGGAGCGGCGGCCCCGACGCGGACTGGTAAAGGGGGCGGCCCCGTAGGCTGGTCTCTGATGACCACGTCGGCGCTGAAGAGCAAGCGTCCGGCGCCGCCGCGACGGACGGGTGCGAGTCGGTGGACGGTCCGCTACGCGTTGAGCGCATATGTCGCGACGCTTGCTGTCGGCGTCGTGCTCGTGATCGTGCTGTCGCACAGCGATTTGCGACTTGGTCTCGGGGTTCTGATTGTCGACGCGGCGATGCTCGCGAGTCTTATCCCGCTGCAGCGCTCCGGCGTCCTGTCCGCAACCGATCTCGGCCTGCGGCCCACTTCACCAGCGAAGTCGGTCGGTCTCGTCGTCGTCGCCACGATCGTGCTCGCGGCAGCCTACGCGGGGTGGATCCACGTACTCGGCCAATCGCAGTCGGACACGTTCGCTTCGGCGAGCCACGAGAGCACAGCTGCCAAGGTCCTCAGCGGGCTTGCCGTCGCCTTCTGTGCTCCGGTGGTCGAGGAGATCTTCTTTCGCGGGCTGCTCTACCGGGCGCTGCACAACCGCACCGGGGTCGCTCGCGCGGCGCTGGTGGCCGGCGTGCTCTTCGGGCTCGTCCACGCGACCACGTTCCCGCTCGACACGCTCCCGCCGAGAATGGCATTCGGCGTCGTCGTCTGCCTGCTCTACGAGTACACCGGCTCGCTGTACGTACCCGGGCATCGCTTTGCATTGCCTGGTTGACGCCACCGCATTTGAAACCTCGATCACCGGACACAACCGTCCCCGCGTTCATCCTGCTTGGTGGGATCCTGCTCCTCTATGCGGTGATCGGTCGCCGGCGCGTCGGGGCCCGCGATCGACGCGCACGTCACTCCTCGCAACGACCGCGGTGATTCCGCCATCACGGGCTTTCCCGGCGAGACCCGTCGACGATCGGCCTGCGGAACGTCCTGTTCCTGTGGTCTCCTCAGGGGTGTTTGCGGTGGTCGATTCGGTGTCCGGCGGTGTCGAGCCAGGTCGTGCCGAGATTGGTCGGGCTGCCGTGGATCGTGTAGCTGTAGACGTTGTTGTGGACGGGGACCGTGACGGAGCGGCCGCCGCGCAGGCGTACGTTTGCGCTTGCGACGCCGTCGGGCACGAGGACGACGATGCTGGTCGTGACGCTTTGGGGGTGCGCGTTCACGGATGACGCCGGGATCATCGCGGTCTGGATCCCGCTGGTGCGGAGCGTTTGCAGCGTGCCGCAGGCGCTGCCCCAGTCGTTGTAGCCCTGTGGCGAGGGGAGCGTCTCGAGTTTCCCGCTCGGCGTCTGGGTGACGATCGCCGGGCCGTCTTTGATGGCGGACATCAGGCAGAGCACCTTGCGCTGGATCGAGACCGAAGCGGGAACGCCTTTGAGGCGAGGACCGGCACGCTCGGCGGGGACGAGCACCGAGATCTCGGTTGGAGTTTTGGCAACGACGCGGATCGCGTCGACCTGAATGCCGTTGATCGACCGTCGGTTGAGAACTCGGAGTGCCTGCTGGACCAGCGGCCCGCGATCGGTCGCGGTCTGTGGGCGGCGCAGGACAGCGAGCGCGGCGAGCTGATCGGCCGGGACCGGGGCGTGAGCGGCAAGTGGCTGCGGTCCACGGCTGGGGGAGCCCAGCACCGGGTGCCAGCCACCGGTTGCAGCGACCGCGGTCCCGGCGAGTATCACGCCGCCGATCGCCAGCAGCCCGATCCGCCGAGACGGCCTCAAGCGCCGGCGGCCACGGTCCTCGGGCCCGGCGCCCGAACCGAAGCTGTGGTGGCTGGCATACAGCGACTCGAGCCGCGCGAGCGTCGCCGCCGGTGGCGACGTGTCGGGTAGCGGCGGATACGCGGCCCGGAGGCGCTCGAGGTCAGTCATGTTCTGCTCCGTCCAACTCGCACGGCCAGACGCTCCGGATCCGTGGTCGGGGTAAGCGTCTTCTGCATCTGACCGCGGGCGCGGTGCAGACGAGAGCGAACGGTCCCAGCGCGGATCCCAAGCGCCACCGCGATCTCCTCGTAGCTGAGATCTGCCCACGCGTATAGCAGCAGGACCTCAAGCTGCTGCGGCGGCAGCGCACGCAATTGCGCGCTCAGCCCCGGATCAGCCGGCAACCCAGGCGGCGCCGCGCTGACGGGCTCCCGAACGACTTGCCGCTTGCGTGCCTGGCGGCCGCGAGTGCGAAGCTCGTCGCGCAGCAGATTCGTCGCGATCTGAAAAAGCCACGCACGGATCCCGTGGCCCTGGTCGCGAAATCTCGCCCGCGCTGCGAAGGCGCGGACGAACGTCTCGGAAGCGAGATCCTCCGCAAGGCCCGCGTCGCCCACGCGGGCGTGAAGGTACCGGCGGACCGCCAGATGATGCCGCTCGAAGAGTAAGCCAAACGCTGCCGGCTCGTACAGCGACCGCTGCAACGCGTGTATCTCCTCGTCATCGGTCATCTACAGATCTGTAACGCTCAACGGGCACGGGAAGTTCCACGTCCACCGCCGCTATCACCGGGCCCGTTCCGCAGCGTCCCGCGAGCGGATCCCGCTGCGGGTACCACACGCGTCGGCCAAGTCAGAGGTTTCGGTACACGTCACTCCGGTGAGCGACGCGGAGGGCGAGGACGACGAGCTCGGCATCCTTGACCGCGTAGACCACTCGGTAGTCGCCGATCCGGATGCGCAGAAGGCCCGCGTAGTGTACGAGTGGTCGCGCGCCCGCGGGCCGCGGGTCGACGCTCAGAGCCTCGACCGCCCGGACGATGCGACGGGCGACGGGCTTGTCGAGCTTGGTGAGCTCCTTGAGCGCTCGGGGGTCGTACTTGACGTCGTACGGCCCTCGACCGGTCACCGCTCGAGGGCTCGTGTCACTTCGTCTGCCGACAGTGGCGTGACGCGGCCACCCTCGATCTCGGCGAGCCGGGCAGCGGCGATGCGGCCGTCCTCGCGATCGATCAGCTCCTCGTAGCGCTCAACCAGGTCGGCCGGGACGATGGCGGCGGCGCGCTGATGCCCGCGGCCGCGGGTGACGTAGGTGATCTCGCCGCCGAATGCCGCTCGGTTGACGGCATCCGAGAAGCGGTCACGGGCCTGGCTGACTGAAAGCTCGGTTTCGTTGCTCATGCTTTCCATCTTAGCCATATGGGCTAAGTTGGCGTCTCGGCACCGCAAGCGGATCCTTCAGCGGTCTGCGAGCCCGAAGCGGTGGCCGTTGGCGTCGAGCCAGCTGAACGTGGCACCGCGTGGTGGCTTCGTAGCGGTGCCGAGTAGCGCGTCGAAGAAGTTGTCGTGTACTGCGACGCGGGTCGTGTGGCCGGTCGCGGCGTGGATTTGGACGGTGTGGACGCCGTCTGGAACGAGCCCGAACCAGTAGAGGCCCGGCCCGATCTGGCTGCTTGGCGTATCGCGCCCTGCTGTAGCTGTTGGGCGTTGCCGCAGCTCTGTGCGGCGGCCGGCCCGCCGTAGGTAGTCACCGTCCGTGGCTGGCCGTGCGCGTCGGTGATCGTGCTCGTTTGGGATGCGAGGAGGACTGGGAAGACGAGGCAGACGTCGTTGGAGGCGCCTGGGACGGTGCCGTCGGTGAGGCCCTCGTGGGTGAGTGAGAAGGCGATGATCGCCCGGTCTGGGGCGGCTGGGGAGGCTCCGAGGTTCCTGATCGATGCGGTCCTGACGCCGTGTTGTTCGGCGGCGACGAGGAAACGAAGCGTGGTTTGGACGGCGGGGGCGCGGTCGGCGGCGGTCTGCGGGCGGCGGAGCACGCCCAGGAGCCGCAGCTCGGTGCTGGGGACGGGGCTCGTCGATGTTGTCGGGTGTCCGCGGTGCGGGCCCCCGAGCGTGGGTGACCAGGGGTGCGTGGCGGCGAGCGCGGTGGCCGACGCGAGCAGTGCGAGGCTCCCGGGGAGTGCGCCGCGCCGTACCCGCCGAGCGCGTGGGTGCGCCGATCTGGGCGATCCGGCGCGATCGGCTGTTTGCTGCTGGGCGGCGTGCTCGAGGAGGGCCTGGAGCTGCGGGATCAGCGCTCTATTCATCGGCTCTCCTTAATGGGTTCGGGGCGGTGGGCGAGTTGGCGCGGAGTGCGGCGAGGCCGCGGCTGACGCGCTTGCGGACGACCAGCGCGGAGCATTCGAGGTCGAGCGAGATCTCGTTGTATTCGCGCTCGTCGAGGACGCGTGCGATGACCGCCTCACGCTGTTGCGGCGGAAGCGCGGCGAGCAGCGCCTGGATGTCAAGGTCCGCGGTTGCGGCGGCGTCGATGAGCTCGAGGTGCTCGTCGGTGAGGCGCAGCGGCTCGATCATCGCCAGCGCCCGCCGGGCGTCGTCGGCGCGCGACCGCGAGCGATCCTGTTCGAGAGCGTGTTGCGCGCGATCACAAACAGCCATCCGTGGGCCGCATCGCCGCCGGCGCGCATCGGGTCGAACCCGGCGGCGCCAGCCAGTGCCGACGCGAACACCTCCGCGAGCAGGTCGGCGGCGGTCTGTGGATCGCGCACCCGGCGCCGCAGAAACACCAGCAGCGGGCGGTCGTAGCGTACATAGAACTCAGCGAATGCGCCGGAGTCAGAGGGCGTCGCGGCGAGCAGCTCGGCGTCGGAGGATCGCCGCCATCGGGTCATATCTCGCTATACCTCGCGGCGAAAGTTGTGACCGTGATCGCCCGCGTTGGCGTCCCCCGCAGGCCGGGCGAGGTTCTCGCCGCAAGATCGTGGGCCGCCCGAATAGGTCTGCGATGACCGAGGATCCCAACGAACGGGCCCGCCAGGTCAATGTCCTTGGTCGGCCTCCCCGGCCAAACCCAGTCCGTCCCAGTCGCCCCCGGTTCAACTTCAAAATCCCCTGACCGCGGCGCGACACATGGTCACGGCCCACGGAAGCGAGCCGCCGACGGGAGCAGGCTCACCGTTGGACGGCTGTCGGTCGCGTAACCGCTGGTGAGTGAGCGCGACGGGGATGCCGCCTGACGTGGCCCGGCGAAGCCCTCACGGCAAAGGGACCGGGGAGACTTCGTCTGCGTCGATGTGCGTCCGGTCGGTGACAAATCGGGCGGCTCGCCCGTCTTAGCTTCTATGAGGCCCAAAACGAAACAGCGAAGCGATCGCGAGCTGCTCACCGCGAGTCGCGCTGGCCGCGGCGGGTTTGAGGCGTTCTTCTGCCGCCATCGCAACGCCGTGCTCGCTTTTCACGCCCAGCGCGTGCGCGATCCGGAGCTCGCGGCCGATCTGATGGCCGAGACGTTCGCGGCGGTGTTGATCGCCGTCCACGAGGATCAACGGCCGATCCCCGAGGTGCCGGTGGCGTGGCTGTTCACGATCGCCCACCGCAAACTGATCGACGGGTATCGACACGGCCAAGTCGAGGACGACGCGCGACGGCGACTCCCGCTCGACCGTCTCGTGCTCGAGGACAGCGACATCGAGCGGATCGCGGAGATCGCCGACGACACCGACGTGATCGCCGAGCTCGCCAGGCAACTCCCGGCCGATCAATTCGACGCTCTTCGCGGGCGAGTCCTCGACGATCGCGAATACGCCGAGCTCGCCGGGGAGTTGGGCTGCTCGCCCGCCGTCGTGCGGATGCGCGTCAGCCGCGCGCTGCAGACCCTACGCTCCACCAAGGAGGCTCCGCGTGCCTGACTTTCTCGACCGCCTCGCCGTCCAGTTCGCCGTCGCCGAGCGCGCGCTCAGCACCACGCCCGCTGTCCCCGCTCGGCGTCGACAGCGTAGGAGGAGGATCGTGATTGTCGCGCTCGCCGCCACGCTGGGCGCGACCGGTGCCGCGCTTGCCGCCTCTGGCGTACTGTCGAATGGCCCGGTCTCCATCGCTCAGTACCGGGCCGGCGAACAGGCCGCGCTCGCGGACGCCGTCCCCCCCGCTCAAGCGGCGGCGTTCGCGATCCTACGGCGGCCCGCGACGGCCGCAGATGCCCTGCCGGCGTCGATGCTGCCGCCGCCGTTCGTCCACATGTACGGGGCAAACCGGGCCCTAGCTCGGCGCGTGCAAGCCCTGCCGCAAGGCGTCGAAGCATGGCTCGTCCCCGGCAACGGCTCACTCTGTCTCGTCACGAACGCTGGCGCCAGCTGCGGGCCCGACGCGCCCCTGATCAAATACGGACTGGCCATCGAATCAGGATCCGGATCCGGACGCCAATCCGTCACCGGGATCGTGCCTGACGCCGTACGCAGCGTGACGATCACACTGGCCAACGGAACCCAGCAACAGGCCACCGTGCTCGACAACGGCTACGCCGCCACCGCCCACGAATCCTCCTCCATCGCACACTTCGCGCTCAACACCCCGGCCGGACAAGTCCCGATCCCCGACTAGCCAGCGGCTACACAACGGACGCCGTGGTGTTTCCGGATGCCGATCCTCTGCTGGGACGTCTCGGAGTCGCCCGAGGGCCGGGCAGCGCCGCGGCTGCAGCGGCCGGGCGTCGCGCATCCGTAGATCGTTCCTCTGCCGGGACCACACCATCGCACATTCTTCGGTGAAGGAGCCGAGGGCTTTGGGGCGTTTCTGCAAATGCAACTCGCGGGGGGGTGCAAAGTCTCCCGTCCGGGAGTCGGCGTCCGCGCGCGGGTTAGGGGTGACGGCTGACCCTAGCGCGATGGACGAGCAGCGCCGACAGCCGGTGCTCGTCGGATGGGGTGGGCCCGCCGTCTCCGGTGGCGGTGAGCTGGATCTCGGCCGCGCCGACCCGGAAGACGAGGACGTCGGCGTGGTAGCCGTAGTCAGCCTCGTTCTCGCGGACCGGAACGTCGAAGCCAATGTGGACGCTTCCGGTCGGCTCGGCCAGTGGAAGGGCGCCCGCGGCGAGCGACGCGCTCCCGACGCGGACGCCCAGCTGGCCGGTGCTCGCCACGATGCCCTCAGCCACTGCCGTTCCCTCGCATGCCCGGCCGTGCCGGCTCGCGAGCGCGGCGAGGTCCCGGGCCGCCGCCTTCGCGCTCGGGAAGACCGTGACAGTGGACGAGACGATCGGCGACCCGATCGACCCGATCGCGACGTCGACGAGATCGGGCGAGCTGACCTGGAGTGAGTAGTGCGGCCGGGCGGGTCGGGGCGACGCATCGCGCGAACTCCGCGGCTTGGCGCGTGACAGTCGGCGAGCTCGGCGGCGGTGCCTCCCCGTAGGCGGGGAGGTCCGCCGGCCGCAGGTTCACGGCCCGCGCGAAGGCGTCGGCGCGTGCCGGGACGGGTCGACCGCCGGGCGATCGGTCGGCGCCGTGTGGCTGGTTGTTCCTCGCGCATGCCGTGAGCCCGAGCGACCTAGCCACTCTGTCGCTGTCCTCGCCGACCACCCCTGTCGACTCGAGATACGACGCGGCCAACGCCGTCTCGCCCAGCCTGGATGCGGCCACCGCGAGGCTCACGTCGGCCGTCTGACTCTCAGTCTGGGCGATGAACAGGGCGAACCGGGCTGCGTGCCCGACCGGCGGCACGATCGGGTTCAGCCGGGCGATCAGCCGCCTCACGATTCCAAGCTCGGAGTTGAGCTGGCCGATCGTCACCTCCTCTGGCAGTTTGTCGACCGCCCGGCCCGCGGCCACGCACGCTGCGTCCGCGAGCTTCGCGAAGTCCGCGGTCTTCGGCTTCGGCGAGTGGACCGCTGGCGGCGCCGCGTTGGTCCCGCTCCCGGCCGGCTTCCCGCCGCCCCTGAACGCGACGAGCCCGGCGGTCGTCGGGACGAGGAGGTAGCCGTCACCGACCGCGAGGCCGGACTGGGTGTAGTCGATCGTCGGGCTGATCGTCGTCCCCAGGCTGCCCGACCAGGCGACCCTGCCGGTGCGCGGGTCGAGCGCCCAGACGTGCCCCATCGCACTGGCCGCGTAGACATGCCCGTCGGCGACCAACGGGATCGTCGCGATCGTGCTGCCGTCGCCCCGGAACGTCCACCGCCGCGCCTGGCTCGCCGGATCGAACGCAGTGACCGCGTGGTGCTCGGCGTGGAAGGCGAGGCCGTAGCCGAACGCCGGCGTGTAGCCGCAGAAGCGGCCCACCAGCTTTCCTGTCGTCGGATCGAAGATCCGACCGGTCGGCTGGGCCCGGTTGTCGCAATCGGCGCTTGCCGTCTCGGCCCACAGCCGGCTGCCGTCAAACGCCTCGTCCGGCGCGCCGCCGCCGTCGCAGCCCCCGTTGTAGTCCCACTTCAGGATGCCCGTCGCCGGAAAGAAGCCGTCCGAGTCGCCGCAGTCCCCGGTCCCGACCAGCGTGTCACCCGCCAGCACCGTCTGCGGCCCGGTCGACGTGTTCGTGCTGCCCTGCCACGCGAGGCGGCCGTCGCTCTGCTCGAGCGCCGCGATCGTCGTTCCGACCCCGAAGAACGCGTCGTAGATCAAGCCGTCGCCTGGCGTCGGGATCCCACCGAACCCCTGGTTGCTCGGTACCATCGCCTGCCAGATCACCGTCCCCGAGGACTCGTCGAGGGCCTCGACATCCCCGCCGGTCACGAACAGCCGCCCGCCCGCAGTCGCCAGGTACGGCTCCGGATCACCCGCCGGGACGTCGTGGCGCCACAACACGGCGCCGGTCTTCAGGCTGAGCGCGACGATCGTCTGCATGGACGAGTCCGCGGCGTCCTCTGACACGGCGAACACGCGGCCCCCGTCGATCGCGACGTACTTGTTGATCTGCGTCGGTCCCTGGACAGGCGCGAAATCAGCCGACCAGGCCCGCGTGAGCGGCGTGCCGACGCCGGCGCCGTACACGAACCCGTCATGCGCGGCGTCCACCTGGAAGGCCTGCGACCGCGCGGCAACCGTCGCGAACGCTGGTGCCGCCTGAATCCAGGCGCCGAGCAGCACCGCGCATCCCAACCCGGCCGCCACGGTCCACCTCTCGCGCGGCCGCCTGCTCATCCTGAGCTCCCGCACCCTGCCGCCCTCCCAGCTCGAATCCGTTCTGACTACCGAGGCTACCGTGGACGCGGCCTGTTCGGTGGTCCGCTCTCCGGGTGAAGCCGCGGCCGTCGCGGGGGCGACTCCGCCTCCGCGCTACTTCTTCGCAGGCAGCCAGTCGACGCGATCGGCGAGCTGAGCGCTGCCCAGGTCGAGCAGCGCGCTGCGCCCGGTCGAGGCGTACTCGCCGGCCTGCAGGCCGCCGAACCTCCTGGCGCAATGCCGGAGGTCGCTACAAAACCAACCCTCAAGTGGTACTCGACGGTGGTACTCGCGGGCAGATCTTGCCCAGACGCACGACTCCGGCCACGAACAACGTCGCCGATTACCAGCGACTTTCTGAGCGGGAGCGACGGGACTCGAACCCGCGACCTCCGGCGTGACAGGCCGGCGCTCTAACCAACTGAGCTACGCCCCCCGATCGGGACGCACCAGTATGGCAAGCCATCGGCCGGCTCGCCGGCCTGGCCGCCCGGGGTCGAGCGCTCCCCGCTCGACCTCGCCCCGGCTACCGCCGCCCCTGCCCCCTGGCTTACCGTCCCCGCCGCTCCCGGCTCCCCCCCGCCCCCGACTACCGCCGCCCCGGCCCCGGCTACCGCCGCACCGCTCCCCGCGGCTACCGCGCCGCCGCTCCGCCGCCGCCTACCGTCGGCGGTAGGGGTCTCGCCTGCCGCGCAGCGCCCGGACGCCCGGGAGCGTGGCCGCCAGGGTCGAAGCCCCGGCCGCCCGCAGCGAGTCGGCCGCCTCGTCGTAGCGACGCTGGCGGACCAGGCCGGCCGCCAGGGCCCGGTGGTCAGCCGCTCGGACCCGGTCTGCGCACTCCCGGGAGACGAGGCCCGCGTGGCGGGCGTGGAGCTCTAGCTGGGCTCGCGCCAGGCTTGCGATGTCCCCACTCAGCGCGCCCGACCGCCGCCGGTAGCGGACGACCGCCGCCGGCTCGTAGACCAGCCGCTCGCCCCGGCCGAGGAGGCGCAGCCAGAGCTCCCAGTCCTCGGCCCGCGGCAGATCCGAGTCGAGCCCGCCGGCCCGGATCAGGGCGTCTCGGCGCAGGACGACGCTCGACACGCACAACGGGTTTCCCTCGAACAGGTCGGGCAGCTCCAACCGCTCGGGGACGTCCCACACCTCGCCGGTCGGCCGGCCGTCCGGCCCGACGATCGACGCCCGGCCGAAGCAGGCCGCCGCCCCCCGGCGAGCGCCGCCACCCGCAGGCCGAGCGACCCCGGCTCCCAGACGTCGTCGCCGTCACATAGGGCGATCAACTCGATCTCGACCCCGCCGACCCCGTCGAGCCCCTCGCCCCCCTCGAGCGTGGCGAGCGCCGCGAGACCGGCCGCCCGCGCACCCGCGAGTCCCCGCCTCGGCTCGTGGCGGACGAGCCGGCAGCGCCCGGCATGGGCAGGGTCCAGGCGAAGCGGGGACGGCGACCCGTCGTCGACGACGATGACGCACCCCGGGTCCTCGCCGAGCACGCCGTCGAGCGTCTCCGCGAGATACGGCGCCCACCCGTGGACCGGGACGATCACGCCGACGGCGGCCGACCCCCAGTCAGTCATCCGATCGAGCCGGGACCCGCGCCGCCCCGATCGGGCTCCACCTCGAAAAGCGGAAAGCTCGCCCGGCCGGTCGCGTCGTGCCGGATCACCCACCATGCACCGATCTGGCTGACGGCGACCCGCAGGACCGCGATGTTCGCGATCCCCGGCGTTCCCGGCGCGACGATCTGGACCTCCCGGAGGGTCAAAAACGGGCGTGTCCGATAGGCGATCATGTCGCGGGCCAGCTGCGGTCGCACGCTTTCGGGCTCGACCGGCGCGTCGGCCAGCTCCGACTCGATCGCGACCTCCCGCTCCAGCCGGGTCCGGGCGATCTCGGTCCGCTCGAAGGCGGTCGTGTTCGCCGTCGCGAAGGTCTCCTGCGCGTCGGCCCACTCGTCGTCTGACATTCCATCCGGCTGGCGGCTCATCCCCGCGATCCGCCGCCGCTCGGCGTCGACCTCGCCGGCCGCGAGACTCGGCGACGAGATCGCCCCGAGGACGATCATCCCATTGATCAGGAGGCCGACCGACGTGCTGATGCCCTCGTCGGCCAGCATGATCAGATCCAGGAGGAAGCCGTCCTGGACCGCATAGGCACCAAGGGCCGCGAGGTCGAGTTCTCCGGGGGTCAGGGGTTTGTCGGCCATTGGGTGGGCGGGCGCACAAGCGGGGTGGGAGCGTTACGCAAACGGTATCTTTCCCGATCATGCGTGACCCGCGAATTCCAGCCGTCCGCGCGATCATGCTCTGCGGCACCGCGCTCCTCCTCGGCGGCTGCGGCCTGTTCGGCGTCGCCGGACCCGGACTCGGGCCGATCGGCCCGCAGCTCGACCCGAAATGCGCAGACATTCCCAACCAGCTCGCCCGCACGTGTCCGCTCGCGGGAATCGGCGCGACCGAGCAGCAGTTCGACAACGCCCACCCGTACGTCGGCAGCAAGATCGTGATCCCCGGACAGACCAACTACATCGATCTGCGCGCGACCAACGGCCTCGTCTCAGGCTTCGTCGAGCAGTTCCACGCCGACCCGCCGCTGAAGGCCGGTGAGGCCCGCCAGGAGACCCACGGGGAGATGCCGCCGGACGCGAGGAAGATCTTCGAGAAGACGATCGGGACGAGTTGCGCCGTAGTCGAGTACAAGAGCCACGCCCTGCTCAAGCTGTTCGGCGCGGCCGGGGACGCCGTCCTCGTCAAGCTCCTCAGCCCGGGGACCGACACCTACGATCCGAACGACATCACCTCGGCGACGATCACCGTGACGGCGCCGGTGACGCGCGACGCGGCCACCTGCTGAGGCGCGTCAGCCGGCCGGCGGCGACTCGAGCTCGGCCCGGATCCAGCCGCAGTTGACCGAGAGGTCCTCGACGCCGAGGGCCGCCGCGACGTTGAGGGCCATGCCCGTCCGAAAGAACGCGTCGATCGGCTCGGGGCCGGCGTCCGAGAGCGCCGCGACCCGCGAGACGAGCTCGGCGTAGCGCCGGCGGACGCGGTCGCGGACGACGACGTCGGCGCACGCGGCGTACGACTGGTGCTGGAGGAGGAGGTAGTCCGGCTCGGAGTGGAGCAGCTCGACATAGGCGAAGCCCATCGCCCCGAGCGCGTCCCGACACCCGGACGCCGAGTCGCCCGCCCGGTGGGCGGCGGCCGCAGTCTCGAAGACCTCGGTGATCCGGTCGAAGCCGCGCTCGACGGCCGCGAGGAAGAGGTCTCGCTTGCCGGCGAACAGGCTGAACACGTACGGCTGGGCCACGCCGACCCGCCGGGCGATCCGGCCGACCGGCGTCCCGTGGAGGCCGGTCTGCGCGAACTCGTGGACTGCCGCCGCGATCAGCGCGTCCCGCCGCTCGGCCGCTGGGACGCGTCGCGTCGGGGTGTCGGGAGCGGCCGGGATGGCATCAGTCATCGTATTGCTGTGAACGGTCACGGCGCGCTGATCGCCGCGGCGGGCCGTCCGCGACCGGCGGGGGGTTCGGTCGCCGGCCCTTCGAGCCGCGGCGTCTCGTCGATTGGCGGGACGCTCGCCGTCGACCGCGCCCGGAACGGCACGACCGCGGCGAGCAGGGCGCCGGCCGCGAGCACGCCGGCGCCGACCCAGACGGCGGGGATCAGGCCGTTGACGAAGGCCGCGGGCGTGGCGTAGCCGCCCGAGCCGGTGAAGACGGTCGCGAGCACGGCGACGCCGAGCACGCCGCCGACCTCGCGCAGGGCGTTCGTCGCGCCCGACGCCTGGCCGGCCTGGTCGACCCGGACCGACGCGAGGACGGCGTTCGCCGACGGCGCGAAGACGAGGGCCATCCCGGCTCCGCCCATCACGAACGGGATCAGCAGGCTCGAGTAGGTCGTGTGGAGGCCGACGACGGTCGCGACCGCGCCAAGCGCCCCGGCCTGCAGGGCGAGCCCGGCGACCATGAACCAGCGGGCGTCGTAGCGCTCCGAGAGGACGCCGGCGATCGGCGCGACGATCATCGTCGCGCCTGTCCAGACGAGCAGCTTGAGGCCGGCCTGGAGCGGGCTGTTGCCGAGCACGTTCTGGAGGAACTGGCTGAGGAAGAAGATCGACCCGAACATGCCGAAGTACATCGCGACCGAGACGACGTTCGTCACGGCGAAGCCCCGGTCGGCGAAGAACTCGAGCGGCAGCATCGGCGCCGGGCTCCGCCGCTCGACGCCGACGAACGCGACGAGGAGGACCGCGCCGGCGATCAGGCCGACGAGCACGGTCGGGCTCGTCCAGCCGAGCGACTGGGCTTCGACGAGGCCGAAGACGACGCCGAAGGCGCCGGTCGACGCGAGCGCGAGGCCCTTGAGGTCGAGGTGTGCGTTGGGTCCGCGGCTCTCGGCCAGCCGCAGGCCGGCCAGCGGAATCAGGACGAGGCCGATCGGGACGTTGATCCAGAAGATCCAGTGCCAGGAGATCCCCTCGACGACGGCGCCGCCGACGACCGGCCCGAGGGCGACCGCGCTGCCGCTGATGCCCGACCAGACGCCGATCGCCATGCCGCGCTTGGCGGCCGGGAAGGCCGCGGCGATCAGGGTCAGGGTGAGCGGGGTGACGATCGCCGCGCCGAGTCCCTGGACCGCGCGGGCGGCGACGAGGGTCGCGCTCGTCGGAGCGAGCGCCGCGGCGGCTGACGCGGCCGTGAAGATCGTCAGGCCGGCGATGAACATCCGGCGGCGGCCGAACCGGTCGCCGAGGGCCGCGCCGGTCAGGAGGAAGGCGGCGTAGGTCAGGACGTAGGCGTTGACCGTCCACTCGAGCGTCTGGATCGACGCGTGGAGGTCGGCGTGGATGCTCGGGAGGGCGACGCTGACGACGAGGTTGTCGAGCACGACCATGAACAGGCCGACCGAGACGATGCCAAGCGTCCAGCCGTTGCGTCCCCGCTCGCTGCGTTGCTTCGCCATCGCCGTCCTCCCCGAGTTGCTTAGTGAGCACTAACTAAGGAATGACCTTAGCAGTCGCTAATCATCGTTGTCAAGGGCCAGCGGAGGGATCCGCTCGGGCGGCCTTGGATAGCCTCGGCGTGTGGAGCTCGAGCATCTCGATGTCCTGATCGTCGGCGCAGGCCTCTCGGGGATCGGCGCGGCCTACCACCTGCAGACGAAGTGCCCGACGAAGACGTACGCGATCCTCGAGGCGCGGGAGGCGATCGGCGGGACCTGGGACCTCTTCAGGTATCCGGGCGTCCGGTCGGATTCGGACATGTACACGCTCGGGTACTCGTTCCGGCCGTGGGAGGGGGCCAAGTCGATCGTCGACGCGTCGGCGGTCCTCGCGTACGTCCGGCGGGCGGCAGACGACTACGGGATCACGCCCAGGGTTCGCTACGGCCGGCGGGTCGTCGGCGCCGAGTGGTCGACGGCCGCCGCCCGGTGGACGGTCGAGGTCGAGGGCGGCGAGGGCGACGGCGACGAGGGAGGCGGGGGCAGTGAGGGCGGCGCCGTCACGCGGATGACGTGCGGGTTCCTGCTTACCTGCACTGGCTACTACCGCTACGACGACGGGTACACCCCGGCCTTCAAGGGGGTCGAGCGGTTTGCCGGGGTGGTCGTCCACCCGCAGCACTGGGACGAGGAGATCGACTACGCGGGCAAGCGGGTCGTCGTGATCGGGAGCGGAGCGACGGCGGTCACGCTGGTCCCGGCGATGGCCGGGACGGCCGCGCGTGTGACGATGGTCCAGCGGTCGCCGAGCTACGTGATCTCGATCCCGTCGAGGGACCCGGTCGCCGAGATCCTGCGGCGGGCGCTCCCGGCGAAGGTCGCGTACTCGATCGTCCGGTGGAAGAACGTCCTCCTGACGATGCTGAGCTTCGAGCTCAGCCGTCGGCGGCCGTCGGTGATGAAGCGGATCCTCCGCAGCTGGGCGGCCCTCCAGCTGCCGCAGGGCTATGCGGTCGACACGCACTTCAAGCCGCGCTACAACCCCTGGGACCAGCGACTCTGCCTCGTGCCCGACGGCGACCTCTTCCGGGCGATCCGCGGCGGCCGGGCGGAGGTCGTCACCGGTCGGATCGACACGTTCACCGAGACGGGGGTGCGGCTCCGCAGCGGCGAGGAGATCGAGGCCGACCTGATCGTGACGGCAACCGGCCTCGAACTGTTGGCGATCGGCGGCATCCGGCTGATCGTCGACGGCAGGGAGGTCGAGCTGGCGCAGACGATGAGCTACAGGGGCATGATGCTCGCGGGCGTCCCCAACCTGGCGATCGTGCTCGGCTACACGAACGCGTCGTGGACGCTGAAGGTCGACCTGACCTGCGAGTACGTCTGCCGGCTGCTCGGCTACATGGACGCTCACGGCCACACGCGGTGCGTGCCGGGCGCTCCGGACCCGTCAGTCGGCGAGCTGCCGTTCATCGACTTCTCCTCGGGCTACGTCCGCCGGGCGGCCGGGAGGTTCCCGATGCAGGGGTCGAAGGCCCCGTGGCGGCTCTACCAGAACTACGCTCGCGACATCCTCAGCCTCCGCCTCGGGCGGGTCGAGGACGGCGTGATGGAACTCACCTAACGCCGGCCGCTCCAGGTCATCGCCGGGGTCGCCGGGCCGTATCCCCACGTGCCCTTGAACGTCTGGCCGTCGGGCGCGAGCACGAAATGCAGCCTACCGGCGCGCGAGTCGCAGGGCGAGGTCCAGCTGCCGGTGAGGACGAGACCGCTGAGCTGGCCGACGATCTTCGCCTTTCCGCGACATCCCGAATACGTGCCGGTCACCCGGTCGTCGGCCTGCGTGAGCGTCATCGCGCCGTGGGTCGAGTGCCAGCTCCCGGTCCACGACGGCCCGAAGGCGAAGGTCAGGGTCGCGTGGCGGGCACGGGCATCGGCTGCGCGAACGACGCCGACGCGCAGCTGGTGGCCGAGCGCGGCGGCCAGGCCCCCCTTGCGGCGGCCGTCGAGCGAGATCGTCAGCGTGTTGCCGGCGAGCCGGCAGGCGTAGCTGGGGCTGGAGGGGCCGGGCGCGGGACCGAGGAGCGGGCGGGCGTCGGTGACCGCTCCGCCGCGGGCGACGATCGACACCTCGAAGGGCCGCGCCGCGCATCCGCCGCCCTGGGCCTGGGAGGCCGTCGCGCTGGCGTGGGGGGCGGCCGCGATCGACCGGGCGACGGCGGCGCACGAGTTGTAGCCCTGGGATGCGTTCAGTCGTCCGTCGAAGAACTTGAGGTCGACGCTCCTGCCGAGGGCGTCCGGCGGAATCTGGAGGGCGTCGGGGCCGATCAGCCAGCAGGCGGCGGTCACGCCGGACGGCTGGTTCTCGAGGCCGCCGGAGGCGACGATCGTCGAGCCGGGGAAGTCGCCGAGCGAGTCGGTCACCTTGAAGGCGACGGTGGCAGCGTTGACGGCGATCGGATTGGGAGAGACGATCGTCACGCTGGCTCCGGGCGTCGGCTCGGCGACGATCACCCTGCCGGCGCCGCGAAGCGCCCGGGAGGCCGGGGAGTTCGGGAGCGGGGAGCCGGACGAGGACGTCGGCAGAGCGCCGTCGGGCGTCAGGGATATCGGCGAGCCGGTCCCCGTGCCGGTGCCGGGGGTGGACTTGCCCGGCGACGAGCCGCCAGGAGTCGATGGCGGCGGGGACGAGCCGGGTGGACTCGTGGTCGGGGGCGGGCTGTTCGGTGGGGGGTTGTTCGGGGGCGGGTTGGCCGGCGGGGCGCCGGGACAGCAACCGTCGTCGGGCGTGTGCGAGACGAACGTGCCCGCGAGGTCGTAGCTGGCGCCCTGGTAGACGACGTGGCCGGAGAAGGTGTTGGGCGCTGCGAAGGTGATCTCGCCGGCACCGGTGTCGCCGGGGGTGCTGCCGGCGCTGAAGCGGCCGACGAGGTGACCGGGGGTGGTCGTGCAGCCGGCGAGCACTCCGCTGAGGAGGAGGCTGCTGTAGTCGCCGTGGTAGTAGGTGGTCGGCGCTGCGCAGGGCTGGCCTCCGAGGCTTTGCAGCTCGGACGCGCCGGTCGCGGCACTGACGACCTTGAAGGTGATCGTGCCCGACGGTCCGCCGGGGCTGGTCGTCGACCACTTGCCGCTGAAGACGTTGACGGCGTCGGTGGCGAGGGACGGCGCCGTGAAGGCGAGCACGCAGACGACGCTGAGCACGACGGCGCTCGCCAGCGTCCTGCGGAGATTGGATCCGTCCGTCTTCATGCCTATCGCCTCCGCGATCCGGGGTCCTGCGCGACCAAGTGGCTCATGCCACCTCGCGGCCGGGCTCAAGCAGCGGCAATGATGGCGCAGGGCAGCGGCGATTTCAACCGGCGCGGCTGCCTCGCCCGACGGATCGAGCGAGGCAGCGGCGGTACGACCGGCTCGGCGGCGGAGCTAGTGAATCGAGCCGCCGAAGCTCCAGCCGGTGGAACTCCCGCTGAAGCCGGGAATGAAGCTCATCCACAGGCTCGACAGGCTGGCGATCGAGCCCGGACCGGAGACGGTGACCGGTGCGGGCGTCTGGCCGGAGGCGACGCCGGGCAGGAAGCTCGACAGCAGCCGCTGGATGAACTCGACGATCGAGCCGATCAGGTCTCCGACCGAGCCGAGGATCGGTCCGCCGGACGGATGGGTGCCCGACGTCGGCGTGGTGGTGGTCGAGCCGCCGGTGACCGGCGTGGTGCTCGCACAGTTGAACGCCTGGGAGATGCTCGCCAGCAGGGAATTCAGCTGTCCCGGGAGCCCGGCGAGGAGCCCGGTGAGCTGACCTGCGGCGCCGGTCGGGAGCATGCCGATGATCGACTGGACCCTGGCGAGATCGGCCTGAACCGAGCCGAGGACGGCGGCGATCACGCCGCTGACGGCGGCGATTGCCGGGCAGGCGATCGAGCCCGGGGAGATCGCGCCGGCGAGCAGACCGGGTTGGGTGGTTGCGGAGTTCGAGAGCTGGGCGACGACGCCGGCGACCTGGGTCTGGGCGGGCGCGGGCAGCTGGCCGACCAATTGGGTGGCGAGCGTCAGGGCCTGTTCGCGGCCCTGGATGACCGAGGCGATGAACGTCGCGAGCTGGGTCTGATCGGCGCCGGCGAGCTGGCCGATCAGCGGCGTCAGGACGGTCGCGTCACGGTTCTCCTGGCCGGCGAGCTTGGTCATCGCCGCCGCGGCACTGGCGCTGATCGCGGCAGAGTGGGCGTGGTGGGCGCTTCGGTAGAGCTTGGCCGAGCCGAGGCCGGCCGCGCGGATCTGGGCTTCGAGCGCTGCCAGCGGACCGCTCAGCGAACCGGTCGTCGCGGATGCGACGAGGTTGTGGAGGTCGGCGTCGGCGCTGCGGACGTGGGTGCGTACGACGTTCAGGGAGCTGCTGGCCTGGGCGGCCGGCGTGAAGACGGTTGACGCGCCCGCGCCGCCGAGCGCGAGGACGGCGGTCGCCAGCGAGGTGGCCGCTCTGCGGTTTCGAATCGTGAAGGCGCTCATGTGGGACCGTCCATCCTTGTTTTCGTCAGTTGCAGGACCTCTCAAGACAGAAGAGTGCCGCCGGCGCCAAACGTGACGCGGACGGCTGGTCGGTAACGAAGTTGATCGCCGTCGGTCGCCGTCTCAGGGCACGAAGCCGTCGTCTCGTCCGTCGATCGGCGGGGGCGGGGGCGGGGCGTCTCGCCGGGGCCGGGGGGGCCAGAGCCGGCGCCTGCCGTAGGCCGCGCGGGGGTCGGATGGGCTCGCGGCGAACCGCGCGGCCCGGGCGCGGGCGGCGGCCTCGCGCAACTCGATCTCGGCCGAGTCCTCCTCGACCCGCGAGCGGCCGGTCAGGGGGCGGCCGAACTCGTCGACCGCAGGGACGGGGCGACCGAGCTCGTCGCGGTATCCGGGTTCGCCGTAGCGCGGGTCGGCCAAGCGCGGGTCGGGGTAGCCGGGATCGCCGTAGCGCGGGTCGACATGGCCACGGCCGGTGCCGCGCGGGTCGCGGTAACCGGGCTCGCCATACGCGGGCTCTGTCCCGTAATCCGTTGGGCCGTAGCCGGGCACGGGGGGCGGCTGTCGCTGCGCTGCGAGTCGGTTGGCCTCGGCCCGTCCGTTGAGCCTGAAGCGGTGCTCGGTGCTCGCGCGATCCCTGGCGACCTGGGCCTCGACCCGCTCCTGGATCTCCTCGCCCTCGGCGAGCAGGGTGCGCTCAGAGGCGCGGTGACGACCCCGGCGAACGCCCGGGTCCGCGAAGTCGTCCCCGGCCAACGGCCGGCGGGAGCGACCGAGCCCACCGAGACGCGTGCCGCCCATACGAGGCGCGACGACGACGAGCGCGACCACGACGATGACGATGATCAGGATTACGACGATGGCGGCGGTCATGCTCTAGCTCCTTGTACGGCGAGGTCCCGGGATCTGCCCGGGGCGTACCCCGATTGTGACGATCGACACGCGAACCCGACGAATGGTCGACCGGGTCGGCCGGCGCTCGTCGAGCCGATCGGCAAGTATCGTCGGATGGGCAGTCCCGGGCTCGAACCGGGGACCTCCTGCTTGTAAGGCAGCTTGGAGGACGTCTGGTTCGTTGATTTTAGGGCGTGTTAGCTGGGCTTAGGTGCCCTCAGATGACCTGAGTTTCCCCGAGTTGGGAACACGCTGGGGAACATCTGCGGGTATATACTCGTTCTATGGCCGGAAAGCAGGAGGTCAGGGCCGAGGGCCATCTTCAGGTCATCGGCGAACGGGGAAACCGCCGGTGGCGGGCGTTCTGGTGGGACGCCGACGGCAAGCATTCTCGGGTGCTGGGGCCGGCTTGGGTGCAGAACTCGGGCAAGCGCACGCCGCGCGGGGCGATCGTCTGGCACGCGGGCGACGGGCCGAAGCCGGACGCGTCGTACCTGACGCCGAAGGAGGCGCAGGGCGAGCTGCGGCGGCTGCTCGAGCACGAGGCGGCGCGCAAAGCCGCTGCCGCGCGGCGCCGGACGGGCCGCCGGTGACGTTCGCCGACGCGGCGGAGGCGTGGATCCTGCACGGTGAGGTCAAGCGGAACCTCAAGCGGGGGACGCTGAAGGACTACCGCCAGGTGCTCGACGCCTATCTCCTGCCGGCGCCGGACGGCCACGAGCCGAGCCGGACGACGGTCTACGGGCGGGCGCCGTTCGCGACGACGCCACTGCGTGACTCCGGGCGGCGCAGGTCAAGGGGTGGTTCGACGGCCTGCCGTACGGGCGCACGACGGAGAAGCTGATGATGATCGTGCGGGCGATCTTCACGCACGCGCGGTCGCGCGACTGGATCGAGCACGACCCGACGGCGAGCGTCGAACGCCAGCCGGTCCGCTACTCCGGCGACTACGACTTCTACTCGCGCGAGGAGATCGACGCGCTCGCCCGGGCCGCGGCGAGCGACCAGGACGCGGCGATCTACCTGGCAGCGGCGATGACCGGCCTGCGGCGCGGGGAGCTGGTCGCGCTGCGCTGGCGCGACGTCGACTTCCCGGGCCAGGCGATCCGCGTGCGGGCGAACTACAGCTACGGGGAGCTGGTGACGCCGAAGAGCGGCAAGGTCCGCAGCGTCCCGATGGTCCCCGACGTCGCCCAGGCGCTCGCTCGCCTCGGCCAGCGGGAGCTGTTCACCGGCGACGAGGATCCGGTGTTCGCGGGCGTGGTCGGTCGCCACCTCGACGCGAGCGCGCTGCGGCGCCGGTACATGGCCGCCGCAGAAGCGGGCCGGCCTGCGGCCGCTGCCGTTCCACTCGCTGCGCCACTACTTCGGCTCGACGGCCGTCAACCAGGCGTCGCTGGTCCAGGTCCAGTCGTGGATGGGCCACTCGCACATCCAGACGACGGCGCGCTACCTGCACGCCAAGAGCCAGGCCGGCGACGCCGCGCTTGCTGGCGACGGCGTTCGCGCCCGAACCTTCGGGGGACGAAGGGGTCGGCGCGGCCAGCGTCTGACCCTGGTGCTTGACCCGCAGCGGGCTTGCGCGGCGCCTGGCGGCTCGCCGACCTCGCGAGGCCGACTTCCCCTCCGAGACCGGTCGACATTCGAGCGTGGGGTCCGCTATCGGGTCGGAAGGTTGATCGCGGCCGCGCCTCGCGTCCCGCGCCGCCTCTAGCAATTATGCAGTGGCCATGTCGCGGCCCACTGCACGAGCCTCGCGCTCGGATGTCACGGTGTACCGCCGGCTCGGCCGCCCGAGTCCAGCCACGCTGTCGCCGCGTCTGTTCCCGAGCCCGACATCACGCCCAACCAAATAGCGTAGGGGTGATGGAGGCATCCTGACATGGACGTAGGGATCGGCATCGACCTTGGTACGACGAACTCTTGTGTGGCTGTCATGCAGGCGGGGCGGGCGGTTGTGCTGAAGAACCTCGAAGGTGATAGGACCACGCCATCGGTTGTCGCGTTTGGCTTGGCCGGAGAGCGGTCGGTGGGCGCGGTCGCGAAGCGGCAGGCGGTGACCAACCCCCAAAACACGGTCTTCTCGATCAAGCGGTTCATGGGCCGCAGGCAGGCCGAGGTCAAGGAGGAGGAGTCGATCGTCCCCTACAAGGTGGTCTCCGGCAAGAACGGGGACGTCCGGGTCGAGGTCCACGGCGAGCAGTACTCCCCGGTCGAGATCAGCGCAATGATCCTGCAGAAGCTGAAGGCCGACGCCGAGGCCTACCTCGGTGAGACCGTCGACTCCGCGGTGATCACCGTCCCCGCGTACTTCAACGACGACCAGCGCCAGGCGACCAAGGACGCCGGCAAGGTCGCCGGGCTCGACGTCAAGCGGATCATCAACGAGCCGACGGCCGCGTCGCTGGCGTACGGCCTCGACAAGGACACCGACCAGACGATCCTCGTCGTCGACCTCGGCGGCGGCACTTTCGACGTCTCGATACTCTACGATTTCTGATGGCGTGTTTGAGGTCAAGGTCGACCGCCGGCGACAATCACCTAGGCGGTGACAACTTCGACAAGGCGATCGTCGACTGGCTCGTCGGCGAGTTCAAGAAGGCCCAGGGGATCGACCTGGAGGCCGACCCGATGGCTCTCCAGCGTCTCTACGAGGCGTCCGAGAAGGCAAAGATCGAGCTCTCTTCAGTCGAGCGCACCCAGCTAAGCGTTCCGTTTATCGCAGCCGATGCGTCCGGTCCCAAGCACCTCGACGTCCGGCTCACGCGGGCCAAGCTCGGCGAGCTGACCAGCGACCTGCTGGACCGTGTCGTCGCCCCGGTCCGCCAGGCGATCAACGACGCCAAGGACAAGGGCGCCCCGAAGATCGACCACGTCGTCCTCGTCGGCGGCATGACGCGCATGCCGGCCGTCCAGGAGAAAGTCAAGGAGCTGACCGGCAAGGCGCCATATCGCGGCGTCGATCCGGATGAGGTCGTGGCGATAGGCGCGGCAATGCAGGCTGGCGTCCTAGCCGGCGCCGTCAAGGACGTCCTGCTGCTCGACGTGACCCCGCTCACGCTGGGCATCGAGACCAAGGGCGGCGTCTTTACGAAGCTGATCGCACGTAACGAAAACGATCCCAACTCGCAGGTCCGAGACCTTCTCGACCGCCGAGGACAACCAGCCCTCGGTCGAGATCCACGTCCTCCAGGGCGAGCGCGAGATGGCCGCCTACAACAAGTCGCTCGGCAAGTTCCAGCTGACCGGCATCCCGCCCGCGCCGCGCGGGATCCCGCAGATCGAGGTCGCCTTCGACATCGACGCGAACGGCATCCTCAGCGTCTCGGCCAAGGATCTCGGCACCGGCAAGGAGCAGAAGATCGAGATCAAGTCCGGCTCCGGCCTCTCCGACGACGAGATCAAGCAGATGATCCGCGACGCCGAGGAACAAGCTGCGCTCGACCGTCGCGCACGGCGGCGTATCGAGATGCGCAACAACGCCGAGAGCACTGCAGCCCAGGTCGAACGTCAACTCGAGGCCGTCGCCGATCGCCTTGACGAATCGCAAACCAGAAAGGTTCAAGCACGAGTCGAGGACCTACGCCGCGCGCACGGCGCCGAGGACCTAGTCGGGCTCGAAGCTGCGACCGAGGCGCTGCATGCGGCCTGGCACGGCTTTTCGGAAGACGTCTACGAACGGCCTGTCACAGCGCGCCAGCCAGGCCTTGTCCGCGCAAGCCTCGAGAGACGCCTGCCGTCTGTTTTCCTGTGCCATTCGTCGGACGACAAGATCCTCGTACGACGACTGGACGGTCGCCTGCGTCGAGACGGCATTCGGACCTGGTTAGACGAACGAGACCTGATCGCTGGGCAGCAGTGGGAGGACGCGATTCGTCAGGCTGTGCGCGACGCTGACGTTGTTCTCGTTTGCCTGTCACGTGGCTCTGTCACCAAGTCGGGGTACGTGCAGAAGGAAATCCGCATCGTGCTGGACGAAGCCGATGAGCAACCCGACGCCGCGATCTTCTTGATTCCCGTCAGGCTCGAGGAATGCGACGTGCCCGAGCGCCTCCGACGCTGGCACTGGGTGGATCTCTACAGGCGCGGCGGATACAACCGTGTGCTTGCGGCACTCCGCGAGGCACAGGGCCGCTCGCTGCGTTCCGGATGACGGCGCGATCCCGCAACTTGTCGCGTGCTTGTCAGAAGAGCCCGTACTCCCGAACGACTGCGGCGAGCTCTGGCGACGTCTCGAACAGGAGTGCTAAGAGCCCGTTCTGGAGCGTTTTCGCGATGCTTCGCACTTCTTGGTACACGGCGGACGAGTCGGCCTTGTCTCGCGATAGTCGGCGCAGCTCGTCGCGTACCGGTTTGTCCATGAGCATCCCGACCCAGCGGTCGTAGGCGCCCAACGCGCGAACTCCGGCGTCAGTAGCGCCCAGTTGCAGGAAGGCGGCCGCGATGCGCTCAGTCGCTGGGAGGGCGAGCTGGTCGCGAAGGTGAGCACGTATTCCCGCGACGTCGTGCTGGTAGCAAAGCAATAGCGGAAGAAGCCCGCCGGCAAATAGGACTTTGCGCGATGTACGTAGCTTCGCACTGCGCAGGCCCCACTTCTCGTGATCCTCGCGCTCCTTCCCTACGAAGTCGACACATATCGTGCGCCAGTAGAGATATCTGTCAAGAGTTGTGGATTGAATCTCCGAGGAAAGTATTCATACGGCGACCGGTTCCCGTTTGTTCTTTCAGTCGTCGTGTGTGTCGGTCTGACCTGTGTGTCTTCAGTCGATGAGGATGCCGTCCTTGAACTTCGCGCCGGCGAGCACGTCGGCGACGAGCTCGTGGCCGTTGAACCGCCGCCAGCGCTCCTGGGCGGCGTCGCAGGAGCTTGTAGGCCATCGCGAGCGCGGCCTTCTTGGAGCCGGCGCCCTTGGTGACGCTTCGTGCGGAGGCTGGACGGTCGCGAAGCTCGCACTCGATCGGGTTCGTGGTGCGTAGGTGCCGCCAGTGCTCGGCGGGGAAGTCGTAGAACGCGGTCAGCGCGTCCCAGTCCTTGTCGAGCTTCGCGACGCGCCTTGGGGTACTTCGCGTCGAACTCGTCGCGGAAGCGCTCCAGCGCCCTGCGGCGTCCGCGCGGGTCGGCGCCTCGGCCATCTCGTGCAGCAGCGTCTTGGCCTGGGGCTGCAGCCGCTTGGGGAGCGCGTCGAGGACGTTCGCTGTCTTGTGAACCCAGCAGCGCTGCTCCCTGGCCCCGGGGAACACGTCGCGCAGCGCGGCCCACGCGCCGAGCGCGCCGTCGCCGGTCGACGAGCTTCGGCTCGTTCATGCCCGCGGTCGCTGCAGATCGCGCAACACCGCGGCCCACGAGTCTCGGCTGCTCGCGATAGCCGTCCTCGACCGCGAGCAGCTCCTTCGCGCCGTCCTCGCGGACGCCGATCACGACCAGCAGGCACAGCTCGGTCGTCCTCGCCGAGGCGGACGCTGACGTGAACGCCGTCGACGAACAGGTAGGCGTAGTGGTGAAAACGCAGCTCCCGCTGCGGAACGCGGCGTGCTCGGCCTGCCACGCCTCGGTCAGCCGCTGGATCGAGCTCGCCGAGAGCCCCGAGGCATCCTCGCCGAGCAGATCCCGCAGCGCCGGCCCGAAGTCGCCGGTCGAGAGCCCGTGCAGGTACAGCACCGGCAGCACCTCGGTCGACCTTCGGCGACCGCCTGGCGTACGCCGGCAGGATCCGCGAGCTGAACCGCCGCCGCTCCCCGGTCTCCTCATCGACGCGCTTGTCGTTGACCCGCGGCGCCCGCACCGGGACCGTGCCCGACCCGACCGTCAGCTTGCGCTCCCGCGCCCGGCCGTTGCGGACGACCAGCCGCTTGCCGTCCTCGTCGACCTCGCCCACGAAGCGACGCCGACGTACTCCTCGACCTCGACCTCGAGCGCCGCCGCGATCATCCGACGAGCGCCCTCCCGCGCGAGGTCATCCAGCGTGACCGCGCAGCTCCACGTCGCCCTCCTCGACGGGGATCCTGCGAACATCTACCATGGCGTGCCTTCCTGCCGGCCAACACCGGCATCGGTCTTGATCAACCGGGAAGGTACGCCGCCTTCCTTTTCACGCGCCATCCACAACATCTGGGTATAGCTCCAGTAGCGCACGACGTCGTTGAGGAAAAAGCGAGGCGGAGCGTTGGTCTTGATTGATTCGTCAAGATAGCCCTCGAGTACCCGGTCCCAGCAGGCCTGATAAATCTGATCACCGGCGACGGGCTGGGACTCCAGCATGAGTAGCATGCGCTGCGTTAGGTTGCGATTGTCGTCGCGATGCAGCCCGATGTGGCGCGCGAGGCTGCTCGAGTAAGCGGCCCGACCAAAGATTGCCTGCTTGCCTGGAGCCTTACCGTCCTCGAGAAAGATCAGACGCAACCGGTCGACGGCCGCCGTAGTCGCTGTGGCGCGCGACCCGCTCACGAGCAAGAGCCAGTCGTTGTCCGAGTGATCCGTGAGTTCTTGGCGTCCCCATGAGCCGAACAACACGACGCTGGCGTTGTCAGGAATCTCGACCGACGCGAGGACAGCGCGCTTCTTGGTGACGGCCTCGACCGTCCCAGCCCGCGCCTTGACGAGGTTGGGAAACCCGTCTCGACTGTAGCTCGCCAAACGGTCGAGGGCGAGCGAAGTCTGCTCCACGATGCTCGCGGTGCCTCGAGAATCCACGGGACATCCCGGCAGCGTCCTAAGAGCGAGGCGAACCGCTCTTCGTCTTCGGCCCGAAGCGTCACATGATGTCCTTGGTCATCGAGCGAGCTGATGTGCAGATGAGTCAGCCGGTCGGCGAAGTGATCGAGAATGCTCGCGCCCTCCTGCATACTCGAATCGATGTCGGCGGCATGCGCTATGTCGAAGCAAAGGCGTGCCTTGGGAAGCGCGGCGAAGAAGACTGCAAGCTCGGCTGCGGTCCGGCCCTTCGCCTTGCGCGCATCCATGTTCTCCAGCACGAGTCGATCGCCGAGTGCTCGGTAGACATCCGTATCGTCAATCGTGTCGGGGTGCACCACGATAGCGTCGGCGATCGAAAGGAGGCGCACGAGATCTGCGACGCGCTCGCGCTCAGGTCGCAGTAGGCGCTTGCTTGGAGCGTGAACGCTCAAATAGCGGAACGGCAGCCCTCCGGACCGCTCAAGCACTTCGACGAGCACTGGCAGCTCTTCGTCGCCGAGCGCCGCGAGTTCCGCGGCAAAGAGGGACTGCGCCTTGGCCTCGTCAATGAGCGCTGGCCAATCTCCGCGGTGCTCGAGCATGTAGCCGGTGGAGGCCCCGAGCGGATGGTGCGTCATGACGGGCTGGGCGAAGGCGACGGTGTCGGGAACCATTCTGTTCGCCTCACGCTATCCGTTGTCTCGGATGTCGGAAGCCTCCGGTGCCTCATTGGCTGGCTGGTCCTGCCCTGAGGCGCAAACGGAGACGCGCTCAAAGCCGGCGAGTTCGGTCTCGGCGAAGTCGCGGAGCTCGACTGACTTGTTGAGGTCCATGATCAACGCCGGGGAGCGGTGGCGGTCGGCGCGAAAATTGTCGCTGGCGTAAAGGACAAGGCGGTCGGAACTGTCGCCGGTCAATCGGAAGAGGCTCTGCGTGAGCACCACGGTCGGCTCCGTGATGTAGCGCAGCTGCAAGGCTTGGAGCCCCATCGGGCTCGCGCTGGCGGCGCTTCTGAGGCGGTTGACGGTGGTCTCCACCTTGTGCATCGCGCTAGTCGCGTCTTCGGTGCCGACGAAACCGCTGTGCTGGCGCGCCGCGGCGGCGAGAGCAGCGCCGTTGTCCGGTGCGAGAAGGTAGACACGCGCGCGTCCACCCGCAACAAAGAAGGCCTTGAGTTCGTCGAAATGTTCGCTAGACCATGCTGAGAACCAGCGACCGGCGACGACAAGTTCGCTCGCCGCGGAGAGCAACTCGTGCCAGTCGATCGTCTTCGGGTGGTGGTGGAAACCAAGCAGGCCTGCCGGCTGCGTTCCCTCGCGCGCATCAAGCGCGCTAAGGACGGCAGCAGCGACATCGTCCTCGCGCCGGAGCCCGCGGCGCAGTAGTACAACGTAGGCCAAAACGTAGACAACGGCGACTGCAACGAGCTCGCCGGCGACTGCTCGGCCGAAGTCGTTGAGCCAACCCCTCGGCGCGCCGCGCTCGAGCCACGCGAACACGAACACGAGCGTCGTCGCAGAGGCGCCCGCGCCGAGTGATAGCGCGAACTCGAGATGCCCGCGGAGGTCCGCGCCGGTCTTTTGGGGCTTTCTCTTGGACATCGTCGATGCGCTGACGGCGGGCACGTAGTCAGACCAGGAAGCCGGACGCGCCGAGTAGCGGATCTTATGAGACAGACTCAGTCGGCCGGGCAGGACTCCGAGGACGCTCCAAGCGATTCCGCAGCGTCGAGCATGTCTGGATCAGGTCCAACGGCGCGCGAAACGCCCAAAAACTCGCTAGCAACTCGGCTGGCTGTGGCACCAAGCCCAATGTTCTCGCCAGCTTCATTCGTCCGAGCCGCCTTCGACCGGCACGACGTGGAGGGAAGCGCTCCGCGCACGTGTCGGGACTCGGGCGCGAGAAATATTCGTGCTGCACGCAGACTTCCGCTTCCGCCCGCTAGCTGCCTGCGCAGCTGTGATTCAAGCCGGCTGGGAACGGAACGTGCCGTTGCCGCCGACTCGGCCGCTAACGTTCCAGCCATCAACTTCCACTCGAGTCAAGGAAATCTCATGACCGACGCTTCTCCCGACAGAACGCCCCGAAGCGCACAGCTTCCCGGCAATGCGCCGAAGGCGACCAAGCGAATCGTCAAAACGCTCGCTGACCTTGCTGGCCCTGCCTCTTCAGCCCGACTTGCTTCTCGACTCGGCGTACAGCTCACCGGTCGAGTAGCGACCGAACTGGCCTCGGCTAAGCAGTACGGATTCATCGCCGCCGAGGGCGACAAGCTGATCGTCACCGAGCGAGGCGAGACTTTTATCGGTGAGGACGAGGAGGCGGCCCTTGAGGCAGCGCGTGACGCTGTTATGAGCACGGGCTTCGCTCCGATCGTCAAGAAGTTGATGACGCGCCAGGCTGATACCTCGATCGTCGCGGTGCGCTTTGAAGAAGATCGAGCACTCAACTCCGGGCCCGCAAAAAGCCGTGCGGCGGTCCTGGTCAAAGCGGCCGAGGAGACCAAGCTCATCTCTGACGGCCGCTTTGACGCCGGCCCGATCGAAGACACGATTGTTCGGGTGGGTGAGGTAGCTTCCGAAGAGGCGCCGCTGAAGTCTCGATCCGTGCAGCGCCCGGCAACGACGCGCAGAGAACGCGCTGTGGTGGTCGACGCCAAGCCGAGCAGGCTCGAAGACGAGACACGTAAGCGCGACTTGAAGCAGCGGGAGGGCAGCGCCCCTTTAGTCGTGGCTCCGTCGATGCAGATCGTCCTTCAGATCGACGCGAGCAAGCTGTCGGCCGACGAAATTCTGGCGATCGCCGCGAAGCTCAAGGAGGTCGGCGGTTCGACCGCCTCCTCCTGAAGGCCAGTCTTGACGAGGTCGGAGACGCGGTACGCGCGGCCGTACTCGGGCGTGCAGATCGCGCCGACCTTGCGCTTCTCCGCCTCCTCGGACTTTGCGATGCTGGGGAGTTGACCAACGAGGCAGTCGGCCTCTACGAGGCTGTATTCGTTTTCGGCGACGATCATGTCGCCAGAGAGGCGCACCGAGCGGCTCTTATTCGTCAGCCCGTTACGCAAGCGTTGATCCAAGGCCTACGCGGACGTGGGCCGATCGCGTTTGACGGTGCGCTTCATTTCTTGGCGCGGCACCAATTCGCTGTGATTGAAGACGCCACGGCCGTGCGCGCCCTTTGCGTCGTTCTCAACGGCGCGGGGATCGTGGCCTGGTCGAACCGGCGACAGACGATTCGCATCCTGGCTGAGCTGCCTGAAGAGGGCGACCGATTCGAGCCGGTCGTTCGCGTAATCGAGCGCGATCGGCCTTTCTCAAACGCCATGCACTTGCGGCAGATGCTCCGCTCGTGCGAGGGATACCTTCACTGGGCCGAGCCCCACCTGCCGAGAAAGGTGCTCGAGTCGCTTGTGCTCGAAGTCGACAGCGCGAGAGTCAAAGAGATCAAGCTCGTCTCTCGGCCTCCCAAGGAGGAAGAGTTGGCCGCCTACACGACCGATTGGCACCGATTTAGCAGGGAGGTAGCGGCCGTCGGCGTCGTGGCCGAGTGGCGGCTCGTCCATCCGCGTGCGCTCGACCTTCACGACCGCTACATCATCGGCAAGAACAGCGTCTGGAACGTCCCGCCCGTGAATTCGATTCACAAGGGCGACTACGCAGAGGCGTTCAAGACCGAGAACCGGCCGCCGTTCGATCGGTGGTGGAACGGTGGCACTCCGCTATAGCCGCCTATGGGCATCGCGGAGCTGCGGATCTTTGAACGGAGATAGTGTGTGAATACACTCTACGCACTTAGTGCTAGAGTCGCTTCGGTGTTGACGGTGGCGAAGGTCACGGCGGGAGGCGGAGCGGCGTACGCGGCGTACCTGGAGGGCCGCGCGCAGGCGCCGGAGCAGGGCGACTACTACCTCAAGGACGGCGAGCGTGTCGAGGCACCCGGCCGGTGGGCGCTCGGTCCCGAAGGCGCCGCGGCGCTCGGCCTCGACCGGACCCAGCCCGTCGACGGCGAGGCCTTCCACGCCTTGATGGCGGTCCGCCACCCGATGTCGGGCGAGACCGCTGCGCCGGGTCGGCGCGAACGGCGAGGCGGTCGTCGCGATCGACGCGACGTTCTCGGCGCCGAAGTCGGTCTCGGCGGTCTGGGCGCTCGGCTCGCCGGAGGTCCGCGCGGCGCTGGAGTCCGCCCAGGAGCGCGCCGTCGACCGGGCGTTGGCGCACGCGACTGAGTTCGTCCCGATGGTCCGCCGCCGGCTCGACAAGGACACGGTCGTTCGCGAGCGTGCGCGCGAGGTTCTGGCGTCGAGCTGGCAGCACACGACGGCCCGTGCGGTCGCCGGTCGGCCGCCGGATCCGCAGCTGCATTCGCATCTTCTGATTCATGGCGCTCTGCGCTCGGATGGCCGGGTCGTGGCGGTCGAGTCGAGGGCGTGGATGGTCCACCAGCGGGAGATCGGCGCGGCGTATCGGGCGCAGCTCGCGCGCGAGCTCCGGGGTCTCGGGTTCGAGGTTGAGCGGGCGACCGGCCGTGGCGCACCGGTATTTCGAGCTTGCCGGGGTGCCGGAGGGGTTGCGGGAGCGGTGGAGTTCCCGTCATCAGCAGGTCGCGGGCGCGATCGAGGCGCGCTTGGAGGAGAAGCGGGCCGCGCTTCGGGCCGAGATCGACTCGGGTGGTCCGGGGGCGGCGGATGCGGCGGGACGCCTCGATGCGTTGGAGCGGAGCGGGCGCTTGATGCCGGCTGAGGAGCGGCGGTTCGCGATCTCGAGCCGCGCGGCGAAGGGGTCGCTTGCGACGGCTGGTGACCTTGACCGGGCGTGGTGGGAGACGGCGGTCGAGCACGGTTTTGATGCTCGGTCGGTCGAGGCGCTCCGCGGTCAGGGCCGAGCAGATCCAGCTCGACCACGGGGAGCTGGAGCGTGACGTGCTGGGCCGGCTGACGGAGTTCGACGCGACGTTCGCGCCTCGCGAGGCCCGCGCGGCGGCGCTCGAGGCGGCCGTCGGACGCTCGGTCCCGATGCGGGTCTCGCGGCGCTCGCGGGCCTGCAGGCGCGGGGTGAGGTGCTCGATTTGGCCGATGGACGGCAGACGACGCGAGCTCACCGCGTGCTCGAGAAGGCGACGGTCGCGAGTGCGACCGAACTCGCGGGTAGCCGCGTGGCGGCGGTCGAGCCGTCGCTCGTCGCGGCCGAGGTCGATCGGCTCGCCGAAGGGTTGGCAGCGCGGGGTGCGGAGCTTGCGCCCGAGCAGCAGCGGGCGGTGGAGCTGGCGTGCGGTGATCGCCAGCTTGTCGTGATCGTCGGCCAGGCCGGGACGGGGAAGAGCACCGGCTCTGCAGGGTGTCGCTCGCGCTCACCAGCAGGCGGGGCGGCGGGTCGTCGCGGCGAGCACCGGCGCGCAGGCCGCGGAGCGGCTCGCCGGCGAACTGCGTGACGCCGGCGTCGACGGGCGCGGCTACTCGACCGCGGCGCTCCGGGCGAACGTCGAGAGTGGCCGCCTCGTGCTCGATCGTGGAGTGACGGTGTTGCACGACGAGGCCGCGCTCGCGTCGACGCGCGAGCAGGCGTGGCTGTTTCGGGCGGTCAGGGAGTCGGGGGCGCGCCTCGTCGAGATCGGCGACCCGCGCCAGTCGCAGGCCGTTGGCGCCAGCGGCCTGTGGTCAACGATCGAGGAGACCGCGCGTGCCGCGGGCGGGTTCGTCGAGCTGTCGCGGATCGTGCGGGCGCAGGACCCGGCCGACCGACGCGACCAGGCCATGTTCCGCTCTGGTCAGCACGAGCGGGCGGTCGCGGGGTATGCCGAGCGGGGTCTCGTCGTGTTCGCCGACCAGCGGCGTCGCGCGGAGGATCTCGCGCTCGACGCGGCTCAGGCCGACCGGGCGGCGGGTCGGAGCACGTTGGTTGTGGCGGAGACGTCGAACGAGCAGCTCGACGCATTGAACGCTCGGGCGCAGGCGATCCGTTTGCAGGAGGGCGAGCTCGGCGCGGAGAGCCTGCCGCTGACCGGCCGGCCGTACGGTCTGCACGCCGGGGACCTGGTCATCGTCCGCGCTGGAGTTCATCACCCAGATCTCGGAGCGGTCCGCAATGGGATCAGCGGAGCGGTCACGAGCATCGACGCGGAACTCGGCCAGGGGACGCTGCGCTTGTCGGACGGCCGGGAGGGTACCTTTGACCGGGAGCTGCTCGACCGGGCGCAGACGCGTCTCGCGTACGTCTCGCATCCGTTTCCAGCGCAGGGCCAGACGACTGACACGACCCACGTGATCGCGGGGCGCCTGTCGACGGCGGAGGGCTCGTATGTCGCGCTGACCCGCGCGCGAGCCCGCACCCACGTGTATGCCGCACGCGACGAGCTCGACCTGACCCGTGATGCGCCACCTGAGGCCGCGGTCACGGCGCTCGGGACGAGGTTGGGTCGCAGCGAGCCCGAGATGCCGTCGATCCGCATCCCGCTCGCGCACGAGCAGCGCGTCGAGCGTGAGCACGCCCGGGCCGCGAGCTCGGGTGGCCTGGACCGCGCGGGCGAACAGCTTGCGCAGCTCCGCGCCGAGCGCGATCGGCTGCGAGCCGTCGTGGCCACGTTCCCGACAAGGGGCGCAGGTGAGGTGGAGGCGCTGGAGCGCGATGTCGAGCGACAGCACCAACGGGCCGACCGGATGCGCGTGGAGGCTGACCGTCTGCGCGCAGAGCTGGACACCCTGGGGCCCTTCGCGCGTCGCGGTCAGCGAGGGCAGCAGATCCGGGCTCAGCTCGGGCTCGCCGAGGGCAACGCCGCGGCGATGGAGCGAGCCGCGCGGGACGGCCAAGCTCGCGTCGATGAGTTCAGCGCGGCTCCGGGCAGCCCGGAGCGGTGGGAGGCTGAGCATCCGCGTGCCCGCGAGGAGCTCCGCGAGGCCGAGCAGGCGTTCGATCGCGCCGTCGAGCAAGAGGCGAGCGCGAGGATCGAAAGCCCGGCCGAGCACATCACGCGAGTCCTCGGGCCACGCCCAGAGCCGGGACGCGAAGCCGAGGCAGAGGCGTGGAACAAGGCCGCGAACGCGATCGAGACCTACCGCATCGTCCACCAGGTCCACCCCGCGGAGGCGTCCACGCTTGGGTCACAGCCGGAGCCTCGCCACGGCTCGGCGGCGCACCGCAGGGACTGGCGCTCGACAGGGGAGAGCGTTCTCAAGGCGCGCGAGCAGCTCGGCATCGCGAGGCCGGGCTACGGCTCACACGAACAACGCTTCGCCCGAGTCGAGGGGCTGCTCCCCGAGCGGGATCCCGAACGCGCTCTTGACCGCGGCCACGGCTTCGAGCTCTGACCGCCTCCGATTAGGGCTTGCTGCGTCCGCGACGGCGTCTCCAGGCGTGGTGCTGCGCGACGCTGTACCGACGGATCGTGCCGGGCGTCTGGAGCTGCATCGAGTGCGCCCAGCGGTGGACGATCTCCTTCTTCCACTCCTCGCGTCCCCAGCCTGGGCCGGGTCTCCCGTCGATGGTTGCGATCGTCACCTTGAGCTGGGCGACGATGGCCTGATGCTCGCCGGGCATGTCGTCATCGCCGGTCACCAGGACGGGCTCCACCTCGGGAAGTTTTGCCAGTGCCCGGAGGAGCAGCTCGTCCTTCATGCCGCACATCCCGAGCCAGTCGGCACTCTTCGCTCGGCGGCCTCGACCCTCAAGCTGTTGCGCGAGCCGCTTGTCGAGGCTCTCGTCGATGACCAGCAGTCGGACGGGCGGTGCTGTTGTCACGCCGCGAGGCGACGGACCTCGCGCCACCACTCGCGGGCATCACTGATCTCCTCAGTCCGAAGGCCGTAGCCTTCGATCAGGGTCTCGACGCCGTTCGGCTCCTCGGCTGTCTCTGCGACCTCCTGCGCCGAGATGCGGTGTCCCCGGATCGCAGGACGGCCGCTCAGCAGCTCCGGGTCGACCTCGATGTGCCTGAGCCCGGGGAGCTGTCGAACCGCCCAACCGCCACGCCGCAGCTCCGAGCTGATCTTCGTCAGGTGCTCCGGATTGACGACCCGCTGCCACCCACGGTCACCGATGTCGTACGCCACCCCGTCCAACTCGGCCACGAGCCGGGTCTTCCCGCGCGTTTCGACGGTTGACAGGTTCGCGTCGGTCAGCGGCCAGTCCCCGTACTCCCTGAGCGCGTCGATCGCGGTGCGAATGTCGCGATGGACGACGCCGCGCTCGAGCAGGTCGTGGACGACCATCGCCTCGGCGACGTCCTGGTAGCTGTAGACCTTACGGAATAGTCGGCCGACTGCGACGCCACGATGTATCTTCGACGGGCCCACTGACCCATCGTGTTGCCGGACACGCCGGCCAGTTGGCCGGCCTCCCAGGCCAGATAGTGCCCGCGGGGCGGAAATTGGATGAGGTTGCCCATACCGTGTAGTTCAGCGTATGCGCCCGACGGCCTCCCTGTCGAGTCCGATGGCGCGTCGCGGCGTCGTAGCTCCGCGAAGTCGGGCCGTCAACCCGGCTTCGCCGGGTTTCCCTCGCTGCGCTCGGTGACTGCCCGCCTCCGCTGCGCTGGATGGCAACCAGGGGTCGGCAGAGCCGACCCCTCGAACGAGGAGCACTCCACACCCGGCTGGCGGCCGTCCCTCTCGGCGCCGCCGGGCTCGCCTCGGCGCGCTTAGCAATAATGGTAAGTGGCATGGCCGACGAGACGCCCGAGAAGCCAGCCGCGGTGGAGCCTGCGACCGCCGCGTTGGCAGGACCCGCGGAGTTGCCATTGGGCTCCTCGCCTGTCGGTTCGACCCACGAGGCCGGCAGTCGGCACCGCGCGCAGCGGAGCGCCGCGTACCGTGAGGAGTTCCGGCGGATCGCGCCCTACCAGGGGATCGCCCGGCTCGTCGTCGACCGTCGGCAGGCCCTCGTCCTCACCCAGCAGCAGTTGGCCGAACGGGTCGGAACGAGCCACTCGGTCATCTCTCGGATCGAAAGCGGCCAGTACCCGACGAGCGTCACCACCCTCAGGCGGCTCGCCGACGCCTTCGAGACCCACCTCGTCCTCGGGTTCGACGACCAGCCCGAGAAGCTCGGCCACGCCGGGATCGTGGCCGTCTCGTAGACGCCGCTCCCCCGCGTCGAAGCGATTCCCGGCCCAGGCGCTGGCGGGTGCCGTGTTCCCAGTCGCGCCGGGAACATCACCGCCTCGTCGGTGCCGACCCGGACGACAACTCCGGCCTGGGGAACACGGCTTGGGAACATGTTCTGTTCAAGTCCTAGGGCTATCAGTCAAAACAAGCTGATCACCAGGGCTTTTCGAATGGGCAGTCCCGGGCTCGAACCGGGGACCTCCTGCTTGTAAGGCAGGCGCTCTGACCAGCTGAGCTAACCGCCCGCGGTTCGACAGGCTACTCGGGCGCCCGCGCGCCTGGAAGAATGGTGGCCATGCGCAAATCGCCGATCCACCGCCGCATCCACCCATGGACCTAGGCCTGACCGGGCGGGTCGCGCTTGTCACCGGGGGGTCGAAGGGGATCGGCCGGGCGATCGCCGCCGAGCTGGCCGCCGAGGGCGCCAGGGTCGCGATCTCGTCGCGCTCGCGCGACCAGCTCGCCGAGGCCGCCGGCGAGCTCGGGGTCCACGCGTTCGTCCACGACAACGCCGACCTCCAGGCGATCCCCCAGCTGATCGAAGAGGTCCAGGACGCGCTCGGGCCGATCGAGATCCTCGTCACCAACACCGGTGGCCCCCAGGCCAGCCCGGCTCCCCTCCACCACACCCAGGACGAGTGGGAGGCCGCCTACCGGACGCTCGTCCTCGCACCGATCCAGCTGATCGCCGCGGTCATCGACGGCATGCAGGACCGCCGCTTCGGCCGGATCGTCAACGTCGGCTCGTCGACGATCCGCGAGCCGTCCCCCACCCTGATGCTCTCCAACTCCCACCGCTCAGCCACGCTCGCCGCCCTCAAGACGATCGCCCGCGACGTCGCGCCCGACGGCATCACCGTCAACTCGGTCCTCCCCGGCCGGATCGCGACCGACCGGCTGTATGACCTCTTCGGCTCCAAGCAGGCCGCCGAGTCCCTCGGCGCCTCAGAGATCCCCGCCGAGCGGCTCGGCACGCCCGAGGAGTTCGCCGCCGTCGTCGCCTTCCTCTGCTCTGACCGCGCCAGCTACGTCACCGGCACCGCCCTGCTCGTCGACGGCGGTCTCACCCGCGGCGTCTGGTAGTCCGCCCGACTCAGTCGGCCGTCGCCCGCAGCGCGTCCTCGACGATCAGCTTGTGGTCGAATGCCAGGTCCGGCAGCGCGTCGCTCGCAAACCACCGGGCGTCCCCCGCGTCGTCGGCGCCCTCGGCCTCGAGCTCGGACTCGACGCACAGCACGTAGACCACCGACACCGTCCACCCCCGCGGGTCCCGGCCCGGCGTGTCGTAGACCCCGAGCAGCCGCAGCCCCGTCACCTCGACGCCCGTCTCCTCCCGCAGCTCGCGCCCGGCCGCCACGGCAACCGTCTCACCCTCGTCGACGAATCCCCCCGGCAGCGCCCACTCCCCCTCGAACGGCGGGTTCCTTCGCTGGATCAGGAGGATCCGCCGGGGCGCCTCGCCCGCGAGCAGGACGACATCGACGGTCAGCGCCGGCTTCGCGAATTCCTCTTCGGCCATCCCGCCAAACGATCGCAGATCCGGCTCACCCGAACAGCGCGTCCGCCGACACCTCGATCCGCCGCGGACTCCCGCCGGCCTCGCCCCGCCCGATCGACACGACCGGCTCGTGGGTCCGCGTCACACAGAACAGGCTCTGGACCCGCTTCGTCAGGAAGCGCGACGGCTTGCTCAACCCGTAGGCATCGTCCACGCCCCCCGGCCGGTGGTGGTAGCGAACCGGGACGTAGACGGCCAGCTGGCGCCGCGCCCGCGTCAGCGCCACGTAGAGGAGTCGCCGCTCCTCGGCGATCCCCTCCCGGCTCCCGGTCGCCATGTCGGCCGGGAAGTTCCCGTCGTAGACCGCGATCACGTGGACCGCGTCCCACTCGAGCCCCTTCGCCGAGTGGACCGTGCTCAGCACCAGGTAGTCCTCGTCGAGATGCGGCGGCCCCGCCAGGTCAGAGCTCGACGCCGGCGGGTCGAGCACCAGCTCGGAGACGAACTCCGCCAGGCTCTCCGCCCCCCGCGCCGCGGCGATCAGCTGCTCGAGATCGACCAGCCGCTGCGCCCCGTCGGCATACCGCAGCCGGATCAGCGGCGCCAGCGCCGCACACAGCCGCTCGGCCCGCACGCCCGCGGATTCGCGCCGGACACCCTCGGCGGCCGCCTCCCGACGCACGCCCTCCTCGGCGGCCCCCCGCTTCGCCGTCCTCCCCACCAGCCGACCCCGCGTCCGGCCGGCCACCCGAATCCCGCACGAGCGCCCCGAACAAGCCGTCGGCCTGGTCGCGGACGGCGTCCGGCACGTGCTCGCAGGCCGCCGCCCACCGCCCGAGCTCCGGCGGCCCGCCGCCCTCGGGTCGCAGCGCGTCGAGCGCCCGCCGCGCCCGGATCGGCCCGACCCCGTCGAGCAGCTGCAACAGCCGAAACCAGCTCATCTCGTCGGACGGGTTCTCCGTCAGCCGCAGCAGGGCGACGAGGTCCTTGACGTGGGCCGCGTCGAGATACCGGAGACCTCCGTACTTGACGAACGGGATCCGCCGCCTCGTCAGCTCGAGCTCGAGCAGGGCGGAGTCGTGGCCGGTCCGAAAGAGGACGGCCTGCTCGCGCAGGAGCATCCCCTCCTCGCGGGCGCCGAGGACCCGGTCGCAGACCTCCGATGCCTGCTCGGACTCGTCGCGCGGCATCACCAGCTCCGGCCGGACGCCGCCCTCCCGGGCGGTCCAGAGCACCTTCCGGAAGCCGTCGGTGTCCTGCTCGGAGACGGCGTTCGCGACGCCGAGGATCGGCTCGGTCGACCGGTAGTTGCGCTCGAGGGTCATCGTCCGGGCGTCGGGGAACAGCTTCGGGAAGTCGAGGATGTGGCGGGCGCTCGCCGCCCGGAAGCCGTAGATCGCCTGGAAGTCGTCGCCGACGACGGTCAGCTCCCGCCGGTCGCGGCGCAGGCTCGCGACGATGTCGACCTGCAGGCCGTTGACGTCCTGGTACTCGTCGACCAGCACGTGATCCCACGTCTCGGCCAGCTGCCGGCCGATCACCTCGTCGGCGGCGAGCGCCCGCCAGTACAGCAGGAGGTCGTCGAGGTCGAGCAGACCCAGCGACCGCTTGCGCGCGCCGTAGGCCCGAAACGTCTCCGCCAGGGCGTCCTGGTGCTCGGAGCACCAGGGAAACGACTCGGCCAGGACGTCGGCGAGCGGGACCTGGGAGTTGACCGTCCGCGAGTAGATCTCGAGCATCGTCTGCGCCCGGGGAAACCGCCGCCGGCCGGCCGCGTGGCCCTGCTCCTGGCGGACGAGGTCGACCAGATCGACCGCATCGCCTCCGTCGAGCACGCCGAAGCTCGCACCCAGCCCGACCGACCCGGCGTGGAGGCGGACGATCCGGTGGGCCAGCGAATGGAAGGTCCCCCCGGCGACGCGTCCGGCGTTCGGCGAGGTCCGCTCGGTCAGCGCCCGCGCCCGCCCGACCATCTCCCGGGCGGCCCGCCGCGTGAACGTCAGCAGGAGGATCCGCTCGGCCGGGACGCCGGTCGCGATCAGCCAGGCGACCCGCGAGCACAGCGTCGTTGTCTTGCCGGTCCCCGCGCCCGCCAGGATCAGGAGCGGCCCACCGGTGTGCGTCGCCGCCGCCAGCTGGTCGGGGTTGAGGTCGGCCAGCCAGCTGAGCGATCCCGTCCCCGGCGTGAGTGAAGTCGCGGGAGGCGAACCGGCGGCCGCAATCACTGAGTGGTCGACGAACATGCGTTCGCGCAACGTAGGCGACCGGCCGGACGACTTGCATGAATCGTGCCAACCCGGGTAGGGTTGAGCGCCATGAGGAGCATCGCATCGCTGGCCTACGTCGTGATCGGCCTGATCATCGCCAACCAGCACAACTACTTCGTCCACATCACGACGCTGCTCCGGGCGCTTTCCGCCTTTCTAGCGATCGTGCTCTGGCCGCTGATCCTCCTGCACTTCAACCTCCACCTGCACTAGCGCTCGCCTCAGGCCGAAGCCAGCGTCTGCCGGCTCAGCCAGCGATCGACGACGTAGCCGCCGAACGGGAGGACGGCTCCGAGCAGGACGAGCAGCGTCGTCTTGAGATCCCAGCCGGCGGCCGAGCGGACGTTGAGTGTGAGTAGGACGTACAGCAGGAAGAAGATGCCATGGATCGGCCCGAGGATCTGCACGCCCTGGGGCGAGTTGTCCTGATATTTGATGAATGTTGCAACCAGCAGGGCCAGGAACGTCGTGGCCTCGGTCAGCGCCACATAGCGCAGGTTTCTAATCGAACTCAAGCTTGCTCCATTCAGGTGACTGGGCGAGCCTGAACTCTAACCGGCGCCCGGCCGGCCGGGTCAGCGCTGGTCGGTCGCGACCGGTGAGTCGAGCTGGTGGGTGGGCGAGCTCTCGCCGGACACCGAGCCCTTGAATTCGCGGATGCCGTGTCCGAGCGACTTGCCGAGCTCTGGTAGCCGCTTGGCTCCGAAGACCAGCATCACGATGACGGCGAGGATGAGTATGTGGAGTGGATTATCGAGTCCCATGTGAAGTTCTACGGGGCACCCTCAGGTTGGGATCATTGTCGGGGCCGGTCCCCGGAGAGGAGCGGGTCTGCGGCCTGCTCGCGGGCGGCCGGGCCCTCGGGCGGCTGGGTCAGCCGGGCGCGGTCGCCGCGGCGACGCGCACGGCGCTTTCGTTCGCGCGCGCGGTCGTGCTGAAGAAGGCGAGCCCGACGACGAGCAGACCGCACGCGGTGATCAGCCACCAGCCGACGTCGCTCGGCAGCGCGGCCGGGCCACCCCCGCGGGCGGCGTCCAGGCTGGCTGCGGCCAGGGCTCCGACGATCGCCACGCCGAGCGTCTGGCCGAACTGGCGGGAGGTCGAGGCGATCGCCGCAGCGACGCCGGCCTGGGCCGGCGGCATCCCGGCGACGGCGGTGTTCGTGATCGGCGGGTTGATCGTCCCGAAGCCGACACCGAAGATCGCGTACGCGACGACCAGCGTCGCGGTCGACGTCGTCTGGGTCAAGCCGGTCAGCAGGAACGCCCCCAGCGCCAGGCCGCTGCCGCCGATCAGCAGGGCCGGGCGCGGCCCGCGGCCGGCGACCAGGCGGCCCGAGAGCGGGGCGAAGATCAGCGTCATCGCGGCGATCGGGAGCGTGTAGAGGCCGGCCTTCACGGCCGAGAACCCGCGGACCTCCTGGAGGTAGAGCGTGTTGAGGAAGAGGAAGCCGCCGAGCGCGGCGAACGACGCGATCGCGATCGCGACGGCCCCGGAGAACGGCGTGCTGCGGAAGAAGGCGACCTCGATCAGCGGCTCCTCGCGGCGGGCCTCGTAGGCCAGCAGGACGCTCAGGCAGACCGCGCAGAAGCCGAACAGCACGACCTCCCTGGTCGAGCCCCAGCCGGCCACCGGACCGTCGATGATCGCGTAGGTCAGCCCGCCGAGCAGGCCGATCACGAGGACTTGGCCGACCGGATCCACCCGGCGGGGTCGGTCGGCCTTCGACTCGGGAACGAAGCGCAGCGTCAGGACCAGGGCGGCCAGGCCGACCGGCAGGTTGATCAGGAAGACGGCCGGCCAGCCGACCGACCCGACGAGCAGGCCGCCGAGAACCGGGCCGAGCGCCAGGCTGATCCCGACCGTCGCCCCCCACCAGCCAATCGCCCGGGCGCGCTCAGAAGGATCATCGAAAGTGTTCCTGATGATCGACATCGCCACCGGATTGAGCATCGAGCCGCCGAGCGCCTGGAGCATCCGGAACACCACGAGGCCCGCCTCGCTCGTCGCCAGGCTGCACAGCAGCGACCCGAGCGTGAACAGGCACAGGCCGATCGCGAAGACCTTCCGCCGGCCGATCCGGTCGGCCATCGAACCCGAGAGCATCAGCAGGCTCGCGAGCACGAGGGTGTAGGCGTCGACGATCCACTGGAGGCCAGCGACCCCGGCGTGGAGGTCGTGCCCGATCGACGGGAGCGCGACGTTGACGATCGTGTTGTCGAGCCCGACGATCAGCAGGCTCATGCAGCAGATCGCGAGGATCAGCCGGCGTCGGCGGCGGGGCAACTCGTCGGTGGCTGCCGTTCGCGGGCTCAACTCGCGGCGCTGGCCTAGTGCGTGCTCGGCGGACCCGGGACGATCAGCGTTGCGAGCAGGCCGGCCATCCGCCGGTAGCCGGCCGGAGTCGGGTGGATCGTGTCGATCGTCAGCCCGGCCCGGACGCTCCTGCTGGTCGGTCCGAAGGCGTTCGCGAGGACGTTGCTGTACGCGCACCCGTCGAGCCGCGCCTCGCGCTTCTCGATCGCCCGGAAGCGAGCCTGGATCGCGGCCGAGATGACGGTGTTCGGGGCATGTGAGACGAACACGCAGGTTCCCGACGCCTCGGCGATCTGCGCGCGCTGGTAGAGCCCGTTGACGAACGCCACCTCGGCCGTGTGGGGTGTCAGGCCGCCGTTGTTCTCCTCGTACTCCTCGACCGTCCCGAACAGGATCAGCGTCTGGTTGGGTTTGAGCAGGCGGAGTTGGGCGACCTCCCCGGGTTCCAGGCCGTCGGTCGTCAGGGCGGCCGCGTGGCCGAGCACGTCGAGGCTGATGCCGCTCGCCGGGTAGCGGATCACACCGTCGAAGACGAGGTTCCCCGTGTTGACGAGCTTCACTCTCGCCCGGGCATCCGGCAGGCTGACCGTGCCGTCCGCCGCGAGCGGCACCTGTTTGGCGTGGTAGTAGACGAGCGGCGGCGAGCCCGTGTAGAGCACGCGGATCCGCGGCGTGCCCGGCGGGAAGCTGACCGCCGCGCCGGGTTTCACCGTCACCGACGCGTAGCCGTCCGGGCCGCCGTCGGTCTGCGCGTACGCCCAGGCCCCGTCGTAGTGGAGCGACCCGACGACGACGGCGGCGACGCCGGCGTTCAGGGACAGGCCGTGCGCGCGCAGGTAGCCGTCGGTGGCCGTCGCGCCACGCTTCGCGAGCGCCGCCAGCAGCGCCCCGTCGAGCCCCTGGTTGTGGACGGCGTCCGGCGCGAGCGTCGCGCTCTCGGTCACCGAGTCGCCGCTGAGCACGACCCGCCGGACCCTCTGGCCGGCGGCATCTGCGCTCTGGCCACCGGCCGAGGAGCCGATTGCGACGAGCGCGAGGCCGAGCGCGACGAGGCCCGCCGTGAGCGGACCCCGGCGGCCCGGCCGGGCTGGCGGACGCGCTCGCTCCACGCTCAGGGTCCGGCCGGCGCTCCGGCCGACGGTTGGGGCGCCGTGGGGCTCGCGCCGGTCGCTCCGGTTACGCCGGTCGCGCCGGTGGTCCCGGTCGCGCCGCCCGTCGCCCCGACGGCGGGGACCGGCTGCGTCGTCGTCGCGGCCGGCGAGGTCGGGCCCGTCGCCTGGGATGTCGCGCCCGTCGGACCGAGCGCCGGCACCGGCGTCGTCGGCGTCGTCTTCGGGTGGCTGGGCGACCCGCTGAAATACGTCGTCGAGTCGCCGTTGCCGGTTATCGACCTGCCGGCGATCACGTCGAGCGCCGTGAACAGGCCGACGACGATCACGCAGGCGAGCACCCCGGTCATCAGCACGAGTCGCCAGCGGGGTCCGCCGCTCCTCTGCTCGATGACGGGAGGCGCGCCGGCCGGGGCCCATTGCTCGCCGGTCGCCGGGCTGCCCGGGTCCACAGGTCGTGGCGGATGGCGCGGCTCTTCTGCCGGGGCCGCGGGCGCCGGCGCCGCCGCCGACGGCGCAGGCGGGTCGTGGGCCTGGGTCGCCGGCCGGAAGCGCAGCGGCGCGACGGCGACCTTCTGGGCGGTCGAGGAGACCCCGACGACCGGACGGCGGACGAGCTCTGAGATCAGCGCGACGAGGATCGGTGTCGCGGCCGCGCTGAGCAGGGTCCCCGGCCCCCAGAGCCGTGAGACGGTGTACGAGGTGACCGCGGACGCCACGCTCGCGACGATCAGCGTCTGGACCGAGATCGTCGATCCGCCGCGTCCCGCGGGTCGGCCGGCGGGCGCGCTCTGGGACCCGTAAGGGCTGGATTGGCCCGGCGTCACGAGTACCTAGGGTAACCGGCGTCGAGGGTCGCGGACCCCGGACCCCGCTGGGCGGCGGGCTGCAGTCGACCGGGCGGCGGGTGGGCGAGGGTATCTTGGAAGGGGTGCGGACCAGAGCGATCGTCGGCGGCCTTGCGAGCGTGCTGGCCCTCGTCCCCGGCGGGGCGTCGGCCGCCTCCGCGGACGGAGCCGCTCGCGCGGGCTCGGGCCGGGCGGCGGCCGCAGGAGTCCCGACCCCGACCGCGGCGACCGGCACGACAGGGCCGACTGCGGCGACCGGGCCGACTGCCGCGACCGGGCCGACTGCCGCGAGCGCGACGACCAGCTTGACGGCCCTGCCGCACGGAACCGTGTCCGACGGGACGGCGCCGGTCGTCGTGCGTCTGTCGGGCGCCGTCGCGCCGAAGTCGCCGGCACCCGTGCTGAGCCCGGCCGTGGCGGGCAGGTGGGCGACGCACGGGAACCTCGAGACCTTCACGCCGGTCTCGACGCTCGCGCCGTGCACGACATATCAACTGACGATCTGGGCGCAGACGGCGGCGGCCGGCCAGCGGCCGCTCGGGACCCGCCGGATCGTCAGCTTCTCGGTGGCCTGCCCGGGCGTCCGCGCGGTCCAGGAGGCGCTCGGCCGCCTCCACTATCTCCCGTATCGCTTCCACGCTCGCGCCGGGAGGGCTGCCCAGAGCGGCGCGGAGCCTCGCGGGGTCGCGGCTCGCGCCGCGTTCAAGCCGCCGGCCGGTCGCTTCGTCAAGGTGATCAGGGACGCGCCGCCGCTCTCGCCGGGCCAGCCCGACGCGACGACGCGTGGGGCGCTCGAGGTCTTTCAGGAGACCCACGGGTCGGCGCCGACCGGGTCCGCGGACGCCGCGACCTGGGCGGCCCTGCTCGGCGCCGAGGCCGGCGGCCACACCGATCGGCGGCCGTACACGTTCGTCACGGTCTCGAAGGCCATGCCCGAGTCGCTCGAGGTCCACCGCGACAACCGGATCGCGCTGAAGGCCCCGACCAACACCGGCGTCCCGGGCGCGATCACCCAGAGCGGGGTCTTCCCGATCTTCGCGCGGTATGCGTCGACGACGATGACCGGGACCAACCCCGACGGGACCCATTACGTCGACCACGGCGTGCCGTGGGTCAACTACTTCAACGGCGGCGACGCCGTCCACGGCTTCAACCGGCCGAGCTACGGGTCTCCCCAGTCGAACGGCTGCGTCGAGCTGGCTCCGTCGACCGCGGCGGTCGTCTTCAGGATGCTCAAGATCGGCGACATCGTCGTCGTCCACGGCTGAGCGCTACGCGAGCGGAACGCTGACGAACCGGGTCTCGGGTCTAGTAGACCGAGACGGAGCCGGCGCCGAGCACGATCGCGAGGATCAGCAGCAGGAGGATGCCGACGCCGATCCACCCGAGGACGATCCCGGCGATCGCCATCCCGCGGCCGGTCTGCTCGCCGCCCGAGCTGTCGATCTGGCTCTTGGCGATGTAGCCGAAGACGAGCGCGAGGATCGAGCCGATCCAGTAGATCCAGACGATGCCGAGGACAAGCGCCGCGATCGCGAAGCCGTTGGTCTTCGACCTGATGACGATCGGGGGCCCGGCCGCGTAAGGGGATGTCGGGTACTGGGGATTCGCATGGCCCGGCGGCTGCTGGTAGCCGGACGGATAGTCGGGGGGCGGGTAGCCGAGCGGCGGGGACGGAGGGGGCGGCGGAGGAGGGGGTCCCTGGGACGCGTACCCCGGCGGGTTGGCGGGCTGGTCGGGGCGCTCGCTCATCCGATCGGTCCGCCCGTGGTCGGCATCGACGGAACGTAGCAGCATCCCTGCGACCTCGCACGAAGCCGGCCGGGAGTGCGAGCAATGGTGGACGGATGTTGTGTGATGCACCTCACACACGTCGGCGCGGCAGGGAGTCATGCTTGGCGCGCAGACAGCAAGCGGATGCCTTTCCGCGAGGCGCGAGTCAGGGGGAATGGCGAATGCGAGCTCGAGATGGTCATTCGGGCACAGGGTGAAGCCGGCTGGGGCGGCCGGTCCGGCCAGTGCGCCGTACTCGTTCTCGCATTCGCCGTCGCGTTCGGGTCGCCGGGGGGCTAGCCTGATGGTGGTGAGACAGACTCGGCTGATACGCGGCGGCCTCCTCACGACGTCGCTCGCGTTGGTGCTCGTCGCCGGCGCGTGCGGGGGAAGCGCGGCGGCGTCCGAGACGAAGCTGTCGATCACGCTGTATCCGAACGGCGTCGGCAAGCCTGGGGTCGTGCACCGGCGGCTGGCGTGCAACCCGGCGTCGGGGACGGTCCCCCATCCGGCGGCGGCCTGTCGAGTGCTGGCGCGTCTGGCCCATCCGTTCGCGCCCGTCGCGCCGGGGACGATCTGCTCGGCACTCGACACGGGTCCGCAGGTGGCCAGCGTGGTCGGCCACGTCCGGGGCAAGGTGGTGCGGACGCAGCTCAACCTCCGCGGGAGCTGCGAGATCGGCCGCTGGCGTCTGGTCGCGGCGGTCGTGCCGGGGTTCGCCGCGGGCGCGGGCGCCGCGGGCCCTGTCGTTTCCCCGTAGGCCGAGGGCGCCGCGGCCACGGCCGGGCTGGCTGGTCAGGCCGCGGAGGCCGAGTCCGTCGCCTCGGGAACGGGACCGATCGACTGCGGCGGACCCTGGAGCTGGCCGGTGAGCGCGAGGGCGAGCAGGGCGACGAGGATCAGGATCGCCCCGTAGACCTCCGTCGTCTCGCGGAGGCCGAGCTGGGTGACGGCGATGCCCGCGGCGATCGCCGGCAGGCTGAAGGCGAGATAGGCGACGGCGAGGATCGACGACACGAGGCCCGCCCGCTGGTCGATCGGGGCCTGGGCGGCGAGCGTGCGGAAGGCGCCGGCGAAGGCCGGGCCGAAGCCGAGCCCGACGAGCGCCGTGGCGCCGAGGAAGAGACCGATCGAGTGGTCTGCGATCGCGATCAGGGCGAGCGCCAGGCCAAGCGTCAGCGCGGTCAGGCCGCCCTGGGCCGTTGCCTTCGGGCGGGCCTCGCGAAGCCGGACCGCCGCTATCGCGCTGATCCCGGCCATGATGAAGATCGGCAGGGCGCCGATCACGTGGCTCGTGTTGCCGAGCACGCCGGCCGTCACCGACGGGCCGAGGGAGAGGATCAGGCCACCGAGCGCCCAGGTCGCGACGATGCAGGGCAGCGCTCTGGCGAAGTCGCCGCGAACGCCGGGTGAAATCGAGAACTGGGGTCGCAGGGAATGCGCCCAGGGCCCGCGCTGGCGGACGGTCTCGGGGACCGCGAGGGCGACGGCGATCGCCAGGGCGAAGGCCGCGGTGAGCAGCCAGAAGATCAACCGCGTCGGGTCGGGCCCGTACTGGACGAGCAGGCCGGCCGCGAGCGCGCCGAGCGCGAGCCCGCCGAGCGGGGCGGCAACGCCGATCGTCGCCCCGAGCCGCGGCCGGTCGGGGGGTTCGAGGTCGATCAGGCTCGCGGTGATCGTGCCCATCGCGATGCCGGTCGCCAGGCCCTGGACGATCCGCGCGGCGAACAGCCAGCCGACGCCGCGGGCCTCGGCGAAGAGCAGCATCCCGCCTAGCTCGATGACCAGGGCGACGAGGAGGGTCGGGCGGCGGCCGACGTGGTCGGAGACAGCGCCGGCGATTACCAGGCTGGCGAGCAGGGCGAGGGCGTAGACGGCGAAGACGCTGGTCAGCGTGATCGCCGAGAAGCTCCACTGCGCCTGGTAGACGACGTAGAGCGGCGACGGGGCGCTCGAGGCGAAGAGCAGGAGGCAGAGGGTGGCGGCGAGCAGCCAGAAGGAAGCAGTGCGGCCGAGCTCGACGCGGGGGAGCCGGCGCTGGCGGATGATCGTCGACGCGTTCATGGTACGGCAGTCATCGTACCAAAGCTACGACGATCGTCGTATAATCAGTTGTCATGGGCCTCCAACACCCGCCGGTCGAAGAGCTCGAGCTGACGACAGTCCTCCACGCGCTGAGCGACCCCCAACGGCTGTCGATCGTCCGGTCGCTGGCCGACGCGGACGCGCCGGTGCGGTGCGGGGGCTTCGGCTTGAGCGTGACGAAGTCGACGCTGACCCACCACTTCCGGGTGCTCCGGGAGGCCGGCGTGATCGGCCAGGCGGAGGACGGCACGGCGAAGCTGAACTCGCTCCGCAGGGAGGCCCTCGACGCCCGCTTCCCGGGTCTTCTGGACGCCGTGCTCGGGGCCGGCGAGCCGGCGAGCCGGCTGCTCGGCGGACGGTGATCACGCGGGCTGCTCGGCGGACGGTGATCACGCGGGCTGCTCAGCGGACGGTGATCACCCGGTCGATCAGGCCGTAGGCGGCGGCTTCGTCGGCGGTGAAGTACCGGTCGCGGTCCATGTCGTCGTGGATCCGTTCGATCGACTGACCGGTGTGCTTGGCGTAGAGCTCGTCGATCCGGGCGCGGATCGCGAGGATCTCACGGGCGTGGATCTCGACGTCGGTCGACTGGCCCTGGAAGCCGCCGGACGGCTGGTGGGTGAGGATCTTGGCGTCCGGGAGGGCGAGCCGCTTGCCGGGCGCGCCGCCCATCAGTAGTAGGGATCCCATCGACATCGCCGTCCCGAAGCAGATCGTCGAGACGGCGGGTGCGATGAACTGCATCGTGTCGTAGATCGCCAGGCCGGCGTAGACCGAGCCGCCGGGGGAGTTGATGTAGAGGGAGATGTCCTGGTCGGGGTCCTCGGACTCGAGGTGGAGGAGCTGGGCGACGATCAGGTTGGCGACGTCGTCGTCGACCGGTTGGCCGAGGAAGATCACGCGGTCGTTGAGGAGGCGGGAGTAGATGTCGAACGATCGCTCGCCTCGGGACGTCTGCTCGATGACCATCGGTACCAGCGGCATGCGGGCTCCTTTCGTTCGGGATGGAGCGGCGCGCAACCTAATGGTTGCGTATTGCGAAGTGTAGTATAGGCGCAACCAGTCAGTTGCGCGAGCGAGGAGGGCGAGATGTCCGGCGGCGTCGTCACGAGAACCGTCCTGATCCCGGCCGGACCCGAGGAGGTCTGGGACGCACTGGTCGATCCCGCGCGCCTGGAGGACTGGTTCGCCGACGAGGTCGACGGGGGCGCGCTCGTCCCCGATGGGGAGGTCGTCTTCCGGTGGGACGGCGGGTGCGAGCGGATCGCGGTCGTCGAGCAGGCCGACGAGCCCCGCCGGCTGGTCTTCAGGTGGGCGGAGGCGGACGGGGAGGAGAGCAGGGTCTCGTTCGAGCTCGTCGAGGACGGGCCGGGCACGCGGGTGACGGTCGTCGAGAGCGAGCTGACCGGGCCGTCGGCGGGTGGCTGGGCGGCGGGCCTGCCTCGGCTGGCTCTGGTTGCCTGCATGGCCCCGGCGTAGCCGGGGGATCACCGGTGGGCGAGGGAAGCCTCGACGCGGTCTTCTTCGCACTGGCCGACCCGACCCGCCGGGCGGTCGTGCGGCGGCTGCTCTCGCGCGACTGGGTCACGGCGACGCAGCTGGCGGTCGAGCTGCCGATCACGCGGCAGGCGGTGAGCAAGCACCTGGCTGCGCTGGTCGAGGCCGGGCTGGTCGGGAGCAGCCGGGAGGGTCGGGAGACGCGCTACCGGCTGACGCCGGAGCCGCTCGAGGCGGCGTCGTCGTGGCTGGGGGTGATCGGAGCCGAGTGGGACGCCCGGCTGGAGCGGCTGAGTCGGCACATCCGCAATCGGGAGGAACCGTGATCCGCGGGTCGGGTGGGGGCCGTAGGCGGTGGTGTGGAGCGAGTTTGGGACTACCCGCGGCCGCCGGCGGTCGTCGGGTGCGGGCGGCGGGTCCGGATCGAGCTTGGCGGGCATGCGCTGGCGGACTCGGGGCGGGCGCTGCGGGTGCTCGAGACGAGCCACCCGCCGACGATCTACGTCCCGGCGTCAGACGTCTGCGAGGACCTCGTCGACGTCGGTGGGGCTCTGTCGACGTGGTGCGAGTTCAAGGGGGCGGCCCGGTACGTCGACGCGGTGATCGGCGGGAGGCGGACGCGTTCGGTCGGCTGGACGTACCCGAACCCGTCGGCTGGCTACGCAGCCCTGCGCGACCACATCGCCTTCTATCCGGGCCGGGTCGACGGGGCGTGGCTCGACGACGAGCTGGTCGAGGCGCAGCCGAGCGACTTCTACGGGGGATGGATCACGGCCGACCTGGTCGGGCCGTTCAAGGGACCGGCCGGGACGCTCGGCTGGTGAGGCCGGCCCACGGGTCGGGTCACGGGAACCCGGCTTCGCCGGGGCCGCGGCGTAGTAGGGCGGATCTAAGAACCCCGTGAGCAGGGGCTTTCCCAGCCTGATCGGGGCGACTGTACGCCGGTCCTATGGCTGAGCGTACTTTCGTTGCGTGCGCAACGGTGGTTGGTGGAGCTCAAGACCGTTTTCCGCGCCACGCGCCTGCGTGGCGCCACGAGAGGAGCCGCGTCTGAACCGCGCGGCGTCCGCAGCGGGAGCGAGCGGCGTGTGAAGGGAGACGCCTGCTTCCTCGTCGCGTAAGGAGGCGCGAGAGCACCGGCTCTTGAGACGCGTGCTGGTCGTCCGATGCAAGCACCCGCCGACCCACGACACCGGCGCCCCGCTACTGGGCGAACGCGCAAGCGCCTGGCCGCCGCCCGCCCGCGCGGCCGGCGATCGCTTCGCTGCTAGTCACGGACGTAGTAGTCGCGGCCGACGCCGTCAAAAGCTACGCGGTTGCGGCAGCAGTTGTTGAAAGCGCCTCCCGGAACCGCACGGGCACGGGTCGTTGTTGCCGAGCCGTTCGACCAACTCAACCCCCGGCGCTTCGCGCGCCGCGCTTCCCCCGCCCCTCGGCAGGGAATCCGTGGCGGCGCTTGCTCATCGGCTCGAAAGGGACCGTTCGCTGTCGTTGAGGCTGATCTGCCATCCGATTGCTATCGGCAGCCGACACGCCGACGCATGAGCGTTGATTGCGACGGGCGCGACGAGCGCCGTGCTGGTCGGTGGCTGCTCGCCCCGCCCGCTGACCGGTCGAGCAGAGCACTGCGCACCGCGACCGGAAAATTCTTTTGGTTTGGTCCTTACCGATGCGTGGCGCGGGCGTTTCAGGGTCGAAGAATCAACCTCTGGATAAGGGCAAACCCGTCGTGAGGCGGGGGCGCAAAACCCGGGACCTCACCGACGTGAGGCCGCCCAGTCGCCGCAGGAGGCAACCATGAAGTTTCAGACCAAGACGCTCGCTTTGACCGCCGTGTTGGCGATGTCCGCGGTTCCGGCGTTCGCGCTGCCGTCGCAGGTCCCGTCGAACTCCGCGGACTGCGCATATCCCGAGTAACCAGGGCACCCTGATGGCGCCGTCGAACCCGGGGCCGCCCACGAGCCCGGGTGGATCGGCGAACCAGAGCGCCTCGACGGACACGGGGACGACCGGTGCCACGGGAACGACGGGCGCGAGCGGCGTTGTCCAGTCAGGCGGCCGCGCGTACGGGCAGGTCTGCTCGACCGAGAGCAGGACGCACGTCGCCGGTGCGCACGGCACGCCGTTCAGCCAGTGCGTCGTCGCGATGGCCAAGCTCGCCGGCGGGAAGACGACCAACCCGACGACCGCCTGCAAGACGGAGAGCAAGAAGCACGTCGCCGGCGTGCACGGCACCCCGTTCAGCAAGTGCGTCTCGGCCGCGGCGAAGCTCCTCGGCAAGTAGGCGTAGCCGCCGTCCGCATCATCCTCTGAAAGCAGTGGCAGTGACCGGGGCCGTCCACGATGCGTGGGCGGCCCCTTCTGCGATTCTGAACCCCCGTCCTTGAGATCAACCTCCTGACTTTCGCCCGCGGTGCCCGTTGTCGATAAAGGATGCATGGAATCGCTGAGCCCCCCGATTGCCGTGCCCGCTGCTCGCCCGCCCACGGTCGCGTTTCGCTTGGCGTCCGACGCTCGGCTGGTGCGACTCGCAGCGGCTGGCAGCGAGGGCGCGATGGCGGCGATCTTCGAGCGTCACCATCAGGCGCTGCACCGCTACTGCCACTCGATCGTGGGCAACAGCCACGACGCCGCGGACGCGCTGCAGAACACGATGATCAAGGCGCTGCGCGCGCTGCCCGGGGAGCAACGCGAGATCGTGCTGCGGCCGTGGCTGTACCGGATCGCGCACAACGAGTCGATCTCTCTGCTGCGAGCGCGCCGGCCCGAGAGCGATCTCGACGCGGCGGCGCACTTGAGCGATCCGGCGGCGGCCGGTCTGCTGGACTCGCGCGAACGGCTCCGCTCGCTGACCGGGGACCTTGGGGAGCTGACCGAGCGCCAGCGTGGCGTGCTGTTGATGCGCGAGCTCGGCGGCCTGGAGTTCGCGGAGGTCGCCGAAGCCCTGGACTCGACACCGGCCGCGGCGAAGCAGAGCGTCTACGAAGCGCGCTGCGCCCTCCAGGACATGCAGGAGGGCCGCAACATGTCGTGTGAGACGGTCCGCCGCGCGTTGTCTGACGGCGACCGGCGCACGCTGCGCGGGATGCGCATCCGCGGCCATCTACGCGGCTGCGCGGGCTGCCGCGAATTCGAAACGGCGATGCGCCACCGCCCCGTCGCGCTCGCGGCGATGATCCCGCCGCTGCCGATCGCGGCAGCCACGGCGATGCTGCACAGCGTCCTCGGCGCCACCGGCGCCACCGGCACCCACGGCGGCGGCTTCGCCGCCGGGCTCGCCGGAACCGCGAAAACCGCGACCGGGCTATCCCTGGCAGCCAAGGCCGCCACGGTCGTGGCCGTCAGCGCCACGCTCGCCGGCGGCGCGGTCTACGTCGCCCCCCAACTCCAACCCGCCAAGCCCGCGCACCGATCCGCGCTCCCGGTCACCGCCGCGAGCGCATCCCCCCCAGCTCGGTCGGCGGCCGCTCGTGCGCTGCGACGTCTCCTCTCCGGCGCCAGCACCGGTAATCGCCACGCCACGAAGTCAGGCGCCCGCAGCAGGGCCCCCGCGACGCTCGGCGGCACGCTCGCCCCAACGACCACGGGCACGCTCAGTCCCAGCAGCGCCGCCATCGCGGGTCCTGCCCCCGGCACACCCGGCTCGGGCAACACCGCCACCCAGGGGTCTTCGACGGGCACACCCGGCTCCAGCAACCACGGCAGCGCCGGCTCCAACAGCCAGGGCACGACGGGTCATCCGACGGGCACCCCCGGCTCCAACAGCCACGGCACAACGGGTCATCCGACGGGCGCCCCCAGGCCCGGCATCGCAGCCGCGCCCGGCGCCCCGACCGGCACGCCCGGGGGCAGCACCCCTGTCGTGAACGGTGCTCCGCTCAGCCCGGCTGGCTCCGCCTCCACGGGCGCCTCCGGCGCTACGGCTGGCACGCCCGCGCCGCGCGCCCTCGGCTCTACCGGTCCCACTGGTCCGCCGGTCAGCGTCCCGGGCGGGAGCACCGCGACGCCGCCGGCCCACCGCTGACCCCGAGCGCCGCGAAGTCATATCTGGGCGCGGCCCCCGACGAACCAGGCGGGAGCCGCGCCCGCGCCAGCCCCCCTTGCATGGCCCGGCGGAAGCGAGCGCCGCTCGATCACCGGCGGTCGCGCCTGCCCATCGTCCCCAAGCAGGTGCACGGACCTACCTGACGGTCCCCGCCCTTGCCTTCGGCGAAAGCGAGGGGAGGACGCGGAGTCGTTACCGAGCCTGACCCGATCAGTGACCATGCGGCGGTGGCGTCGTGGGGGAGCGCGGATGCGCCTGCGCGCTTCGCCTTATCGCCGGGCGCACGCGACCCCGATCCCTTCCATCCGGCACACGGACCGGCGGACGTGCAGAGCCGGCGCTGTCGGTACCGGGCTTGCCACTCGGGACTCGATGAGCAGCTGAGATTCCTGAACCCAGAAGCGACATCGACACCCTGATCAGCTTGCGGAGGGCGGTCACGGACCTGCTCGATCACCGGGCAGCACGAGACCCCGGCAGTGGCGTACGATCATGCGACCTTGGTGAATCAGCCTGGGTGGCGTGGTGTCAAGCGAAGTCCGGTGTGAATCCGGCGCTGTCCCGCAACGGTGATGCCCTGAGGGGAAGAGTCCGGTCGCCTTGCATTGCGTCCGACGACCAACCCTCGGATGAAGGGCGGTTCGTGCGCCTCCGGCGCGCCGACTCCTTCGTCCTCCAGTCAGCGGAGGATGACGATGGCAGGTGCAGCAGCGAAGGTCGCCGAGGTCTGGCGGTCACTCACGCGCGCCGAGCGCGGGAAGGCCGGTGCGATGGTCGCCGTGATCGCGATCGTCAACGCCGCCGCCTGGGGGATCTTCGTACTCGAGATCCTGCCCCAGCATTTCAAGTACGCAGGCCTGGGCGTCGGGCTTGGCGTCGCCGTCACCGCGTGGACCCTGGGTGCTCGGCACGGCTTCGACGCCGACCACATCGCGGCGATCGACAACTGCACCCGCAAGCTGATGGCCGACGGCCAGCGCCCGCTCGGTACCGGCTTCTTCTTCGCGCTCGGCCACGCGAGCGTCGTGATGATCGTCGGCGTCGGGATAACGATCGCCGCCAAGGCGGTCTTCAAGGCCGTCGTCACGCCGAGCTCCGGCGTCGAGGTCGCCGGTGGTGTCGCCGGAACGGCGATGTCGGCGACGTTCCTGTGGATCATCGCGGCCCTCAACCTCGTCGTCCTCGCCGGGATCGTGCGCGTGTTCCGCGACATGCGCCACGGCACCTTCGACGAGGAGGAGCTCGAGGCGCAGCTTCAGTCGCGCGGCCTGATGTATCGCTTCTTCGGCCCGCTCATGCGCGCGATCAAGCACCCGTGGCAGCTCTTCTTCTTCGGCGTCGTGTTCGGCATCGGCTTCGACACCGCCACCGAAGTGCTGCTCCTCGCGGGCACCGCAGCCGCCGCCACCGAGGGATTGCCCTGGTTCGCGGTGCTCACCCTCCCGCTGCTATTCGGCGGGGGTCTGCTGCTCTGCGACAGCATCGACGGATTCTTCATGAACTTCGCCTACGGCTGGGCCTTCGCCCGCCCGGTCCGAAAGGTCTACTACAACATCACCGTCACCGCGCTCTCCGTCGCCGTCGCGTTCCTGATCGGCGGCATCGAGATTGTCGGCCTCCTCTCGACCGAGCTCCACCTCCACGGCTGGCTCGGCGACTACCTGGCGAGCTTCAACATCAACACCGCCGGCCTCGTCGTCGTCGCCCTGTTCGTCCTTGTCTGGGCCTTCGCCCTCGCGCTCTGGCGATTCGGCAAGATCGAGTCCCGCTGGGAGGCGGCCGCGGCAGCCGCCCGCTCCGAGCGAGTTGCCCCGTGAGCCCGCGCGACCCGCCGAACGCCGCTCGCCCTCGTCTCACCTGAGCGCCAGCAGAGTCACGACGACGGTGACCTCGGCGATCACCACCGTCGCGCCCAGGGTGTCGCCCGTACGGCCACCCAGGCCGGCGCGAGCCCACCCCGTGACCGCCATCGCGACAACGGACGCGGCAGCGAGAACGATGACGCCGTGACCGGGATCGGCGAGCCCGAGCGCGACGGCGCCCGCCGTGAGCGTGGCGAGCGCCAGGTGCCCGCGGCTGACCGCGAACCCCGCGCCCAGCCCGTCGGCCCGGGCCGGGGGCGCCAGAGCGGCGTGGAGGAGCGCGGACCAGCGGCCGGTGGCGGCGGCCACCACGAGCGCCCGCCAGGCCTCCTCGCGGCCGAGCCCGGCCAGCGCAAAGACGAGCAGGAGGAGCCAGACGAGCAGGGCGAGCGCGCCGAACGTCCCGATCGCGGAGTCGCGCATGATGGCCAGGCGCCGTTCGCGGTCCCGCGCCCCGAGCCCGTCGGCACAGTCGGCGAGTCCATCCTGGTGCAGCGCGCCGGTCACCACGACGAGCGCCGCGACTGCGAGCACCGCGGCCACGCTCGGGCCGAGCGACGGCTCGGCCAGATAGCCGACCGCGCCGGCGAAGGCGCCGACCAGAGCCCCGACGACCGGAAACCATCCGGAGGCCGCGCTCAGCGACGGCATCTTGTCGCGCAGCCCGACCGGCACGACGGTCAGGAAGGCAAGCGCCGCGCGAAAGGTGCGAATCGGTTCCTCCTACCGCCGGCGCGCGACGCCGGCCTCCTCGAAGGTGGCCATCTCTCGGTGCAGTGCCCCGGCTGCGGCGATGACCGGCAGGGCGAGCAGCCCTCCCGAGGCTTCGCCCAGGCGCAGTCGCAGGTCGAGCAGCGGCTCTAGGCCGAGTTCGGCGAGGACGATGTCGTGGCCGGGCTCGGCCGAGCGATGACTCGCCACGAGACACTCGGCGGCGGTCGGATCCAAGCCGACCGCGGCGAGCGCGGCGGCGGCCGTCGCGTAGCCGTCGAGCACGACGGGCAGGCGCCGTCGGTGCGCCTCGAGGACGGCGCCGGCCAGCGCGGCGAGCTCGAGGCCGCCGACCGCCTCGAGTCCGGCTCGAGCTCCGAGCGGCGCGCCGTGGCGTTCGAGCGCCGCGAGCACGACCGCGCGTTTTCGCTCCAGTCCCGCCGCGTCCATTCCGGTCCCCCGCCCGACGGCCAGGCTCACCGGGGCTCCGGTGAGAGCGCACACGAGCGCGGCGGCCGTGGCGGTGTTGCCGATGCCGATCTCGCCTAGGACGATGCAGTCGACCCCGGCGTCGCCGAGCTCGCCGGCCAGTCCGGCGCCCGCGGCGAGCGCCGCCACGACCTGCTCGGCGGTCAGCGCGCAGCCGGCGAGCATGTCGGCGCTCCCGGCCGCGACTTTGGCGTCGCGCACACCCGCCGGTGTCGGCCCGACGAGGCCGAGATCGGCCACGAGGAGCGGGTGGCCGCCCCGCCGGGCCAGCACGCCGACGGCGCTCTCTCCGCGCGCGGCGGTCGCCGTCACCTGCGCGGAGACCTCGCCGTCGAAGAGGCTCGTCCCATGGATGACGTGGCCGTGGTCGGCCGCGCAGACGAGCACGCCGGCGCGGAGCCCGGCCGGCGGCGGTGCTCCGGCGATCGCCGACCAGCGCTCGATCAGCGTCTCCAGCGCCCCGAGGCTGCCGGCCGGCTTGACCAACTGATCGAGACGGTCACGGGCCGCGATCGCAGCGACCCGGTCAGGCCGCCTCGAGACCGCACCGCCCGGGACCGCACCACGCCAGACCGCATCGTGCCAGCGCTCGTCCATCACCACCGTTTCGAGCGGGAGCCGCGCCGACCACCCGGCAGCCTCGAGCCCCGGGCGCACCGGGCGTTCGTCGGGCCAGCCGAGGCACAGGTAGGCGATCGGGTCGACGCGCGCCGGGATCCCGAGCAGCGCGCGCAGGTCGTCGGGACGGTAGAAGCTGACCCAGCCGACGCCCAGGCCCTCGGCGCGCGCGGCCAGCCAGAGGTTCTCGATCGCGCAGGCCGTGCTGTAGACGTCGGTCTCGGGGATCGTTCCGCGGCCAAGGACCTCGACGTCGGGCTCGCCGTGGTCGCAGCAGACGACAGATGCCGAGCGGCGCCTCGATCACCCCCTCGATCTTCTGGTCGAGGAACTCCGCGTGCGCTCGTCGAAACGATCGGCCTGGCGCAGTCGCTCGCGCTGGGCGAGCCGGCGGATCTCGCGCCCGGGTGCTGGCCGCGCGCACGACGATCAGGCGCCACGGCTGCATCAGCCCGACCGACGGCGCGCGGTGCGCCGCCTCGAGCACGCGACGCAGCACGTCGTCGGGCACCTCGTCGGGCCGGAAGCGGCGGATGTCGCGGCGCTCGGCAATGACGCGGTACACCGCGGCCCGCGCCTCGTCCGGATAACGCCAACCAGTCGGGTCCGCGGAGCGTTCCGCCGCGCGGGACGCATCGAATCCCGGCGGTGTGGGCGGACGGACGAGTCGATCCGGAGCAGGCACCAGCGCGAACAGTAGAGTGACGCCGTCAGCGCGGCGGTGCGGGGAAGCCGGTGGAATTCCGGGACGGTCGCGCCACTGTAACCGGAGCCACCAAAGGTCCGGGAGTCAGAAACCCGTCCGCCGCGAGCACTCCCAGTGTGGGACGCCAGATCCGGACCGTGCTCGACGACATCGTGCTGCCCGACCACGACGGAGAGCCGGTCCGCCTGGGCGACCTGTGGCGTGACCAGCCCGTGGCGCTGGTCTGGCTCCGGCATTACGGCTGAATCTACTGCCGCGCGCACGCGGTCCAGTTGGATCGCGCAAGGTCTGATTTCGATGCCGCCGGGGTCAAGCTCGTCCTGATCGGGCAGGCCACGCCGCGCCACGCGGACCACTTCCGCCGGCGCCAAGGCCTCACGCTGCCCGTCCTGGCCGACGAGAAGCGCGAAACCTACCGGCGATCGGGGCCAAGGTCGGCGGGGTAACCGAACTGCTCGGCCCGAAGGTCGTGGCCAGGGCGCGATGACGGCGCTGACCACGGGAAAGCTCCAGGGCCGGCGGTCGGCAACCCGGCCCAGCCGGGGCCGCCGCGGTGATCGTGCCCGACGGCGAGATCTGTTCAAGCACATCGCGCAGGACGCCGGCGACGACGTGCGCCGAACGAGCTCCTGGCCAGCTCTAAGGTCTGGCCGCCCCATACCGGCCCTCACCGAGGCGGCGACCGACTCCGGGTCGGACTGCGAGACGATCAGGCGCTCGAACCGTGCTCCCGGGCCGAGCGAGACCACGATCGCCGGCCGGCGCCCCGCCAGCACGACGAAGTCCGGCCGGGCACCGGTAGCCGCCAGACTCCGATTGCCACGAGCCCCGGAATGCCGGTGCCGGGCGCACGGATCCGTGCAAACTGCCGTACGGATCGTCGGTCGCCTCGACCGACCGGACCGACGACAGCGGAATCCGGACGCCGCTTCGGAGCGCGGCCAGGCGCTGGATCAGCGAGAGACCGAGGACCAATGGCTACCTCCACCGCCAGCGTCGCCATGTCGGAGATCTGAACGAACATCGGGTTCTTGCGCCGTTCGCGGGCACGGTGGTGGCGATCGGACTCGAGCCGTCCGAGAGGGTCAGCGCGGGCGTGGCCCTGGTCGTGCTCGAGGCGATGAAGATGGAGCACGAGGTGATCGCCGATGCCGACGGGATTCTCGAGCGGCTCGAGGTGGCGATCGGCGACACCGTGCAGGAGGGACAGCTGCTGGCCGTTCTTACCCACCAGGAGGACGAGCCTCGACCACGCCCTCCGAGCCCTCCGAGGCCGCGCGAGGCCGAGGAACCCGAGGAACCCGAGGAGCCCGAGCATCGCGAGGACCTCGAGGCCGTGCGACGCCGCCACACGCTCGGGCTGGACGAGAGCCGGCCCGACGCAGTGGCCAAGCGCCACGAGCTCAACCGGCGGACGGCGAGGGAGAACATCGCCGCCCTCTGCGATGCCGACACGTTCGTCGAGTACGGGCCGCTGATCGTCGCCGGCCAGCGGCGCGGCGTTCCATGGACGAGCTGATCGAGCGGACCCCGGCCGACGGCGTGATCGTCGGCGTGGGCGGCTCGAGGGGCGGCCGCTCGGTCGTCATGGCCTACGACTACACCGTCCTGGCCGGCACGCAGGGCTTGCAGGGCCACCGCAAGCAGGACCGGCTCTTCGCCGTCGCCGCCCGGTCCCGGCTGCCGGTCGTGCTGTTCGCCGAAGGCGGCGGCGGCCGGCCCGGGCGACCGACCACATCGGCGTCGCCGGGCTCGACCGCGGCACGTTCGCGCTGTTCGCCCGGCTGAGCGGGCTGGTGCCGCTGGTCGGGATCGTGTCGGGCCACTGCTACGCCGGCAACGCTGCGCTGCTCGGCTGCTGCGACGTGGTCATCGCGACCGAGGACGCGAGCATCGGGATGGGCGGGCCGGCGATGATCGAGGGCGGCGGCCTCGGCGTCTTCGCGCCCGAGGAGTCGGTCCGATCGACGTCCAGTACGCCAACGGCGTCGTCGACCTCGCGCGTCGCCGACGAAGCCGAGGCGGTCGCACGCGGCCAAGCGATACCTGTCGCTACTTCCGCGCGCGGCGCCGCGACGGCCGCCGCGGCCGAGCACGATCAGACCGGGCTCCGCGACCTGATCCCGGAGAACCGCAAGCGGGTCTACGACGTCCGCGCGGTGATCGACGCCCTGCTCGACGACGTGCTCGAGCTCGCCGCGGCTTCGGGCCGGGATGGTCACCGCCCTCGCCCGCGTCGAAGGCCGGCCGCTCGGGGGTGATCGCCAACGACCCGCCCACCTCGGCGGCGCGATCGACGCCGACGGCGCCGACAAGGCCGCCCGCTTCATGCAGCTCTGCGACGCGCTTCGGCCTGCCGCTGCTGTTCCTGTGCGACACGCCCGGGTTCATGGTCGGGCCCGAGGCCGAGCAGACCGCGACCGTCCGCCACTTCGCCCGGATGTTCGTGACCGGGGCGAACCTCGACGGTGCCGACCGGCACGATCGTCCTGCGCAAGGGCTACGGCCTCGGCGCCCAGGCGATGGCCGGCGGCGGCTTCAAGGCGCCGCTGTTCACGGTCGGCTGGCCGACGTCGGAGTTCGGCGGCGATGGGGCTCGAGGGGGCGGTCCGGCTCGGCTTGCGCCGCGAGCTCGAGGCGATCGAGGACCCGAGCGAGCGCGAGCGGCCTTCGAGGCGGCCGTCGCGGCCGCCTACGAGCGCGGCAAGGGGATCAACATGGCCGCCTACTGCGAGATCGACGACGTGATCGACCCGGCCGACAGCCGGCGCTGGATCGAGACCCTGTTCGACCGCGACCGCGACGCGGGACAGCCGGCACCGCCCGGACCGCCCGGAACGCCAGCGCCGCCCCGAAACGGGTCCGCAGATCGACACCTGGTAGCGGTCCGAGCGGCGGCCTGCAGAGACCGCCGCCGGAACCAGCGACGAGGCGCACTTCGTCGCAGTCGGGAGACGCCGAGATGCGAGGCGGCGCCGGGAGAGCGCGTGGGGGGGCCGCCCTCTAGCGCCGGGCATCCGTACGAGGCCCGTTCGACATGCCGTGAGGTATGTCGAGCCGGCGTCAGGTCATCGTAAGCGGTCGCCGGTCAGCTTCTCGTCAGCGCGCCGCGAGGGTCGGCGAAACGCCGACCCTCGGCGCTCGCCCGAGCGCCGGCAGCTCGATCCGTGACCGTCCAGCCGCCGCGCTCGGGCGCGGTGAGCTCGAGCCTGCCCGCCGTGCGCCTCGGCCACCGTGCGGACGATCGAGAGGCCGAGCCCGAACCCGCCGCGTGACCGATCGAGGCGCCGGAACGGCTCGGTCAGCGCTCGGCGCTCGGCCGGGTCGATCGCGCGCGCCGCCGTTGGCCACCGTCAGCCGCACCGTCCCGACCGCACGCCCGGTCGCGACCTCGAGGAAGCCGCCGCGGCTCGTTGTGGCGGATCCCGTTGTCGATCAGGTTGGCGATCATCCGCTCGAGCAGCGCCGGCTCGCCGCGGGTCCAGCGCGGGCCGAGGTCGTCGCGCATCGTCGACGCCCGCGCCTCGGCGCGCGCGCGCGCAGATCGGTGATGCAGTCGCGCGGCCAGCGCGGCGAGGTCGACCGGCTCCTCGCGCCCCGCCGCCGCCTCGCTGCGGGCCAGCATCAGCAGGCTCTCGATCAGCCGCTCGCAGCGATCGATCGTCTCGCGGACCGCCTCCCCCATCGCGCGCAGCTCGCCGACGCGGCGCCTCGGGTCGGCGAGCGCGACGTCGACCTCGGTGCGCATGATCGCCAGCGGCGTGCGCAGCTCGTGCGAGGCGTTGGCGACGAAGTGGCGCTGGCTGGCGAACGCGGCGTCGAGCCGCCCGAGCATCCCGTCGAACGTGTCGGCCAGCTCCTTGAGCTCGTCGGCCGGCCCGGCGCAGCGCGATCCGCTCGCCGAGGTTCTCGCCCGAGACGCGCCGCGCGGTGGCGGTGATCTCGCGCAGCGGCCGCAGCGCGCGGCCGGCCAGCAGCCAGCCGGCCGCCGACCGAGACCATCGTCATCACGCCGAGCGCGAGCATGTACTCGATCAGCAGCCGGTGCAGCGCGTCGGCGCGCAGCTGGTCGCGCACCGCGCGCGCCGAGCTGGCCTCCGGCGAGCCCGGCGCGACGGAGCGGCCGGACGGCGTGCCGGCGGGGGCAGCCCGAGCTTGCGCAGCTCGAGCGGAAGTCGCCGTGGCGCGTCGAGGTTGTGGCGCACGAGCACGTAGCCGATCGTCAGCAGCACCGCGCCGGTGATCAGGAACACGAGGCCGTAGAGCGACGGTCAGCCGCAGGCGGATCGTCGGCGCGGCCAGGCACGCGAGCGTCATCAGGCCATCCGGTAGCCGACGCCGATCACCGTCTCGACCACCGGCGGGCTCGCCGAGCTTGCGGCGCAGCGTCATGATCGTCATCCGCACCACGTTGGTGAACGGGTCGGTGTGCTCGTCCCACACCCGCTCGAGCAGCTCCTCGGCGGAGACCGTCGCGCCGTCGGCGGCCATCAGCACCTCGAGCACGGCGAACTCCTTGCGGGCCAGCTCGACCTCGGCGCCCGCCGCGCGTGAGCCGCCGGCGCGCCGGATCGAGCTCGATGTCGCCGTGGCTGGAGCACCGGCGGGCGGCTCGGCGACGACGCGCCGCGCCAGCGCGCGGATCCGCGCCACCAGCTCGGCGAACCGGAACGGCTTGGCGAGGTAGTCGTCGGCGCCGAGCGACAGGCCCTCGACCAGGTCCTCGAGCGCGCCGGCCGCGGTCAGCATCAGGATCCCGGTCTCCGGCCGCTCGCCGCGCACCGCGCGGCAGACATCGTCGCCGTGGACGCCGGGCAGGTCGCGATCGAGCACGAGCACGTCGTAGCGGACGACGCGCGCCTTGACCAGCGCGTCCTCGCCGTCGGGGGCGAGGTCGACCGCCATCCCCTCCCGCCGCAGCCCGCGCGCGATCGCGTCGGCCAGGCGGCGCTCGTCCTCTGCGATCAGCACGCGCATCGCTCGCACGCTGAGCATGACGGGCGCGCCGTAAGAACGCGCGTAAGAGCGGCGATCTGCATCGATCGATGCTACATCGGTCAGCATTACATCGATCGACGTCACAACGACCGTGATACCGATCGACCGATGGCCACCCAGCAGAACCTCGCCGAGCGCGGCATGGCGGTCGGGCTGCGGGCGCTGAACCGCCTCGCCTCCTCAGACCTCGTCGACCGGCTCGGCCTCCGCGCAGCCGACCGAGCGCCTGCTGCACGGCGCCTCCAAGACCACGATGCGCACCGCCGCGCGCGCCGGGCGCACGTTCGCCGCCGCCCAGAAGCTGTCCCGGCCCGCGCGCCAGCCCCGGGCGCCGCGCACCGACCTGTTCGATCTGACCCCGACCGACGAGCAGCAGATGCTGCGCGAGTCGGTCCGCGACTTCGCGCTGGCGCAAGCTGCGCCCGGCCGCCGAGCAGGCCGACGCCGACATGCGCCGCGCCGCCCGAGCTGCTCGCCCAGGCCAACGAGCTCGGCCTGACCATGGTCGGCGTGCCCGAGGAGCTCGGCGGCGCCGTCGAGGAGCGCTCGGCCGTCACCTCGGTGCTGATGAGCGAGGCGCTCGCCCAGGGCGACATGGGCATCGCCGTCGCCTGCCTGGCCCCCGCCGGCGTGTCGACCGCGCTCAGCCTGTGGGGCGACGCCGACCAGCAGGCCACCTACCTGCCCGAGTTCGTCGGCGAGGACGTCCCCGCCGCCGCGCTGGCGCTGCTCGAGCCGCGCGCGCTGTTCGACCCGTTCGAGCTGCAGACCACGCGCGCGCGCGCCGAGCGGCGGCTACGTGCTCGACGGCGTCAAGTCGCTCGTCCCCCGGGCCGCCGACGCCGAGCTGTTCGTCGTCGCCGCCGAGCTCGAGGGCCGCGGCCCGGCGCTGTTCATCGTCGAGTCGAAGACCGCCGGGCATCAGCGTCGAGCCCGAGCCCGGCGATGGGCATCCGCGCCGCCGGCACCGGCCGGCTGATCTTCGAGGACGTCAAGCTCCCGGCCGGCGCGCTGCTCGGCGACGGCGACCCGCGCCGTCTACCGCGAGTGCGTGCAGCTCGGCCGGCTCGGCCTGGTGCGCGCTGGCCGTCGGCACCGGCCAGGCCGTGCTCGACTACGTGATCCCGTACGTCAACGAGCGCACCGCGTTCGGCGAGCCGGTCTCCAACCGCCAGGCGGTGGCCTTCACGGTGGCCAACATCGCGATCGAGCTCGAGGGCATGCGGCTGGCCACCTACCGCGCCGCCAGCCGCGTCGACCAGGGCCTCGAGCTTCGCCGCGAGGTCGCGCTCGCCCGCCGGCTGTGCGCCGAGCGCGGGATGGCGATCGGCTCCGACGGCGTCCAGCTGCTCGGCGGCCACGGCTACGTCAAGGAGCATCCGGTCGAGCGCTGGTACCGCGACCTGCGCGCCGCCGGGCTGATGGAAGGGGCGCTGCTCGTCTGATGCGATCAACCTCGAGATCCCCAAGAAGTTCAGCCGCTGGTCACCCAGGCCCACCAGGTGGCGACCGAGATCTTCCGGCCGAACTCGCGCAAGTACGACAGCGCCGAGCACGAGTACCCCAAGGAGCTCGACATGCTCGCCGCGCGTGATCGACGGCATGAACGAGAGCGGCGCGCTCGGCGGCGCCGGCGCGGGCGCCGTCGGCGGCGGCAACGGCTCCAACGGCGAACGGCCCGGCCGAGGACGGCAACCGCAACGGCTCCAACATGGCCAGCCTGCTCGGCCTGATCGAGCTGTGCTGGGGCGACGTCGGCCTGCTGCTGACGATGCCCCGCCAGGGCCTCGGCCAGGCCGCGATCGCCGCCGTCGCCAACGAGGAGCAGCTCAAGCGCTTCGGCGGCAAGTGGGCGGCGATGGCGATCACCGAGCCCGAGGCCGGGCTCGGACTCGGCCGCGATCCGCACCACCGCGCAGCTCGACGAGGACGACGAGTACGTGCTCAACGGCGAGAAGATCTTCGTCACCTCGGGCGACCGGGCCGAGCTGATCGTGGTCTGGGCGACGCTCGACCGCGAGCCAGGGCCGGGCCGCGATCAAGTCGTTCGTGGTCGAGCGCGACAACCCCGGCCTGAAGCTCGACCGGCTCGAGCACAAGCTGGGGATCCGCGCCTCGGACACGGCCAACTTCGTCCTCGACGGACTGCCGCGTCCCCAAGGAGAACCTGCTCGGCAGCCCCGAGATCGCGCCCAAGCGCGGCTTCGCCGGCGTGATGCAGACGTTCGACAACACCCGCCCGCTGGTGGCCGGGATGGCGATCGGCGTCGCCCGGGCCTGCCTGGAGCGCACGCGCGAGCTGCTCGAGCGAGGCCGGGGTCGAGATCGACTACGACGCTCCCGCCGCACCTCCAGACCGCGGCGGCGTCGGAGTTCATCGCCATGGAGTCCGACTGGGAGGCCGCGCGGCTGCTCACCCTGCAGGCGGCGTGGATGGCCGACAACCGCAAGCCCAACTCGCTGCAGGCCTCGATGGCCAAGGCCAAGGCCGGCCGGGTCGGCACCGACATCGCGCTGCGCTGCGTGGCGCTGGCCGGCAGCGTCGGCTACGGCGAGGGCGAGCTGCTCGAGAAGTGGGCCCGCGACGTCAAGATCCTCGACATCTTCGAGGGCACCCAGCAGATCCAGCTGCTGATCGTCGCTCGCCTGCTGCTCGGCAAGACCTCAGCCGAGCTGAAGTAATTGGGGCCGGCTGCCGGACGCCGCCAGCGACTGCGAGGCCGGCGCAGCGCGGCATCCGTGCCGCCGGCGGCCTCGGCAGTCCGTGCAGCGCGCGGCGCCTCGCGCTGAATGCGGGCCGACGGCCTGCGTCGCGACCGGCGTACCGGCGAGTCTCGCGCTGCGCGCAGCTGGCGAGCAGTACGCCTTCGCCACCCCGCGCCAGCTCGAGAAATAGCGGCCCTTGGGTAGTAAGCGCCCATCTGCTTGGCCTCGGAGCCGTAGTCGACGTTCTTGATCGCCTGCGCGAACGAGGCGGCGGGCAGCATCTGGCGGTACAGGACGACGCCCTGGGGCTGCGGCCCCCAGGGGATGAAGGTGGCGGCGCCCGCGCAGCGCTGCTGCGCGGCCGCCGGCCAGTCCGACCGGCGGCGCGATCACGATCGTGTAGTTGCCCCTGAACTTCTTGACCTGGTCGTCGCGCGCGCAGGCCACGTAGCGCTCGCTGAACGGGTCGTTCTGGCAGAACGACCAGTACCGGAGCTGGACGTTCCGCGGCATCGTCGCGGCGCATCCGGATAGGTGTTGGCGAACGTCGGGGCCTTGCCGTGGTAGACGACGATCGGGCCGTACCCGCGGGTGATGAACGCGTACACGTACGAGTTGTCGATGTTCGACAGGAAGCCGCCGGTGCCGAAGTTGCGCGCACGGGTTCGGACCGGCCTGAGGGACCCGGTCGCCGACCGGCGTTGCCGAGCAGCAGATCGCCGCCGGACTGGCAGAGGTTGGTGAACTTGTGCCAGTCCGGCGGCGTGCGCCCCGGGAACGGCGCGCCGCCCGCGGGACCGCTCTGGTTCGCGTACGCGCCGGTGAGCGATCGAGGTGGTCGGCTTCTCGAGCGAGCCGCACGGCGAGGCGAGTGCCGCGGGCAGGGGCAATGCGGTGGTCGACTCCCACGTCACCTGCGGGAGGCCGACCCCGCCGGTCGACGTCGCGTCCGCGGTCAGGACATAGACGCGCAGCGTGAGGACCCCGTCGGGGTGCTGGCGGGGATCGACGTAGATGACGTTGGGCCCGGGATGGTCGGCCGGCGCTGAAGGTGATGAACAGCGTGTAGCGGCGCTTTGACGTCGGGGTGTTGCGCGGCCGCGCCGGGCAGGAACGGGTTGGCGCTTCCGGCGTCCGGCTGCGAGCTCGAAGTCGGACAGCTTGGCGAACGGTCGCAGGACCGGGTCGTAGATGTTCCACGACGTGTAACGCGCGTACGGGATAGACCCCGTCGATCCGGATGCGCGTGCCCGGCACCGCGCGTGTAGCGTAGCCGACCAGTACTGGGCCGAGCTGTCCGGGTAGAGGACGTTGACCGTGTCCGGGTCGAAGCGGGTGGCGGTCAGCTGGCAGGTCTGGTCGACCCCAGCCGCCTGGGCCGCGACAGGACAGGCGAGCAGCGCCACCACGACCAGAACCGCCCTGCGCAACACGCCCAGGGCTATACCCGCGCGCGTCAACCGGTGAACGCCGGGCCTGGTCGACTCGTCCGCTTCGGGGCCGGCGCCTTGGAGTGCTTGCGCTTGCTTGGCGCCGTGGCGGCGGCGCGCCGTCGCGCAGCAGGGCGATCCCGCCGAGCATGCCCAGGTACTCGGTGCCGGCGGGGCTGAGCGCGATCCCGGCGTAGTTGTTGTTGTAGCCGAGGCCGGTGCCGGCCAGCACCTTGTACACGAGCCGGCCGGTGCGGAAGTCGAGCGCGGTCCAGTACCACGGGCTCGAGCTGCCGGCGTCCGTGGTGTAGGTGTAGATCAGCCCGTTGGCCAGCGACAGCTTCGAGACCACGCGTCGGCGCCTGCACGGTCGTGTTCGTCCACACCGGCGGCAGCCGGTGCCCTTGGCGTTGATGTCGACCCGCGCGAACCCGGGCGCGGTCATCTTGCCGCCGTCACCGACGGCCGGCTCTGATAGCCGTAGTTGTTCTCGATCAGGTATCGAGCGCCCGGCGGCGATCATCGAGTTCTCGTCGGCGCTCGCGCCCTTGGCGAACACCGGCACCCGGCAGACCTGGCGGCTGCCGCACGTGCGCGTGCGTCGCCGTGCGGTAGACGACCACGTCCATCGGGTCGGCGTTGTCGTGATGCCCACGTAGCCGCCCGGCATCACCTCGGCGTCGTGCCGGTGCCGTCGTCGACCTGGCCGGGCTTGTGCTCGCAGCTGTTCGGATAGGTCGACTGACCAGCTGATCCTGCGGCGCGCCGTCGGACCGGCGGCGAACCGGTACAGCTTGCGGTTGGTGGCGATGTAGACGCCGCCGCTGCGCGTCGGTGGCCAGCGAGTTCTCGATCTCGCCGACGCGCCGTTGCCGAGCCGGACCACGTGCATCGGCGCCGGTCGGCGAAGTTCAGCGTGCCGACGACGCCGTCCTGGCTGCGCGACGAACCACAGCAGCCCGTGCGAGTCGGGCAGCGCCGAGGTGATCTCCTCGTTCGAGGTGCAGGACGAGCTCAGGTCGTAGTCGTGACTTGAGCGTGAACCCGGGCCGCCGACGTCTCGGCGATCACGTAGATGTGCTGGGTGGTGGTCGCGGTGACGACCCGGTCGTGGTTGTCGAGGTAGAAGTAGCCGCCGCCGGTGAAGTCCTGGAAGACGTTGGCTCGAGGCACGTCCTCCGTGCGCGGCGGCAGCGAGAACGTGGCCAGCGTCGCCAGCGTGCTCGGGTCGAACATGTACAGCTCGGGCCCGTGAGCGCCGACGCAGACCGAGATCACGCGCCCGCGCCGGTCGAAGGTGATCGAGCCGCAGTCGTGGCCCGGCGCGATGTAGTCGAGATCGTCTGCGGCTAGCGGCCGAGCGGGCCGCCCCAGGTGTAGGCGTCGGTCTGCCACGCGTCGTCGTGGATCTCCGAGATCGCCGTTGGCGGCCATGAACGGGTTCTGCGGAATCGGCGCGGACGCCGCGTGATCGGGTGCGGCCGTGCGCCGGCGTGCACCGACGTAGGTCGGCGCCGGCGGCGGACCGCGAGCGACGCTCGGGATCGGGATCGGAGGCGGCGGCCGCAGCGCCGGTGGCCGAGCCGCCGCCAGCGATCAGCGCCGCCGCGAGCAGCGCCTCGCGTCTCACAGAGCGCGCCGCCTCGCGCCGCAGCACGTCCCAGGCGCGGCGCACGTCCTCCTCGGTCGTGCTGCATGCTGCCCGACGGCCAGCCGCAGCACGTAGCGCCCGTTCAGCACCGCGTGCGAGAGGAAGATCTCGCCGCTGGCGTTGACCCGCTCGAGCAGCGCCCGGTTGCGGTCGTCGTCGCCTTCGAGCCGGAAGCAGACGACCGAGAACGGCCGCGGCGCGCACAGCTCCCAGCCCGGCTCGTCGCGCGACCCACTGCTCGAACTGCTGCGGCCAGCTCGACCCCGCGGCGGATGTGCTCCTGCAAGCCCGCTGCGGCCGTGGCAGCGCAGCACCGCCCACAGCTTCAGCGCGCGGAACCGGCGGCCCGAGCGCCGGGCCGTACTCGCTCAGCGACAGCGCGTCCTCGGCGTCCGGCGTGCGCAGGTACTCGGGGATCAGGCTGAACGCGCGCGCGGAGGTCCTCGGGCCGGCGGGTCCACAGCAGCGAGCAGTCCATCGGGGTGAGCATCCACTTGTGGGCGTTGACGACCAGCGAGTCGGCGCGCTCGACGCCGGCGAACGCCCACCGGAGCTCGGGGCAGACCATCGCCGCGCCGGCGTAGGCGGCGTCGACGTGCAGCCACGCGCCGGCCGCGCTCGCACGCGTCGGCGATCGCCGGCACCGGATCGACCGAGGTCGTCGCGGTCGTGCCGACCGTGGCCACGACGACGGCGGCCTCGCGCCAGATCGCCCAGCGCGTCGGGCCCGCAGCCGGAACTGCGTCGTCGCACGGCACCTTGCGCAGCCGCATGCCCGAGCATCCGCGCCGCCTTCTCGACCGAGGAGTGGGCCTGCTCCGAGCACACGACCAGGTCGCGGCCGGTCGCCTCGCGGGCGGCGATCATCGCCGCCAGCGTCGAGGTCGAGGCGCTGTCCTCGATGTGGCCGTGCCAGCCGCGCGGGCAGCCCGAGCAGCTCGGCCACCCAGTCGAGCACGACGCCCTCGAGCTCGGTCGCGGCCGGCGCCGTCCGCCACAGGATCGCCACCGAGTTGAGCGTCGCCGCCAGCAGCTCGGCGAGGATCGCCGGCTCGGACGCGCTGGTGGCGAAGTACGCGAAGTAGCGCGGGTGCTGCCAGTGGGTGACCCCGGGCAGCAGGACCTCGTCGAGGTCGCGCAGCACGGCGGCGAACGGCTCGGGCTCCTCGGGCGCGCTGCGCCGGCAGCCGGGCGCGGATCTCGCCCGGCTCGACCTGCGCCAGCACCGGCAGCTCGCCGACCCGCTCCAGGTAGCGCGCGGCCCACTCCAGCGCGGCGGCGCCGTCGCGCCGCAGGTCGGTCACGCCGGCGCGCGGCGCCGGGAACTCGTAGTGCACGCCGGTCAGCTCCTCGGAGACCTCCCACAGCCGCCGCCAGGCGTCCTCGTCGTAGGCCTTGCCCGCCGCGGTGACGACGTGCGGGATGGCCGCGCTGCTCCATGAACCCGTCGGGCCCGACGAACGAGCCGCCCGGGCAGGTCCGGCACGGTCGCCGCGTACAGCGTCGGGCAGCGCGCCCATCTCGGCGCTCTGGGCGACCACCAGGTTGGTGACCGCCATCACCAGCTGCTCGTAGAACCGGCCGGCGCCGGCGAACTGGAGGTTGGTGCGCGGCGTAGCCGGGGTGCGCGGCCATGCTCCGCAGCTCGGTGCCCGCCGTCGGTGGCGCGGCGCTGGAGCTCGAAGCAGAACATCAGGTTGGCCAGCTTCGACTGCCCGTAGGCGCAGCCAGTTGTTGTAGCCGCGCTCGCACTGGAGGTCGTCGAAGTTGATCCTGCCCGATCCGGTGGGCGCCGCTGGAGAGCGGTCACCACCCGCGGCTCCGGCGCGGCCAGCAGCGGCCGAGCAGCAGCCCGGTGAGCGCGAAGTGGCCGAGGTGGTTGGTCCCGAACTGGCTCTCGAACCCGTCCTTGGTCAGCCGCCGCGGCGGCGCCATCACGCCGGCGTTGTTGACCAGCAGGTCGAGCGCGCTCGTGCTCGGCGGCCAGCGCTCGGCGAACGCGCGGACCGAGCCAGATCGGCGAGGTCGAGCTGCTCGAGCGCGAGCTCGGCGCCGGCGCGCGCTCGCGCGGATCGCGCTCGACCGCCTGCTCGCCCTTCTCGATGTTGCGGCAGGCGATGACCACCGTCGGCCCCGGCGCGGGCCAGCTCGCGCGCGGTGACCAGCCCGAGGCCGCTGTTGGCGCCGGTGACGACGGCGACCCGGCCGCTCTGGTCGGGGATGTCGGCGGCGGTCCAGCTGCTCGGCCATCAGTCGTCCGTCCTCCGGGCCGACCGACTCCGAGTAGGCCTGCGGGCGGAAGCGGAGCACCGGATCGTCGGAGAGCTCGATCCCGTCGGTCACCCGGGTCGGGTCGAACACGAGCACGTCGCCGCCCTTCTCGCGCTCGGTGTCGAGCCCGGTCAGCTCGAGCGTGCCCGGCGGTCGACGCGCCGGCGCTCGCTCGGCCACGGCGGCGCTCGGGTCGTCGACCGGGTCGCCCGGCTCGGCGATCTGCGAGCTCGAGCGTGAACCGCACCGGGCCCGCGGCCAGCCGCTCGCGGATCTCGTGCTGCAGGTAGTCGCGCCCGCGCCGCTTGCGCCTCGCGCGCGCCGAGCCGCGGCTCGCCCGCCTCGGGCACGAACGTGTAGCGGACGAAGCGCGCGCCGCCCTCGGCGTCGATGAAGCGGAAGGCGTGGAGCGCGTAGTACGCGGCACGTGGCGTAGCTCGCCGGCGGCGCCAGCGCCGGCGCGCGCCCGGCAGCGCCCGGCAGCGCCTCGGGTGGCGGAGCAGGAACAGCGGCAGCTCGCCAGGCCATCGCCGGCGCCCGGCGCTGGGCGCGCGAGCAGCTCGACGAACGCCTCCGGGCGTGCGCGACCGGGAAGCGCGGCGCGGTCTGGGCGACGATGTCGGTGCGCGAGCCGTCGGGGAGGTAGAACTTGACCGCGAGGCCGCGCGGGTCGGGGGCGTAGTCGGGCAGCTCGGGGTTGCCGGCGCCGTTGGAGAACGCGGACCGTGGCCGGGACCGGCTCGCCCTGGAGGTGCGCGGCCCGGGTCAGCGTCGGCCGCCTCCGGGGTGGCGGTGAACATGCCCGTCAGCAGCGTCCCCTTGGCGTGCAGCGCGCGGTAGCCGGGGTGGCGGCCGAACGCCTCGTTGGCCGCGTCGATCGCCTCGTGCGGGGTGACGGTCACGTCAGCCCGCCTCGAGCACCTCGAACTCGATCCCGGCCGCGCTGCAGGCGGTCGATCAGCGGCTCGCCCATCGCCACCGCCGGGGTGAGCTGGCCGGCGCGCTCGGGCAGCTCGTCGTGGGCCAGGCACAGGGCCGACTCGGCCAGCATCTTCGACGTCTCGCCGTAGCCCGGATCGCCGCCCGTGACCTGTACGACGA
>CAVWQW010000002.1:0-55990 GCA_963757275.1 uncultured Solirubrobacterales bacterium
GCTGTGCCGGCAGACCGAAGTCGCGATCTTGGCTGATCGCGCGGCGAGGAGTAGCGTTCGCCGGGTGAGCCAATCGCTGCGTCTGACGATCGTGTTCGAGCCCGACGAGGACGGCTGGATCGTCGCGTCGGTTCCGGAGGTCCCCGGCGCGCTGAGCCAGGGACGCACCCGCGAAGAGGCCCGCGAGAACGTCATCGACGCGCTGCACGGAATCCTCGAGTTGCGCTTCGGCGAGCACGCTCTCGCTGAGCCGGCGCCAGACAGCGAATCGCTCGAACTGCGCATCGCGGCGTGAAGCGGCGCGACTTGGAGCGCCATCTCAGCAATCACGGCGCCCGTCTTCTGCGCGAGGGCGCGAACCACAGCTTCTGGGGGCTTGACGCCGAACGGTCGACCGCCGTCCCGCGGCATCGCGAGATCGCGTTCGGACTGGCGCGCAAGATCTGCACGGACCTTGGCATCCCCCCGCCCGTCGGCCCGAGATAGGCACCAGAGGGCAGCTGATCTGCGCGAGAACGGGTCGTGAAGGCAGGTGGCCAGCCGTCCTGGCAGGTCGGCGCCAGCCGACCTGGTTGCCAGACCAGCGGAGGGTCCGGGTTCAGTCAAGGGAAGGCCGTCAGGCCCGGCCGCAGGCCGCCCCGCAGGGGTGACCTTGACGGGTTCCGGGCCCGGAGCTACGCCAGCGAGGCCCGGGCCCTCCGGGGTGGGCACCGGCGGTCCGTATAGTCTGCGCCGATTTTGGGCTGTTAACGACGGGGCCCAGTGAGTGAGGCCACCTTCGCTGGAGCGGGCTCTCGGCTCACTGGTCGAGGCCGTTGCGCGGCGCTACGATTGGAGCATGGCTCAGGCGACCGACCCAAAGCTGGCCGGACGGCGGACGGCGATCGAATATGCGCGCGGCATCATCGCCGACCTGGCGCCAGGACGCAGCCTTGCCGACGAGCTGATCGCTGAACGCCACGCCGAGTCCGACGCCGAAGCACCCGCCGCCCCCCGCGACGCCAGTGGCGACCACTGAGGCCCCCCCATAGCTTCCGCGCGCGCGGACGACCGACCCCGCGAAGTCGACGTCTCGCCAGCGCAGCGCGAGCAGCTCGCCCTGGCGCAGGCCGGTGAACGCCGCCGTCAGGAAGATCGCCGCGTCCTGCTCGGAATCGGCCGCCCGCACCAGCGCCCAGACCTCCTCGGGTGAGAAGACGTCGATGTCGCCGCTGCGCCGCTGCGGGTACTTCTCGACCTCCGCGGCCGCGTTGAACGGCAGCCCGTAGACCTTCCGCGCCCGCCCCAGGATCCCGTGCAGCAGGATCAGCAGCTTGTTGCGCGTCCGGATCGACCCGTCGACCCTGGCGATCCACGCCTCGATCGCCTCCGTCGACACGTCCTCGATCGCCATCGTCCCGAACGCCGGCAGGAGATGGGCGTTGATCACCGACCGGTAGCCCCGCAGCGTCCACGGCTTGCGCTCACGGTCGTGCTCGACGTAGCGCAGGTACTCGGCCGCCGCGTCGGCGAACGTCGCTCCCGTGACGACCATCCCCGGCAGCGTCCCCCGGCGTGCCTGGTCGAGCACGCCACGCAGCCAGTCCTCCGCGAGCCGCTTCGTCACGTAGCCGGCTGGCGGTCGCCCCCGCCCGGTCCAGGCCGGCCCGATCTTCCGCTGCACCTGTCGGCCGTTGGGCAGCCGGTACTTCGCGTACCAGACCGGACCCCGCGTCCGATCGACGCGGAAGACGTGCCCTGTGGGCTGCTGGAGGACCTGTCGGGGAAGGCTGCTAGATCCAGGCCTTCTGCACAGTGGGCCGTGTTGGAATCGAACCAACAACCTTGGGCTTAAGAGGCCCCTGCTCTGCCAATTGAGCTAACGGCCCGCGGGCGGGTCCTGGCTGCGGACCGCAACCGAGCGTCAATCTTAGCCGCTACGGCCCGGCCGAGCCGTCGGGCAGCGTCGCCGTCGTCCCGACCCCCGAAGCCTGCTTGGCCAGCGCGGCAACCTCGGCCGCGGCTTCGGTCTTGGCGGTCGCCAGCTGCGCCTTCAAGGCCGCCTGCTGGGGCTTCGGCTCCAGGCTGACCGCCTTCGCCGCCGCCAAGTCGCCCTTGCGGGTCTGACTCGCAAGGTACGCGAGGACCGCAAGCGTCGTGAACGCGTTCGGGCTCGACGGGTTCGCCCCGGCGACGATCTCCTGCGTTGCGACCGCCTCCGTCGGCAGATTCAGTCCCGCCGGCTCGAAGACCCGGACCATCTCGTTCGCGACGTCCACATTCGGGCTCTTCGGCTTCAGCGCCAGATACCGGTTCCACGACGTTCGCGCCTGCGCCAACTCAGCCTTGCCCTTCGCGGTGAACGTGTTGGTCGTCGCGTCGAAGCCGTCCCCGCTCGCCGCGACCTGGTACCGGGCCTGGGTCAACGCCGCCCACGCAGCCGCGTCGGTCGGCGCCAGCGCTGACGCGCTTCTCCGCGGCCGTGACGGCCGCCTGGAACGTGTCGGTCCCCCCGCCCCCGCCGTTCTGACCCACGGCGTTCAGCAGACCGCCACCGCTCCCACCGCCGCCGATTCCGAAGAAGACCAGTCCCCCGCCGAGGAGGATCGCCAGGAACAGGTAGATCGCCTGGATCGTCCGGCGCTTTCCGCGCCCACGCAGGTCAAAGAGCATCGTCGTCCTCCTCTTCGGTTGGCCTCGGCGGCGGAGCCGTCGGCGGGATCGGTGGGGGCGCGAGCGGCGGCGACGCCGGATCGGCCGGATCCCTCCCCGCGGCCGGAGCCTGTGGTTGTACAGGAATCGGAATCTCCGCGGCCGGCACGACGCCAGACGGCGTCGCCCCGCTCGCGCCGGCCGGCGGGCTGGCGGCGACCGGGACCGGCGCGGCCGGCGGGCTTGCGGTTGCGGCGAGCGGGACCGCCGCGGCCGACGGGGCCTTGGCCGCTTCTGTCGCGGTCGCGGCCGCCGCCGTCCGCCGGGCGGCTCGCTTCTCGATCACGCTGGCCAGCCGCAGGCTGATCTCGTAGAGCAGGACCAGGGGAGCCGTCTCCAGGGCCATCGTGATCGCGTCACCCGGCAGCAGCGCGGCGATCGCCGCCGCGACGACGACCGCGTACCGCCGGTTCTTGCGCAGCTGCGCCGGCGTCACGATGCCCGCCCGCGTCGCCGCCAGGATCCCGACCGGAACCTGGAAGATCATCCCCATCGCGAGCAGGATCAGCGCCTCGAATCGGTAGTAGGCGCTCGCCTGGACGAGCACGTTGTACGAGTCGCTGTTGAAGTTCTGGAAGAACTTGACCGACGCCGGGAAGACGACGAAGTACCCGAACAGAACGCCGATCAGGAAGAGGAACGGGATCGCCAGCATCAGCGGCAGGGCGATCCGCCGCTCGGTCGGGCTGAACGCGGGCAGGACGAACGCGTAGGCCTGGAAGAGGATCACCGGCAGGGAGAGCAGCAGGGCGAAGTAGAACGACACCGTGAGCGTCGACGTGAACGGTTCGCCGAGTCCAAGCGTCACCGGCTTGTCGTCCGGCGGGGTCCGCGGAATCCGGGCCGTCGCCGCTGTGATCTCCCGATCGAGCGCCGCCAGCTGCGCCGCCACCCCCGGCTTGAGGCCGCTCCCCGCCGAGCTCAGCAGCGCGTCCCGCTTCTTGTCGATCGCGGCCAGTCCGAGGATCGCCTTGTCGGCCAGCGCGGTCTGTCCCAACGTCCCGTTGCCCTTCTCGATCTGCTTGTGCGTCTGCTTTGCCAGCGGCGCGTTGACCACCCTCAGGAGAGCATGGTTCTGCCACACGCAGATGCCGAAGGCGACGGCCAGAGCCAGGGCCGAGACGATCAGGCGCGTCCGCAACTCCGTGAGGTGCTCGACAAGGCTCAGACGATCCTCGTGTCTGATCGACCGAATCGGGCTAGCCATCTCGCGACCACCCTATCGGCTCCAAGCCGCCCGCCCGCCGCGCGACCCGGGGCCACCCCGGTCGCAGAAATGCCCGCGTCCCGCCTGATCGCTCCGGGGGCTCAAGTCCGGTCCCCGCGGGTCCGATACCAAGGCACATGGACGACCAGCCGAACACCCAGCACTTCGTCCGCCGGCTCACCCTCCCGAGTGGCCGCCGCGTCGAGGTCGTCTACTTCGAGTCGTCCGCCAACCCAGACGACGACCAGGACCTCCAGCGGTGTGGCACCTGCCGCAGCGACCTCGTCCAACCGGTCGACTGGTCTCCGCTCGGCAAGTCCTACTGGCAGGTCACCCTCCGCTGCCCGAACTGCGAGTGGTCAGGGACCGGAGTCTTCCCCCAGGCGGTGGTCGAGCGCTACGACCGCGAGCTCGACCGCGCGACCGACGCCCTGATGTCCGAGGTCAACCGGATTCGGCTCGACGACATGGCCGAGGAGATCGGCCGGTTCACCCAAGCCCTCGCCGAGGACCACATCCTTCCGTCCGACTTCTGATTTCTCGGCTCAGGCGTACCGCTCGACGACCCCGTCCGCCACCAGCTCGAGCGCCCGCCGCTGATCGGCCCCCAGCCCCCCCGGCAGACCCGCCTTGGCGCCGTCCACCAAACGATGGGCCCGCTCCCGCGCAAGCTCGCCCCCGCCGGTCGCCAGCACCCGATCGCAGATCTCCTCGGGATCGTCGATCGACCGGAGATCCAGCCGCGCGAGCATCGGATCCAACCGGCGCGCCTCGATCAGCGGGAGCGTGACCGTCCCGTCGAGCAGATCCGTACCCCGCCGCTTGCCAGTCCGCTCGGCCGGCCCCGTCATGTCGAGCACGTCGTCGAGGATCTGGAAGGCCGTCCCGATCGCCATCCCGAAGCCCTTCAACGAGATCGACCCCGACCCGATCGCGCCGAGCTCGCACGCCGCCTCGAACAGGCTGGCCGTCTTCAGCTCGCACCGGTACAGATAGCGCTCGACCGAGACCTCGCCGCTCCACGCGTCCTCCCGCTGGATCAGCTCGCCCCGCGCGAGCGCCGAGCTCGCCGCTGAGAGCACCCGCAGCTGGTCGACGCTCTCGTTGCGCGCGAGCTCCCCGAACGCCCGCGCGAACAGCAGATCGCCGATCGCCGTCGCCGCCGGCCGGCCCCCGCTGGCGAACACCGTCCGCCGCCCCCGCCGCAGCGGCGCCGCATCGAGCGTGTCGTCGTGGACGAGCGTCGCCGAGTGGATCAGCTCGACCGCGACCGCCCCCCGGACCAGCTGCTCGGACTCGCCGCCGTCGAGTCCGGCGATGAAGACCAACAGCGGCCGCAGGCGCTTCCCGCCGGCCTGGATCGTCCGCAGCCCGTCCGGATGCTCGGCTCCGATCTCGAGCAGCCGTGTCTCGGCCGCGTCCATCCGCTCGCGCATCCCCTCGCCCCCGAGCGACAGGATCCCTGAGATCGGGTCGGTTACCGCGCTCAGCCTAAGCCACCACCCCGACGTGGATCGCGATGATCCCGCCTGCCGTCAACACGTAGCGCACGTCGGTCAGCCCGACCCGATCCATCCTCCCGGCCAGCGCCTGCGCCCCCGGGAAGCGCTTGACCGAGCTCGGCAGGTAGTTGTAGGCGTCCGAATCCCCGGCGACCCGCCCCAGCGCCGGCACGATCCGGTCGAACCAGATCCGGAAGAAGCTCGACAGCGGAGGTCTCGTCGGCGTCGTGATCTCCAGGATCACGACCCGCCCGCCCGGCCGCACGACCCGCGCCATCTCCGCCAGGCCGCGGTCGAGGTCGCCGAAGTTACGCGCCCCGAAGCCGACCGTCGCCGCGTCGAACTCGCCGTCGGCGTACTCGAGCGCCAACGCGTCCCCCCAGACGAAGTCGATCTCCGGCGCCTTGCTCCGCGCCCGGGCGAGCATCCCCTCGGAGAAGTCGCACGCCACGACCGAGCCCCCGGGGGCGACCCTGCGAGCGAGCTCGATTGCCAGGTCGCCGGTCCCCGTAGCCACGTCGAGCACCCGGCTTCCCGGGCCGACCATCGCCAGATCGACCGCGCGCGCGCGCCACCGGTGGTGCAGGCCGGCCGTCATCACCGAGTTCATCCGGTCGTACGGACCGGCGATCCGGTCGAACATCGCGCTGACTTGACCCGGCTCGAGCGTGCCGGGGGTCTCGGTCACGCCGCTACTTCAGGTTCGCGAGGAAGGTCACGAGCGCGGTGAACTTGTCCGGCGGCAGGCCGGCGAACGACGGCATCGGTGCCGTCGGGTTGACCAGGGTGCGCTCGATCGCCGCCGTGAAGACGCGCGAACCGATGTGCGTCAACGGCGGCCCCGGTCCCCCGTTCCCGTTCTCGCCGATCTTGTGGCACGCCTGACACCCCGACTGGGCGGCGACCGCCTTGCCGGCGTTGAACTGGGCGACCGTCTTCGGCCCCAACGCGATCACCGCCGGCGGGGTCGGCATGTCGATCGTCCCCGGAGGTCCGGCGACCGCACCCTCGTAGGTCAGGAAGGCCATCGTCGCGATCACGATCAGCCCAGCCGTCAGCGCGATCGGACGCCGCTCGATCCGCCGCTCGGGGCTGCGGTCGTAGAACGGCAGCAGGAACAGCATGATCATCGCGATCGTCGGCACCCCGAACGACGCCAGCCCGACGAAGGCCGGCGGCTTGATCACGCGGAGGACCTCGAAGAGGAAGAAGAAGTACCACTCCGGCCGCGGCGTGTAGCTCGTCGTCGCCGGGTTCGCCTTCGGCCCGAGCTCGGCCCCGAGCACGATCGCGAGGCCCATGATCGCGATCATCACGATCACCGCCATCCACGCGTCCTTGGCGATCGCGTACGGGAAGAACGGCTTGCCGGTGGACTTCTGGATCGAGTAGCCGCGGAGGTACTCCTCCTTCTCGCGCTGGTTCACGCCGCCGCTTCCGCTTGTCTGCCCCGACCGCGCACGATCCTAGACCTCGGTCTTCTTGAGCTCGTCGTTCTCGTGCACCTTGTGCCACGGCGGAGCCGTGATCCCGAGCTTCGCGACGAGATACAGATGCGCGCCGATCATCGCCACCATCAGTCCCGGGATCAGGAGCATGTGAATCGAATAGAACCGCGACAGCGTCGTCGCCCCGAACTCCGGCCCGCCCCGCAGGAAGTCCGCGATGTACGGACCGAGGAACGGCGCCCCGCCGACGCTCGTGTTGACGCCGACGATCGTCGCCCAGTACGACCGCTGGTCGAACGGCAGCAGGTACCCGGTGAACGACATGATCATCGTCAGGATCAGCAGGACCACGCCGATCACCCAGGTCAGCTCCCGCGGGTACTTGTAGGCGCCGAAGAAGAACGTCCGCGCCATGTGCAGGAATACGAGCACGACCATCACCGACGAGCCCCACTTGTGCATCCCCCGGACGAACTGCCCGAGGAACGCCGTGTTCGTGATGTAGCGAGCCGAGTCGTACGCGTGGAGGACCGACGGGTCGTAGTACATCGCCAGGAAGATCCCGGTCACCGCCTGCGCGAGGAAGGCGAACATCGCCGCCGAGCCGAGCGTGTACGCCCAGTTGCCCTTCGGAACCTTGCGGAACAGAAGCCACCGCACCCCGCCCGACATCGACGTCCGCTCGTCGACCCAGTCGACGACGTTGATCCCCTTCTCCGCCCGGCCCTGCGGCTTCGGCTTCGAGCCGGGCTTGCGCGGCGGCGGGACGAGCGCGCTCGGAAGCGGGGGCGTCGGCATCTTGGCCATCGCCTACACGCCCTTCAACTTGCGGGTCGTCGGCCGCGCCGGGTAGAGGTACTCGCCGATCCCGTCGAGCGGCTCGCCCGGATCCCGCGGCGAGAACGGCTTCAGCGCGTCGTTGACGCTGTAGCGCGGTCCGATCTGGACCATCCCGCCGAAGACCCGTGTCGCGAAGCGATCGAGCGGCCGCACCGGCGGCCCGCCGGTCCGCTCGCCCTGAAGGTCGTAGACCCCACCGTGACACGGGCAGATGAACCGCTGGGCGGCCGGCGTCCAGCGCACCGGGCAGCCGAGGTGCGCGCAGCGGGTCGAGATCGCGATGAACTGGTTGTACTGGTTGCCGGCGCCCCCGTCGATCACCGGGTTGCGCCTGCGCACGTAGACCGTCGACTTGCCCGCCTCGCCGGTATCCGGCGTCACGGTGATCACCTTCGGGACGTAGTCGGTATCCGAGAAGTCGTCCGGCAGGCCGATCGTCTGCCACGTGACGTGCTGCGTCGCGAACACCGGACCGAGCGCGAAGCCGAGCGCCGGGAGCGTGAAGGCCATCGTCGCGAGACCGCTCGCCGTATGCGCGCTCGTCGTCATGAAGCGCCGACGCGTAACCGTCTCGCCCGGGAACGCCCCCGGGAAATTGTTGTCAGTCGTGTATTTGGATTTCGGGCTCTTGCGAGTCTCGGCCACTGGAACTCCGGCTGGGAGGAGGCTCGACGAAGAATATCGTCACGAATACCCCGGCGACCCCGCGGCCGCCTCGAGGGCCGCCCCGGCCCCGTCGTCGTCGGACTCGACGAGCCCCTTGGCCGTCGCGTGCGCCGGACTCGACCCCCAGCCGACGGCCCGAGCGCCGGCCGACCAGATCGGGCCGGCGAGCTCGCCGTGGCCTCGCGCGTGAACGAGCGCGCACAGGGAAATCACATCCGAGAGCTCCACGACCGCCGCAATGTCCCCCAACGCCACGAGCCGCTCGAGCCCGAGTGCGTAGAGACGGTCGCCGACGAGCAGGGCCATGTCCGGGTCACCCTGGCGGAAGAGGCGCGGAGCCTCGTAGTGGAGGAGGTAGCCCTCGTAGATCGCCTCGACCAGAAACTCGTATTCCCCAGCCGCCGCCGCAGCCCGGGGTCCGCCGGCGGCCACCGCGCCCGGAGACCGGCCGCCGGCGCCGACCGCCGGGCTCACCGTGTCCGTCGGCCCCCCAACCGCGCCGGCCGGCTCGTCGCCCCGCTCGAGCAGCTCGCCCGCAAGCAGGCCGCCCCCGGCCCGCAACTCGTCGCGCAGGCGCTCGAGCGCCCCGACCGCGCCGACCGCGCCGACCGCGCCGACCGTGCTCACCGCCGACGACCCGAATCGACGGCCGCAAACGCCGCGGCCGCCGCCTCGACGGTCCGCTCGACATGCTCCGGGCGGTGGGCGAGCGACGGGAACCACGCCTCGAACTGGGACGGCGGCGCGTAGACCCCGCGCGCGAGCAGCTCACGGCACCAGGCGGCGTGTGCCCCAAGGTCACACGCCTGCGCCCCCGCCAGGTCGTCGACCTGCTCGCCGCCGAAGAACACCGTCAGGAGCCCCGGCGCGCTCTGGATCCGGATCTCCCGCGAGCCCGCCGCCGCCCGCAGACCCGATGCCAGCGCGTCGGTCGTCGCCGCCAGCCGGCCGTACGCAGCCTCGTCGAGCAGGCCCAGCGTCGCGAGCCCGGCCGCCACCGCCAGCGGATTGCCCGACAGCGTTCCCGCCTGGTACACCGACCCCGCCGGCGCCAGCAGCTCCATCAACCGGCGCGGACCGCCGACCGCCGCCGCCGGCAGCCCGCCACCGATGATCTTGCCCATCACCGTCAGGTCGGCCTCGACTCCGCTGAGCTCCTGCATGCCTCCCCTCGCCACCCGGAAACCCGTGATCACCTCGTCGAAGACGAGCAACGCCCCCGTCTCGGTCGCCCGACTCCGAAGCAGCTCGAGGAAACCCGCGGCCGGCGGTACGAGGCCCATGTTCGCGGCGCACGGCTCCGCCATGATCGCCGCCAGCTCGTGCTGCTCGGTCGCCGCGACCAGCGCCTCCGCGTCATTCCACCCAACCACGACGGTCAGCGCCGCGACCGCCGCCGGAACCCCCGGGCTCGCCGGCAGCCCGAGCGTCGCGAGGCCCGATCCCGCGTCGGCCAGCAGGCCGTCCGAATGCCCGTGGTAGGCGCCCGCGAACTTCAGGATCACCTCCCGCCCGGTCGCCGCCCGCGCGATCCGCACCGCCGTCATCGCCGCCTCGGTCCCCGACGACGTGCTCCGCAACATCTCGACCCCCGGGACCCGCCGAGCGACCTCCTCGGCAAGCTCGACCTCGCCCTCCGTCGGCGCCCCGAAGCTGGTCCCCCGACCAGCGGCCGCCGCGATCGCCGCAATCACGTCCGGATGCGCATGCCCCGCGATCAGAGGCCCCCAAGAACACACGTAGTCGACGAACCGATTCCCGTCGACGTCGACCAGCTCCGCCCCCTCCCCCCTGGCCACGAACAACGGATCGCGTCCGATCGCCCGCATCGCCCGAACCGGAGAGTTCACCCCACCCGGAACCGCCGCCACCGCCCGCGCATAAAGCTCCGCCGAACGGCTGTCAACAAGAGCTGGACCGGCGGCAGACAAGGCCACTTCACCCTATCGAGCCACAACCCCCGGCCCTCGCCGCCACCCACCCACCGCCCCACCGACCGGACGCGCAGTCCACCGCCACGCAGCGGACCCCACCACCAAACAGCGCAGCCCCCACCATCACTCACCGGCGAATGCCACTGAACGGCTCAACCAACGGCGCGGCCGCGCGGCGGGGGGCAGTGAGCCGGCGTGCGCGCCGAAGGCGCCCCCCGAGCGAAGCGAGCCGGGGCGCCGTAGAAGCGTGCGCCGGCTCACTGACTCCTACCCGTACAACCCCTCCCACTCCTTGAACTCATCAGTGAAGTACATGAGCCGGACCTTTTTGAACTCGGTCGACGAGTACAGGGTCGCCCGCTCGTGGATCCCCGTGTTCTCGGCGATCGCGTCGAGCACGGCGTCGCACTCCTCCTTGGAGCGGCCGTGGGCCATCGTGAAGACCGAGTACGGCCAGTCCTCGTAGGTCGGTCGCTCGTAGCAGTGCGATATTCCCCGGAACGAGGCCATCCGCGGGCCCAGCTCTTCGATCCGGTCGGCGGGGACCTTCCAGACGCCCATCCCGTTGGCCGAGAAGCCGGCCCGGCGGTGGAAGAGAATCGCGGCGACCCGCCGCAGCAGGCCGCGGTCGCGCATCCCCGCCATGTGCGTCAAGAGCTCCTCGACCGGCATCCCGAGCCGGTCGGCCGCCGGCGCGTACGGCTCGGCGCAGATCGGCATGTCGCCCTGGGTGGCCCGGATCACCTCCACGTCGCGGTCGTCATAGGCGACCGGCTCGAGATCGACCGGCTCCTGCTCCACGCCGGGCGACGAGAGGGCGCCGGTGCCGCCCTCCATCTCGAGGTCCATGCGGATCTTGAACAGCTGGAGCGTCGGCAGCTGGCGGATCGACTCGGCGCCGGTGAGCTCCTGGAGGACGTCGAGCGTGCCCTGGAGGCCGAGCTTCGAGTCGCTCTCGACCGCCAGCGTGAACCACATGTTGAACTCGTGGTTGCGAAGGTAGTTGTGCGAGACGCCCGGATGGCCGTTGATGATCTTGGCCGGGACCCACGGATTCCCCGGGTCGACCTTCGCGGCCACGAGCATCGATCCGTAGCCGAGTGCCCGGGTGTCGTAGATCGGCGTGATCTGGCGGATGATCCGCTCGCGCACGAGCCGCGCGACCCGGTCCATCGCCTCGTCCTCGGTGACGTCGGCGGCCGCGGCGACCGCGGCGTAGGGGCGCGGGTGCAGCGGAAAGCTGCCCTGCATCAGGTTCATCAGGCGCTTGTCGAGCGCGTCGAGCGGGACGGCGGACCCGTCCTTGCGGCTGCGGACCTTCGGCGCTACTTGAGCCATCTGGCGACATCCTTGGCGTGGTAGGTGATGATGATGTCGGCACCCGCGCGGCGGATCCCGGTCAGCGTCTCGAGCACGACGGCCCGCTCGTCGATCGCGCCCGCTGCGGCAGCGGCCTTGACCATCGCGTACTCGCCGCTCACGTTGTAGGCAGCCACCGGCAGGCGGCTGGCCGCCCGGATCGCGGCGATCACGTCGAGATAGGCGACGGCGGGCTTGACCATCAGGAAGTCGGCGCCCTCGTCCTCGTCGAGCAGAGCCTCGCGGACCGCCTCGCGGGCGTTGCCCGGATCCATCTGGTAGGCCCGTCGATCGCCGAATGCCGGAGTGCAGCCGGCCGCCTCGCGAAACGGCCCGTAGAAGGCCGAGGCGAACTTCGCCGCGTAGGCCATCAGGGCGACGTCCTCGAAGCCCTCGCTGTCGAGCTCCCTGCGGATCGCCCCGACCCGGCCGTCCATCATGTCGCTCGGGGCGACGATGTCGGCCCCCGCCCGCGCGTGGCTGAGGGCGACGCGGGCGAGCAGCTCGATCGTCTGATCGTTCTCGATGCCCCCGTCCGCTCGGAGGACCCCGCAGTGGCCGTGGGTCGTGTACTCGCACAGGCAGACGTCGGTGATCACGAGCAGCTCGGGGTAGGCCTTCTTGATCGCCCGGACCGCCAGCGCCACGACGCCCTCGTCGTCCCAGGCCCCCGACCCGTCGGCGTCCTTGTCGGCCGGAATCCCGAACAGCACGACGCCCGGCAGGCCGAGCGCGTGGAGCTCGCCGGCGTCGTCGACCGCCTGGGAGAGCGAGAGCCGCTCGACGCCCGGCATCGAAGCGACCGGGGCGCGGCCGTCGAGCCCGGCCTCGACGAAGATCGGGGCGACCAGCCGGGACGCCGAGAGCTCGGTCTCGCGGACGAGCCCACGCAGGAGATCGGTCCGGCGCAGCCGGCGGAGTCGGGTCTGGGGAAAGGCCATCGAAGCACCCATCGTACCGCCGCTGCCAATCCGTCCCGACCCCGGCAGCCCGGCGCGCTACTCAGTGGGTGAAGCGCCGCAGGCCGAAGCGGGCTGCGGCCGCGAACAGGACGACGAGGGCGGCGAGATGGGCCATCGAGGTGAGGATCCCCGGCTGAGACCCGTTGACCGCGGCATCGATCGCCTGGAGGCCGGCCTTGAACGGGAAGATCGCCGAGACGACCGAGATCACCGCGTAGAGCCCACCGGAGACCGACCCGCTCGGAACGAGGGCCATGAAGGCGAGCGGGAGGGCGAGCAGGAAGGCGAGCAGCGAGGCGGCACGGACCTCGCGCGCGAGGCTGCCGATCGCGACGCCGAGCGCCGAGAAGGCGAGCCCGCTGACGGCGATCGCGAGCGCCCACAGGGGGAAGCGGGTCCAGTCGAGGTGGACGAAGGCGCCGATCCCGCAGAGCATCACGAGCGTCACGACGAAGGCGCAGCCGGCCGCGAGCAGGGCCTTCTCGACGAGCACGCCGGTCCCGGAGACGAGTCCGCGGGTCAGCCGGGCGAAGGTGTTGGCCTCGCGCTCGAGCGAGAGCATCCCGGCGGCGAGCAGGACGCAGACGAACATCAGGGAGACCGAGACCGCGAGCGGGACGGCGAAGGCGTTGAGCGGGGTGCGGCGGCCGGCGAGCAGCGACGTGTGAACCTGGATCGGGTTGGCGATCGTCTGGAGGAGGAGCTTGGCGAAGCCGAGGTCGGCCGCGCCGAGCGACGTGAAGCGGGCGACCGGGACGAGGCTGGCGCGGACCGGCGAGTTGAGCGGTAGACCACCGATCGCCGAGCCGAGGGCGGCGTTGCTGGCGTTGAGGCCGAGGATCTTCACGGTCGTGCCGAACGCGCTGAGCTGGCCGCCGGTCCGCAGCAGGTCGACGTAGCCTCCGGCGACCTGGGCCAGCCGGGTCGCGAGGGCGGTGTTGGCCGCCGAAAGCTTCGCCGAGATCGTCGACTGGGCGAACGACTGCTCGACGGCGTCGCCGTTGTAGATCACCTCGACCTCGGCCGACTGGAGGCCGCTCGAGAGGCGGCTGGTGAAGTCGGCGGGGATCACGATCGTCCCGAGCGCCGCGCCCGAGCGCACATCGGCGAGGGCCTGGCCGCGGGAGTGGACGTAGATCGGCGAGACGGCGGCGAAGAGCTCCTTGAAGTAGCCGGAGATGTCGACCTTCTGCCCGCCGACGTCGATCGCCAGCTGGCCGGCCGGGATCTCGTTGAGCACGGCGACCCGTGGCTTGTCGGGCGCCCGCGAGAGGGCGAAGCCGATCAGCAGGGCGATCACGACCGGATAGACGATCAACAGCCCGACCAGCAGCGGCGAGCGCCGGAGGATCTGGAGGTCCTTGATCAGCAGCCAGCGCATCGCACCCCCACCGCCCTCGGGCCCGCCGGCTCCGCCCTCGACCCCGCCGCCCCCGGCCCCACCGGCCGCGCCCGCCCCACCCGCGGCACCCGCACGTCAGTGGCCCTTGCGCTGGAGGAAGGCGACGAAGGCCTCCTCGAGGTCGGTCTCGGCGGGCTGGCCGTCGAGCGCGACGGCGGCCTTGAGCATCGCGGGCGTGCCGCTGAAGACGAGCTCGCCGTCGGCGAGGACGAGGATCCGCCGGGCGTGACGCTCGGCCTCGGCGATGTCGTGGGTCGCGAAGACGACGCCGGTGCCGCGGTCGGCGAGGCCGGAGATGAACCGCCAGAGGCGCTGGCGCTGGCGGGGATCGAGCGCGGCCGACGGCTCGTCGAGGAGCAGCACGACCGGGTCGCCGAGCAGGCCGACCGCGATGTTGACGCGCTGGCGGTTGCCGCCGGAGAGGCTGCCGAGCTCGTCGTCGGCGCGATCGACGAGATCGGTCTGCTCGAGCATCCGGCCGACCTCGGCCTCGGGGTCGGCGAGCCGCTCGAGCCGGGCGAAGAGGCGGAGGTTCTCGGCGACCGAGAGCTTCTCGTAGACCGCCGTCTGCTGGGGAACCCAGCCGACCCTGCCGACCTGGCCGCCGTCCCCGGGCCGGCGGGTCACGGTGCCGGCGGTCGGGCGACGGATCCCGGCGAGGATCGAGAGCAGGGTCGTCTTGCCGGCTCCGTTGGGCCCGATGATCGCGAGCAGCTCGCCGGGGGCGACGGCGAAGCTGACGTCGGTGAGGGCATCGCGGTCGCCGAAGCGCATGCCGATACCGTCGACCTCGAGCGGTGGGCCGCCGGCGGTCTCGGGCTCGTCGATGGTCGCCGGGGCGTCGGACATCGGCGCGAGGCTACCCGGGTGAGCGGGTTCCTGACGCATTGCCCCACGCCTCGAGGACGACGTGGCGGCGGAGGTAGAGCACCGTCTCGCGGACGACAGCGGCCAGGGGGAGGGCGATCAGGGCGCCGACGAGGCCGTAGACGGCGTTGCCGAAGAGGAGCGCGAAGATCACCAGAAGGGGGTTGATGCGGAGGGCGTGGCTGAAGATCTGCGGCGCGACGACGTGGCCCTCGAGCTGCTGGAGGGTGAGGAAGAGGAGGCCGACCCAGAGCGCGGTGAGGGGGTCGGCGAAGAGGGCGACGACGATCGGGGGGATCGCGCCGAGGATCGGGCCGATGAACGGGACGAGCTCCATCACACCGAAGAAGGAGCCGAACGCGAGAGCGTAGGTCCGTCCGTCGGGGAAGATCCCGATCAGGCCGAACAGGTAGAGGGCGAGGCCGGCGGTCGTGCCCATCACGAGGCTGAAGAGGAGCTGGCCGCGGATGTAGCCGGAGACGGCCCGCTGGACGCGGAGCGGATAGTCGTCCTCTGGGGACCCGTCGCCGGGCATCAGGGTTCGGACGAGAACGCCGATCTGGGCACCGTAGACGAGCATGTAGACGCTGAGGACGAGGATCAGGACGAGGTCGAGGGAGACGCTGGCGGCCTTGGTGACGAGCGTCTCGCTGAAGGAGACGAGCGAGCTCGAGCCCTTGACGAGCTGGCCCTGGAGCGTCTGGAGGGCCGTCCCGCCCTGCTTGACGAGGCCGATGTGGATGCCCTTCGTGTCGAAGAAGTGCTGGGTCGAGGCGAGCCGCCGATTGGCCTGGTTGACGAGGTCGGGGACGTTCTTGCGAAACGACCCGACCTGGGTCGAGATCGGCGAGGAGAGGAGGTAGCCGATGCCGAAGAGGGAGGCGAAGAACGTGAGGTAGACGAGGAGGACGGCGAGACCGCGGGGGACCCGGTGGCGGTGGAGGCGGGCGACGACGGGGTTGAGGATCAGGGCGATCAGGGCGGCGACGATGAAGAGGAGGACGACGCCGCGGGCGGCGCGGACGGCCGCCCAGACGCCGAGCACGCCGAGCAGGAGGAGGACGAGCTGGACGTTGCGGGCGAGCAGCAGGGGCTCGGGGGGCGGCGGGAAGGCGGGCGGGGGGAGGACGACGCCGGGCGGGAGCTCGACCGTCGCATCCGGCCTGGGCGGCGGCTCGTCGATGCTGACGCCGATCGGACCCATCGGAGAGAGTATGCCCCCGGACGGGGCCAGTCCAAGCAGAATCGGCCGCGGGAGCGCACAACCGACGCCGCGGGAGACTAGGCTCGCGGGGTTGACTGGTTTCGCTCAACCGACAGAGGCCTCGATCCTCTTTCTCGGGGATGTCGTCGGAAGCGTCGGGAGGCGTGCTCTTCTGCGGACGCTGCCGGGGCTCCGGGAGCGTTTCGAGCCGACGTTCGTCGTCGTCAACGCGGAGAACATCGCCGGTGGGCTGGGCATCACGCCGAAGCTCGCGGACGAGCTGCTCGGGGCGGGAGTCGACGCGATCACGCTCGGCAACCACGCCTACCACCACCGGGAGATCTACCCGTACCTCGATCGGGAGCCGCGGATCGTCCGGCCGGCGAACTACCTCCGGGGCCAGCCGGGTCGGGGTCACTGCGTGGTCGAGAGGGGGGGGATCCGCCTGGGCGTGATCAACCTGTCGGGCAACCTCTACCTGAAGGCGGGCCGATCGGCGTTCAGCGAGGTCGACGGGATCCTCGCGGATCTGCGGGGGAAGGTCGACCACGTGCTGGTCGACATGCACGCGGAGGCGACGAGCGAGAAGGTCGGCATGGGCTGGCACCTCGACGGGCGGGTGACGATGGTCGTCGGCACGCACACGCACGTCCCGACGGCCGACGGCCGCGTCCTGCCGGAGGGCACGGCGTACATCACCGATGTCGGGATGACCGGGCCGCGGGGCGGGGTGATCGGGGTCAAGCGGGAGCAGGCCCTGGAGTCGCTGGTCACGCAGATGCCGGTCCGCTTCTCGACCTCGGAGGACGACCCGTGGGTGATGGGGGTGTTCGTCCGCGGGGCGGTGGCCCTGCGGGCGGAGTCGATCGAGCAGATTCTGATGCCGTCGGATTGAACCGCGAAAGTCCGGGCGGGAACACCGCCGGGAGGAGGAGATCGAGATGGCCTACACACCACCCCAGGAGATCCTCGAGCGCTACGCGAGGGTCTTCGTCGACTTCGCGCTGGGCGGCGGGAGCGGGATCAAGCCGGGCGACGTCGTCCGGGTCGCGGGCCACGAGTCGGCCCGGCCGCTCTACGTGGAGGTCCACAAGGCGATCTGGCGCTCGGGCGGCCACGCGATCGGGCAGTACCTGCCAGACGACGCCGACCCGGCGAACCTCCGCAAGGCGTTCTTCGAGCTGGCTTCCGCCGACCAGCTGGACTTCTTCCCGAAGCGGCTGATGCGGGGGATGATCGACGAGCTCGACCATCAGATCGCGATCATCTCGACGACCGACCCGCAGGCGCTCAAGAGCGTCGAGCCGAAGAAGATCATGCGTGCCGGCCGGGCGATGAAGCCACTGATGGACTGGCGGACCGAGAAGGAGAGCGCGGGCAGGTTCACGTGGACGCTCGGGCTCTACGGCACGCCGGCGATGGCCGCCGAGGCGGGCCTCTCGGAAGAGGAGTACTGGCAGCAGATCATCGACGCGTGCTTCCTCGACGACGAGGACCCGATCGCCCGGTGGAAGGACGTCAGCCGGCAGATCACCGACTACGTCGGCCGGCTGGACGGGCTCGAGATCGAGCGGGTGCACGTCGAGGGCGAGGACGTCGACCTGCGGATCTCACTCGGCGAGGCGCGGCGGTGGATCGGGGGGAGCGGGCGCAACATCCCGAGCTTCGAGATCTTCACGAGCCCGGACTGGCGGGGGACGAACGGCTGGATCGCGTTCAACCAGCCGCTCTACCGGTACGGAAACCTGATCCGGGGGATCCGCCTGGAGTTCTCAGACGGGGTCGTCGTGAAGGCGAGCGCCGACGAGAACGAGGACGTCCTCAAGGAGATGGTGGCAACCGAGAACGCGAACAAGGTCGGCGAGTTCTCGATGACCGACAGCCGGTTCTCGCGGATCACGAAGTTCATGGCCGAGACGCTCTACGACGAGAACGTGGGCGGACCGTTCGGGAACACGCACATCGCGCTGGGGTCGGCCTACCACGACTGCTACGCGGGGAATCCGGACGGCGTCGACAAGGCGGAGTGGGCGCGGCTGGGATTCAACGACTCGAGCGTCCACACCGACATCGTGTCGACCACCGACCGGACCGTGACGGCGACGCTGCGCGGGGGCGAGCGGCGGGTGATCTACCGCGACGGGCGCTTCCAGATCTAGATTTTTCTGACCGGTCGGCGGGGGGACGCGGCGGCGGCCCGGCAGGCTGGCGAGCCGGGGGTCGGGCAGGCGGGCAGGGGTCAGGCGGCGGGCGCGGGGATCAGCGCGAGCGGGGTCTCGTCGGCGGCGTCGTCGCCGAGGTCGGGGCCGGCTTCGCGCTCGGGTCCGTAGCGGCCGAGCAGGGCGATCATCGCGGCGGCGAAGAACCAGGGGATGTAGAGGTAGAACCAGTAGGTGACACCGAGCTCGATGGCGATCAGGATCGCGGCGCAGAGTGCGGCCAGGCCGATCACGTCGGCCCGGCGGGGGACGGCGGCGAGGCCGAGGGCGAGGATCACGCCGGCGAGCTGGATGGCGGTCTGGGCCCATTGGGGGGCGCCGTAGAGGCCCCAGACCGAGAACGGGGCGGGGCGGGTGGCCTGGTAGGAGATCGTCCGGTCGTAGATCGCAGAGAGCGAGTCGTGGGCGAGGCCGGGGAGCGAGACGAGGAGCACGGTCGCGACGAAGGCGACGCCGAACAGCGCGAGTGCGGTGGCTCGGCGGCGGGCGGTCGGCATGGCGTGGAGACCGTGGGTCGCGAGCAGCGGGGCGAGGGCGAGGGGGGCGAACTTGGTCAGGCCGGTCAGGGCGCCGAGCACGCCGCGACGGACCGGCCGGGCGGCGAAGAGCAGCGTGGCGAGGAGGAGGGCGGCGACGAGGCCGTCGTTGGTGTTGCTCTCGGTCGCCAGCAGCGTGAACGGGAAGGCCGCCCAGGCGTAGGCCAGGCAGATTCCGAGCGTCGGGCCGCGGATCATCCGGCCGATCAGGAAGAGGAGGGCGATGGCGCAGAGGTCGAAGACGATCGACGCGGCGTGGGCGGCCGGGAGGTCGTCCCACCGGCCGGAGAAGCCGAAGGCCTCGAGGAAGGGGACGTAGGCCTCGTAGGAGACGGGTCCGTAGGTGTCGCCGCGGGGGTTGTCGGTGGGCCAGCTCCCGTAGAGCGGCTGGCCGGCGACGATCTTCTGGGCGCCGATCACGCCGGCGTAGCCGACGTCGATCACGTTGGAGTCGGTCACGTTGAGGGCGATCCGGAAGCCGATCAGGAAGACGAGGCCGATCGTCAGCCAGGAGACGGGCACCGAGAGGCGGAGCGGGCCGGGCGAGCGGGCGCGGCGGCGGAGTCCGATCGAGAGCATGCGGCCGAGCAGGTAGACGAGCGGCGGGTAGACGAGGGGGACCGACTGGCGGATGTCGCCGTGGTTGAAGTAGGCGAGCGAGACCGAGAAGGACCAGAGGGCGAGGAGGTCGAGGTGCAGCAGGCGGCGCAGGCGGCGCCAGTCGACGAAGGGGACGAGGAAGAGGAGGCTGAGGGGGATCCAGACGTAGAGGGCGTTGACCCGGCGGCCGAATGCCCCGGGGTAGCCGCGGGCCATCGTCCAGGCGACCCAGAAGCCGGTCCATGCCTCGCGGACGCGGCCGGTCTGGTCGTCGATCAGGACCTGGGCGACCTCCTTGCCGGCGCGGGAGAAGTAGCTGACCTGCCATTGGGCGGCACCCTTCTCGTAGGCGACGGGGTAGGCCGTGGGATCGGACCGCAGGACGGCGGCGACCTGGGGGATGCGGGCGGCGATCACGATCACCTGGTTGGGCGTGCGGACGTGGAACGGCGGCCGGCGGTCGAGCAGGATCGGGCGATAGAGCTGGGCCGGGCCGATCGTCAGGGGCCGGAGGCCGGCGAGGTGAGGGTCGAGTGGCCGGGCGGGATCGACGTCGTCGCAACGGCCGTCGCCGGTCGGGTCCGACCGGCCGTGCCCGACGCGCCGGGTATCACAGCCGCCGCGGCCAGCCCGGTCCGGCCGGTCGTCCCCCGCAGAGCGGCCGCCGCAACCCCCGCGGCCAGCACGCCCGGGCCGGTCGTCCCCCGCAGACCGGCCGCAACCCCCGCGGCCAGCCCAGTCCTGCCGGTCGTCCCCCGCAGACCGGCCGCCGCAACCCCAGTCCTACCGGGCTTCGGCCGCGCTTGGGACGCCGCTTTCGCACCGCCGCCGGCCGGACCGCTCGCCACTCCGGCCCCGCTCGCGAGGCCGGCCGCCGGGAGGACGAGGCCGGCGAGCAGGGCGGCGAGGAGCGCCAGCCTCAAGCGGGGGCCACCGGACTCGTCGTGGCCGCCGGGCGTCCCTCCCGGCCGGGGCCGATCGCCGCGGGCGAGAGACCGAAGTGGCCGAGGACGAGGGGAGCGATGTCCTTGATCGACCACTGGTCGCGGTCGGGCGGCGGGTCGCCGTCGAGTCCGGTGTAGATCAGGGGGGCGAGGGAGTCGCTCGCGTGGAGCGACCCGTGGCTCCCGCCGCCGACGTGGTGGGCGCCGCCCCAGTCGCAGAACTCGTAGGCCGGAGCCGCCGAGAGGAGGATCTCGCCGGAGGTCGGGCAGGCGAGGGCGTCCCAGACGCGACCGAGCACGTCGGGGTAGTGATCGCTGCGAAAGACGCCGGCGTCGATCCGGGCGTCGACCGTCTCGAGGCTGCCGGTGAGGCGCCAGCGCCGGCCGCGGAGATCGCGGTGGTCGCCGCCCGGCGCGAAGCGCAGCTCGCCCCGCTCGCCGGCGAGGACGGCGTGCCGGCCGTCGAAGGAGTCCTCGCGCCACATCACGAGGTCGACGCCGGGAATCGAGCGGGCCTTGGCGACGATCTCCTCGAGCCGGGCCCGGCCGTCGCTGAGCAGGTAGATCATCGCCGAGCGCTGGGCCGGGCAGAGGGCGATCTCGGCGTGCTCGGGGCGGGAGTCCGACGGCTGGAGGGTCGGGAAGTCGGCGAGCTCGTCGGCCAGCGATACCGACCGCTCGATCGCGCCGTGGGCGTGGTCGGCGACGACGATCACCGCGTGGTCGGCCAGGAAGGCCTCGCGTCCGCCGGCTGCCTCGACGAGGCGGGCGAGCTGGGTGTCGGCGAAGGCGATCGAGTCGACCTGGGCGTGGGGCCCGTGCTTGTGGGAATGGGCGTCGTTGTCGGGGAGGGAGAAGAGCATGAAGTCGAAGAGGTCGTGCTCGACGAGGTACTCGCCGACACAGCCGGAGTGCTGGTCGCGGATCCCCGGCATCCCGACGAGGCCGCGGCAGCCGGTCTCCCGGCTGGCGAAGATGTCGGCGTAGAAGAGCTCGCGGGGCCCCATCACCGGGTGGCGGATCAGCGTCCGGGAGGCGAAGCGGGTCAGCGGGGTCTCGAGCGACGGCTCGTGGCGGAATCGGCCCCGGTACATCAGGTAGGTCGTCCCGGCCGTGCGGATCCCGGCGTCGTCGAGCGATTCGAAGATCGTCAGCTGGTCGGCGGCGAGGTGGACGCGGTTCATGTTGTAGATCGTGTCGGTCAGCTGGCGGGCGAGTCCGAACCGGCGGGACGCCCGGAAGCTCGACCCGTACTCGACGTAGCGGCCCTCTCCCCGGTGAAACCAGTTCATCGACGGGATCAGGTGGCGGTCCTGGCCGACGCCGGTGACGATCGAGGCGGCGCAGACGGGCGTGACCGACGGGAAGACGGCGACGACATCCCGGACGTAGGTGCCCCGCTCGATCAGGAGCTCGAGGATCGGGGCCCGGCCGTCGGCGATCGTTCGGTCGAGCATCGCCGGCTTGGCGCCGTCGATCACGACGAGGATCAGCTTCTTCTTCACCGCAGGATGCGCAGGCCCGCGTACTTCTCGCCCTCCCGGCGGCGGGTGCCGTAGAGCAGCCGGGCGAAGAACGCGAGGGCGACGAAGGAGACCGGCGGGACGAAGATCGCGAGGGCCGCGAGGAGGAGGGCCGCGGTGTCGACGTAGACCGCCACGGCATCGCGGGTCGCCCCCTCGGCCAGACGGGCGCGGGCCCGCTGGAGCGGACCGCGGGCGGCGAACTGGGCGAGGCCGGCGCACAGCAGGCCGGCGGCGAGACCGATCCACGGACTGTCGTGATGCTCGGCGAGGACGGCCGCGAAGAGCAGGGCGCCGACGCCGAGGCCGGCCCCGGCGACGGCCGACCCGACCGGCCCGGTCTCGAAGCGCTCGGCGCCGAGGCGACGCTGGAAGAAGAAGGCGAGGCCGAGGAGGACGACGACGGCGAGCAGGAAGACCATCGACTGGAGAAACGAGTAGTCGGTGTGGGCGAAATCCAGCGCCAGGCGGTGGGTGAGGCCGAGGTCGTCGGCCGCGACCACGCCGGCCAGCAGTGCCGGGAAGAACGGCCGCAGGCCGGCCGCGGCGGCGAGCCCGACGCCCTGGGCGATGTAGAGGATGGAGTTCAAGGGGTCAGTTTTGTCGTCCGCTACGGTTCAGGGGCCATGACGATAGACGACGGCCCCGACCGCGGAGCGGCACAGCGCCCCGCGGACACCGACATGACACACACGGCCCGCGGACCGGCGCAACCGGGCGTCGAGACGACCGAGCCCGCGGCGTCATCCGAGCCCCGCCGGCCCCAGCGGGCGGCGTCGCACGAGCTCGAGCGCTACACCGGCCTGTTCGCCGCCCGCACGCGGATGATGCGCTCGTCGGCGATGCGCGACCTGATGGCGATCACCGAGCACCCCGAGGTGATCTCGCTGGCCGGCGGCCTCCCCGACACGTCGACCTTCTCGCCGGAGCTCTTCGAGCGGGTGATGGGCCGGGTCGCCGCCGACTCGACCGCCCGGGCGCTCCAGTACGGGCCGACCGAGGGGCTCGCGGGGGCGAAGGACTGCGTGATCGAGGTGATGGCCGCCGAGGGGATGGGCGTCTCGCGCGAGGAGATCCTCGTCACGACGGGCGGCCAGCAGGTCATCGACCTGGTCTGCAAGGCGCTGATCGATCCGGGCGACGTGATCATCGCCGAGGCGCCGACCTACCCCGGCGCCGTGCCGACCTTCTGCTCGTATGAGGCCGACGTGATCCAGATCGAGATGGACTCCGACGGGATGCGGATCGACGCGCTCGAGGCGACCCTCGAGGCCCTGTCAAACGAAGGCCGAAGGCCGAAGTTCATCTATACGATTCCGACCTTCCAGAACCCCGGCGGGGTGACGATGTCGCTGGCCCGCAGACGGCGGCTGATCGCGATCGCGCGGGAGCGGGAGCTGCTCGTCCTCGAGGACAACCCGTACGGCCTGCTCCGCTACGAGGGCGAGCCCCTGCCGACGTTGCGCTCGCTCGACGGCGGGGACCTCGTGATCTACCTCGGGACGTTCTCGAAGATCCTCTCGCCCGGCCTGCGCCTCGGCTGGGCGGTCGCGCCGCGGCCGGTGCTGGCGAAGATGAACCTGGGCAAGCAGGCGGCCGACCTCTGCTCGTCGTCGACGACCCAGCATTTCGTCTCCGCGTACTTCGAGACCGGCGGGTGGCTCGAGTACATCGCGGCCCTCCGGGAGCTCTATCGCCGCCGTCGCGACGTGATGCTCGACGCCCTGTCCGAGCACTTCCCGGCCCAGGCCAGCTGGACCCATCCGCAGGGCGGCCTGTTCATCTGGGCGACGCTCCCCGACTACATCGACACGACCGACCTCCTGGCTCGGGCGCTCGACGAGAAGGTCGCCTTCGTGCCGGGTGCGGCCGCCTACATCGACGGCCGGGGGGGCTCGTCGATGCGGCTGAACTTCTCCGGCGTCAGCGAGGACCGGATTCGCGAGGGGATCAGACGGATCGGCAAGACGATCGCCGCGCAGGTGGCCCTCTACGGGGCCGTCTCGGGGACGCCGGCCGAGCTCGGCGGCCGGCCGGCTCGGGCAGGCGTCCTGCCGCGTCCGTCGGGCGCGGCCGGGCCACCGCGGACGGGCGTCGTCGGGCGCCGCGAGTCGGGCGCCGCGCACGAGACAGGCGCCCCCCGCGAGCCCGCCAGGCGCGAGACAGGCGCCCCATACGAGACAGCGCGCCCCCCGCGAGACAGGCGCCCCCCGCGAGCCCGGCGCCCCATACGAGACAGGCGCCCCCCGCGAGCCCGGCGCCCCCCGCGAGCCCGGCGCCAAGCGCGAGACAGGCGCCCCATACGAGACAGGCGCCCCCCGCGAGCCCGGCGCCCCCCGCGAGACAGGCGCCCCCCGCGAGCCCGGCGCCCCATACGAGACAGGCGCCCCCCGCGAGCCCGGCGCCCCCCGCGAGCCCGGCGCCCCCCGCGAGCCCGGCGCCCCGCGCGAGACAGGCGCCCCACGCGAGACAGGCGCGCCCCGCGAGCCCGGCGCGCCCCGCGAGCCCGGCGCCCCCCGCGAGCCCGGCGCGCCGCACGAGACAGGCGCCCGGCGCGAGTCAGGCGCCCGGGTCGCGACAGGCGAGCTGGATGTCGGCGAGCCGGAGCAGCCGAGCCTGGACGAGACGAGGCTGGGCGACGGTGACCCCGAGCTGGCCGACGTCCTCGAGCTGCCACGCCGCGCCCGCGGCGAGCGGGAGGCCCGGCGAGGGCAGAAGCGGCGCGGCTGATGACGCGCAACGCCCGGCTCGCTGGCATCGGGCTGGTCGGGACGGGCTGATGGCGCGGGTCGCCCTGCTCCGGGGAGGTCTGTCGCTCGAGCGCCAGGTGTCGCTGAAGTCGGGCGCCCGGGTCCAGGACGCGCTCGAGCGCCTCGGCCACGAGGCGATCGACATCGACGTCGGCGGGGATCTGGTCGAGCGGCTCGAGGCCGCCGAGCCGGAGATCGCGTTCATCGCGCTCCACGGGCGAGACGGCGAGGACGGGACGGTCCAGGAGCTGCTCGAGATCCTCGGGATCCCGTACACGGCGTCGGGCGTCTCGGCGTGCATCCACTGTTCGGACAAGGTCCTCGCCAAGCACGCGATGATCGACGCCGGGCTGCCGACGCCGGACTTCTACGCGTTCAACGAGACGGCCTTCAAGGAGCTCGGTGCCGCGCGGGCGCTGCCGGCGATCGAGGAGCGGCTGGGCTTCCCGCTGGTCGTCAAGCCGGCCGGCCAGGGGTCGGCTCTGGGCGTCAAGTTCGCCGGCTCGGCAGGCGACGTCCCGGCCGCCCTGGTGGCGGCCTTCTCCTACGACCGGAAGGTCCTGATCGAGCGGTTCGTCGACGGACGCGAGCTCGCGGTGTCGATCCTCCAGAGCGCCGACGGCGGCAGCGCGCAGGCGCTCCCGGTGCTCGAGGCGGTCCCGCGGGAGAAGGGCTTCCACGACTTCTTCGCGGCCCGCTACGAGATCGGCCGGACGAGCTTCGTCTGCCCGGCCGTCCTGCCCGACGGGGTCTCCGAACGGGCGCAGGAGCTGGCGCTCGCCGTCTACGAGGCGATCGGCTGCTACGGATTCGCCCGCGTCGACCTGATCTTCGAGGCGGGGACCGGGAGCCTCGAGGTGCTCGAGGTCAACGCGATCCCCGGCCTCACCGAGACGAGCCTCCTGCCCCAGGCCGCGGACGCCGCGGGGATCTCCTTCGACGCGCTGATCGCCCGGATCCTCGACTCGGGACTCGCCCGGGCCGGGCAGGGGTCGAGCGCGGGGCGGGAGCTGGCATGACCGAGCGGAAGACCTAGCGGCGGACGCGGGCCTGCATGACGAGGGGCGTCGGTACGAAGCAGCCGGTCGCCGCGCCGGGACAGGCCGTGCCCCGGGCGAGCAATGACCCGGCGGCGGGCCGCTGGTCGGTGACGACGTAGTTGTCGAGCAGCCCGGGACGCGTGGACGGCCGCAGCGGCGGGAGCCGGTCGAGCTCCCAGTAGAGCTGGTTGCGCTCGGCCCACGCGACCGCCGCGCTGGCGGGGCGTCCGCGGAGGTCGGGGACGACGGCGGCTCGCTGGTCTCCACCGACCGGGCTCCCGAGGAAGCAGGTCAGCTGGCGGACGGTGACCGCCGCTCCGCGCGGAACGCGGACGCCGGCGGCCGGGCGCTGGGCGCGGGCGGTCGGGAGGCAGAGCGAGCGCAGCGAGAACGCCTCGGGGACCGCCATCCGGAGGCCTGCCCGGTGGAGGCGGGCGTAGGCGGCGACGAGGCCGAGCGTCCGGGTCACACGGGGCACGACGACGGTCGACGCGGCCGGGCGGGCGGCGGCGGCCGGGGCGGGGACGGCAGAGCCGGCGAGGCCGGCTGGTCCACGCGTTCCGACCCGTCCGGCGGGTCCCGCCGGGCCAGCCGGGCCGACCCTGGCGGCGGAGCCAGCGGGGACGGCCGCGACCGACCCTGGCAGCGGGCCGGGCGGCCGGCCGACCCTGGCAGCGGAGTCAGCGGGGACGGCCGCCGAGGCGAGGGCAAGGGCACAGATCGCGCCGAGCAGAGCCAGCGCGCTCGCCACGGGCCGGGCGCTCGCCGGCGTCAGGCGCGGGGTCGGCCGCGGGGACGGCCCCGGGGTCGGGCCCGGGGTCGGCAGGAGGGTGTGCGGGGACGGGGGGGCGAGCCGGCGGGCGACGCTCACTTGGCGGGTCCGGCCGGGGCGGACGGGACCGCCTGGGGGCCACCTGTCTCGTTGACGAAATGGATGTGGGGGACCATCACCCGCGGCAGGTGGACCCGCCGGTCGACGAGCGTCGTCCCCTCGGCCGAGCGGGTCGCGATCCAGCTGCCGGCGCTCCGGCCGGCGGCGTCCTCGACGTGGACGGCGAGGCCTTCGACCGTCGAGTCGGGGCCCGGGGCGAGGCCGGTCGCGAGGCCGGCGAAGATGTCGCCGAAGCGGAAGCGGAGTCTGCGGAGGTCCTTGACCCGGAGGGCGACCGAGTAGGCCATGCCGTGGGCGGCGGGGTCGACGGCGATCTGCCTGACGCTGACGCGGACGACCGATCCCGCCGGGAGCCCGCGTCTGAGGGCGGCGATGTTGTCGTCGAGCTGCTTGCGCTCCTTCGCCGGGGCGAGCGTGTCGAGCATCGGCCGGGCGACGAGCGGTGCGCCCGGCGCGGTGCGGACCGAGCCGTCGAGATAGAACGAAGCTCCGGCGGCCTGGCCGCCGGCCTTGTCGGTCGCGACGTACTGGGTCAGCCGGGGAATCTTGGTCGCGGCGACGCCGGCGATCATCGCCGCCCGCCAGCCGGCGCCGGCGTAGAGCGAGGCGGTCGTCGAGTCGGTCTGGAGCGGCCCGCTCCCCCGCGGCGGCGTGATCGCCGCGGCCGGGAGGGTGACCTGGAGGCGCTGGGCCCCGGCCGGTGCCGCGGGCGCGGGGATCAGGACGGCCGACGCGCCGCGGGTGACGGTTCCCGCGATGCTCGCAACGTCGAGCGGCCCCTTGGCCTGCCGCCGCCGCCTCCCGATCCCAGGCCGCCGGCGGCGACGAAGAGCCCGGCTGCGAAGACGGCGGCGAGCCCGGCGACGAGGACCACGAAGCCGGCCGCGGTGGTGAGGATTCGCCGGAGACGACGCATCTACGGCTGCCTGTGCTTGATCGTGACCGGCGACGGCGGACGCGTGATCTTCCAGAGGTGATCGACCATCGGGTAGGCGGAGATCGAGTCGGACCCGGTGACCCTGCGGACGTGGTGGCGTCCGGTCGTCGTGTAGACGCTCCACCGGGCCCGCCCGGCCGGGTCGTAGCGGGTCGAGGTCTCGGTCAAGAACTGGTTGCCGGATCCGGCGCTCTGGATCTCGGTTCCGATCGCCGGCGCCGCCTTCGAGAAGCCGAGCCGGGAGGCCGGGCCGGCCGGGGCGCCGTTGACGCGGATCCCCCAGGTCCCGGATGTCGTGAAGCGGAAGATGTCGAGCGTGACGAGCGCCCCGGGAGAGACGTCGTTGTAGAGCTGGCACCTGTAGGCCATCGAGTTGGCCGCCTTGACCTCGGTGAAGACGGCATACGCGGCATGGGGGCCGCAGTTGTCGAGCGAGATCCCGCTGCCCGAGCGGTAGACGCCGGCCTGGATCAGGCCGGGATCGGCGTTCTCGCTCTGGAGGACGTCGCGCTCGACGACGAACTCGTCGGCGGGCTGGGCGAGGCCGGCCGCCGGCGTGACGAGGGAGACGACGGATCCGAACGTCGTCCGGTTGAGGCCGAGCGTCCCGAAATCGGGGTCCGAGCGGGCGAGCGTCGTGGCGCCCAGCCAGATCGCGACGGCGACGAGCGACGACGACCGGATCGCCCGCCGGAGCGTCCTACGACTCGCCGGCGCCGAAGTCCTCTGGCGAGACCTGGTCAAGGAATTCCTTGAACTTCTCGACGACGTCATCGGTGTCCTCGACCTCGTGCTCGAACTCGATCGCCGACTCGGCGATCACCTCGTCGGCGGCGAAGATCGGCGCGCCGGCCCGGACGGCGAGCGCGATCGCGTCGCTCGGTCGGGAGTCGATCTCCATCTCGCGGCCGTTGACGCTCAACGTGATCGACGCGTAGAAGGTGTTCTCGCGGAGCTCGGTCACGGCAATCTGGGTGCACCGGACCTCGAGCTCGCCGAGCATCGAGCAGAGCAGGTCGTGGGTCATCGGCCGAGGCGTCGTCGCGCCCTGGAGCTTCATCAGGATCGACGCGGCCTCGGGGTGGCCGATCCAGATCGGGAGGAACCGGTTGCCCTCGACGGTCTTCAGGAGCACGATCGGCTGCTTGCCGACCATGTCGAAGCTCACGCCATAGATGACCATCTCCTGCACTACGAATTCCTCGGGGCAACCACTAGAGCGCTCCAGTCCCGTCGGGTGACAGCTCAGTATAGGTAGCTGCCACAGCCGGCCGGTGGGGCCGACGGGCGCCGAGCTGGAGAGTTAGGACGCCGCCGAGAATGAACGGTACGAAGTTGGCCACGTGGAGGACCAGAGCATAAGGGAGGGCCGCGGTCTGAGAGACACCGTAGGCCTTCAGCGCGAGCAGCGCCGCGGCCTCGAAGACGCCGACCGCGGCCGGCGGCGACGGGAGGATCATCGCGAGGCCGAGCGCGACGATCACGAGGACGCCGGCCGAGAAGCCGAGCGTCGGCTGGAAGGCGAGCAGGACGATCCAGGCCCAGAGCGCGCTCACCAACCAGATCCCGATGCTCCAGGCAAAGGCCTCGAACGCGACCCGGCGGTCGCGCAGTCCGGAGAGGCCGGTCGCCAGCTCGGCGCTGAACGCGTCGACCCGCTCGGTGCTGAGCCGGGGCAGCCTGGCGAGCGGCCGCAGGATGAAGCGGAGGGGCCGATCGCCGTGGACCGCGAGGACCCAGATCGTCGCGGCGAAGACGACCGTCAGCGCGGCGGCGAAGACAGCGGCCGGACGCAACCAGCTGACCCGGGGCAGCCAGGGCGCGGCGCAGAAGAAGATGATCAGGATCGAGAGGACGTCGTAGGCCCGCTCGACGACGACCGTGCCGACGATCTCCGCCGGGGGCGTCCCGGCTCGCTGGTTGAGCGCGACGACGCGGGCGGCCTCGCCGGCCCGGGCGGGCATGATGTTGTTGAAGAGGTAGCCGATCATCGTCGCCGCGATCACCGGCCCGCGGGCCGGCCGGCGGCCGCGGGCAAAGAGGGCGCGCCAGCGCATCGCCCGCATCAGGGTCGCCACGACGAACGCCCCGAAGGCGGGGATCAACCACCAGTAGTTGCTCGTCTGGAGGGCGTGCCACGCCTGCGAGAAGCGGACGTTGCGCATCGTGAGGTAGCCGAACCCGACCGCGAGCAGGACTGTCGCGACCTGGAGCGCCACGCGCCGGCGAGACCAGAAAGCCGCCGGCCCGAGCGCGGGGGACGGGCGGATGAGGCCGTCCTCGTCGTGCTGGTCTCCCACCTGATGAGCCTACCAAGGGGCGCTCGCAACCAGCGTGTTAGGGTCGAACGGTGGGGATTCTCGCGACCAACTACACGCCGATCTCGATCATCTCGGTGATCTCGCTGGTCGCCGGCTACGGCGGGCTCTGGCTGCTCTGGCGGCTCGTCTTCAGCTCCAAGCGGACCCACGACGACACCCACGACCGGGCCCGTCGGGTCGCCGCCCAGGAGGCAGCAGATGGTGTCGAGGGGACTCCGCCGGCGCCCCGCGACGATCGCGGCCCGGCACGCGAAGGCAGTTGAGTGAGTCTCCCGATCGCCTCCGAGGAGTGACAACGAGCGCCGAGCGCCTCAGGGCAACCTGGCGCCGATCGCGATCGACGCGAGCGCGGCACCGCTGAGCAGCAGGAGCCCCGCGACGGCGAACCCGACGGTGATGTCCTGCGGCCGGGGCTTTGAGCCCAACTGGCTCCCGAGCGACTTGTAGATCCCGTTGAGCGACCCCGAGTCGGCCGCCGAGTACGCCTTGGCGTGGGACGCGGCGGCGATCTGGCCCATCAGCGCCGGATCCGGCGGGACGGAGATCGACCCGCCGAAGGTGGTCGGATCGGGGATCGTCGCGTTCGCCGTGCCGAGCGCGACCGTGTAGATCGGGATCCGCAGGGCGCCGGCCGCGGCCGCCACGCCGATCGGGTCCTGGCCGGTGTTGGCCGCCCCGTCGGAGAGCAGCACGATCGCCGAGGTCTCGGGCCCCTTCTTGGCCGGATGTGGCAGGAGCGTCAGCGCCAGCGAGAGCGCGTCGCCGGTCGAAGTCGCGCCGTTTGCGATCTGCGCGCCGATCAGCTGCCTGACCGGCGTCAGGTTGGTGCTCGGCGCCTGGACGCCGTCCGGCGCGCTCGAGAAGGTCACGACGCCGACCTTGACGCCGCCGGGCAGCTTGCCCATGAACGTGTTCGCCGCCTGCTCGGCGGCGACCAGGCGCGTCGGTCTGACGTCGGTCGCCTCCATCGAGCCGGAGTGGTCGAAGACGAGCATGATCGAAGCCCCGGCGTTCGCGATCCGGATCGTGTGGTTCGGCCGGGCCAGGCTCAGCACGAGCACGCCGAGACCTGCCAGCAGCAGCCCGACCGGGATGTGTCGCCGCCACGAGAGCCCGCCGCCGGCGGCGATCCGCAGGCTGGCCATCGCCGGGAAGCGAACCGCGTAGCGCTTGGCCCGGCGGCCGGCGAGGACGTGCAGGGCGAGCAGGAGGGGGACCGCGAGGAGCCCGACCAGCCAGAGCGGATCCTTGAAGCTCATCGCAGGCGCCGCCCCAGCGCGAGCAGCCAGTCGCCCTCGGTCGAGAGCGTGACGTGGTCGACGCGGGCCCGCCGGAGGGTCGCGGTGAGCTCGGCCCGGCGTGCCGCCTCGAGCTCGGCGAAGCGTTCGCGCACACGGCGCGACGTGTCCACCTCGAGCGTGTCCCCGGTCTCCGGATCGACGACGACCAGGCGGCCGACCGCCGGCAGCTCGCTCTCACGCGGGTCGCCGACCTCGACCGCGAGAACGGCGTGGCGGGCGCGCAGCGAGGACAGCGTGCGGACCCAGCCGTCCTGCTCGCGGAAGTCCGAGATCACCGCCACCAGGCCCGGCGCCTTGGCGCTCGTCGCCAGCGCCTTGAGCGCGTGGGCGAGGCCCGTCGAATCCCGATGCCCGTCGCGCACGACGCCTTCGGCCAGCAGCCGGCGCAGACCGAGCATCGCCGGGCGCGACGCCCGCGGCGGCACCATGCGGACGTCGCCGCCGCCGAAGATCACCAGGCCGAGGCTCCCCGCCCGGCGGACCGCCAGGCGGGCGAGGACGAGCGCCGCGCCCTCGGCGACATCGGCCTTCAGCCGGTCGGCCGTCCCGAAGGCCATCGACGGCGAGACGTCGATCACGAGCCATGTCACGTGGGTCCGCTCGGGCACGTGGACACGGACGTGGGGCTCACCCGTCCGGGCGGTCGCCGCCGCGTCGATGTTGCGCACATCGTCGCCCGTCTCGTAGATCCTCAGCTGCGCCAGCTCTGAGCCGCCGCCGACGCTGGCCGCCCGAAGATCCCCCGGTAGACCGCCGGCCGCTCGGCGGACCATCCCGAGCCCCAAGGCATCGATCAGGGCCTGCGACATCGGTCCCGGACCCTGCCGGGCGGCCGGCACCTCGAACGGCGTGTGACTCACGCGACCCGCTCCGCCGAGCGGCCCATGTGATCCTCGGTGGGGACGGCGACGCCCGCCAGGATGCGGGTGATCAGCGTGTCGGCGGTGATCCCGTCCGACAGCGCGTCGTAGGAGAGCACGAGCCGGTGGCGCAGGACATCGGGCGCGAGGTCGCGGAGGTCCTGGCTGGTGATGTGGCGCCGGCCGCGGAACATCGCGAGGACGCGGGCTGCCCGCACCAGCCCGAGCGAACCCCGCGGGCTCGCCCCATACTCGATGTAGGCGGCGATGTCCGGCAGGCCGTAGGCCGCCGGATCGCGGGTCGCCGTCGTCAGGGCGACGGCATAGCTGATCATGTCGCGGTCGACGAGGACCCCCCGCGCGGCGGCCGAGATCCGCTCGAGATCCGCGAGACGCAGCCGCTCGTTGACCGTCGGCGGCAGGCTGAGGCTCCGGCCGACGACGGCGGCCTCCTCGCCGAACGACGGGTAGCCGACGACGATCTTCATCAGGAAGCGGTCGACCTGCGCCTCGGGGAGGGCGTACGTCCCCTCGGACTCGATCGGGTTCTGCGTGGCCATCACGAGGAACGGGCGAGGCACGGGATAGGTCGTCCCCCCGATCGTCACCTGCTGCTCCTGCATCACCTCGAGCAGGGCCGACTGGACCTTGGCCGGTGCTCGGTTGATCTCGTCGGCGAGCACGAAGTTCGCGAAGACCGGACCCAGGTCGATGTCGAACTTCCCGGTGTCAGGCCGGTAGATCCGCGTCCCGACGAGGTCTGCCGGGACGAGGTCGGGGGTGAACTGGACGCGGTTGAACGATCCGCCGACGACCTTCGCCATCGTCTTCACCGTGAGCGTCTTCGCCAGCCCGGGGACCCCCTCGAGGAGGACGTGGCCGCCGGCGAGCAGGCTGACCAGCAGCCGCTCGAGCATCGCGTCCTGGCCGACGATCACCCGCCTGACCTCCGAGAGGGCCTCCTGGAGTTGGGTGCGCGGATCGTCCCAGGCGGCTTGGGGATCGTCGGGTCGGTCGTCGTTCTCGGTCATCGGGCTGGTCTCCTTGCGGCGGGGGTCACGGGTGTCCTTCGAAGGTCGCGGTCAGGTCTCGGGGGCTCGGGCCCTGTTGAGGTCTCGCTCAGATCAGCCTGCCGAACAGCGAGAGGGAGAAGGCGCTGCCGATCAACAGCAGGACGAGGCCGGCACCGACGAACTCGGCAGTCACCTGGCGGGGGACGTCGTGGTGGGCGAGGCGCCTGCCGATGTCCTGGTAGACGACGCTCAGCCGGCTCGCCGTCGTCGCGTCGAAGGCCTGGCCGCCGGATGCCCGGGCGATCGCGTCGAGCGTACTCGGATCGACCGGCGCCGGGACGACCTTCGTGGTCCCGTCCTTGCGGTGGACGGGGATCGTCCCCTGGGGGGTACCGAGGACGACCGTGTAGATGGGGATCTTCAGGCGCCTGGCGTGCTGGGCGGCGGACACCGGGTTGATGCCCGACTCGCTGCGACCGTCGGAGAGCACGATCATCGCCGCCGGGGCCTGCTTGCCGAGCGGGCCGACCCGGTTGCGGCTGAGCACGGCGATGCCCTCCTCGACCGCGTTGCCGGTCGCCGTCCCGCCGGAGATCCGCAGCTGGCCGAGGGCGGCGAACGTCCGCAGGCGATTGGTGGTCGGCAGCGACAGGACGGTCGGCGTCTGGTCGAACTCCATCACGCCGATCGAGACCGACTTCGGCGCCCCGACGACGAAGGCGTTGGCCGCGTGCTGGGCGGCGGTGATCCGGTTGGGCGCGATGTCGGTCGCCTGCATCGACCCGCTGACGTCGGTCGCCAGGAGGATCGAGAGGTTGCCGACCGGCTCGGAGACCTTGATCGTCGGGCGGGCGGCCGCCGCGACGAGGACGGCCAGCGCGAGGAACAGCGTCGCGATCGGGATGTGCCGGCGCCAGCCCGGTCGCCGGGGGGCGACCGAGGCGACCATCCGGGGAGCGGCGAACGTCCCCGCGACGGTCCCCCGCCGGCGGTGGCGCACGGCGTAGTAGCAGGCGACGAGGACGACCCCGACGAGCCCGAGTAGGACCAGGGGCGCACCGAAGCTCACCGGCCATGCACCGCATCGTCGCCGGTCTGCGGCCGCCGGTTCGAAGACAACATCACGGCCATTTCAGCAGCGATTCCTGAGCGGCGGGTTCAGGCTGCCTGAGCGTTCGCTAAGTTCGCCCGCCGACGGCGGGTTCAGGCTGCCCGGGGGCTCGCCAAGTTCGCCCGCCGCCGGCGGCGTTCGGTCAGCAGAAGTCGTCGCGGCAGCATGACCTCCTCCTCGAACGGCGATCGTCCACCGGAGACCCCGCCGCCGGGGTTCCAATCAGCCCATCGGCGCAGGGCTCGACGGGGTCGAGGCTGGGCGGGGGCGGGGGCGGTCTGGGCGATCGGCAGGGCTCCTGGCGGGGGCTGCGGGCGGGGCGGGATGGACGTAGGACTCGGCGGCGAGCACCAGGCGTTTGAAGAGGTCACGCTCGCGGCGGTGGGCGACGAGCGTCTCGGCGTGCCACTGGACGCCGAGCACGAATGGCCGCGACGGAGCCTCGACGGCCTCGATCGTGCCGTCGGCGGCCCACGCGACGGCGCGCAGGCCCCGGCCGAGGCGGTCGATCGCCTGGTGGTGGAAGGAGTTGACAGCGAGCCTGCCGGCGCCGACGACGTCCGCAAGCAGGCTGCCGGGGGCGATCGTCACATCGTGGGAGGTCCGCTCGCCCGAGCTCGACTGCCGGTGGTGGACGCTGCCGTCGGTGATGTCGGGGAGGTGCTGGTGGAGCGAGCCGCCGCGCGCGATGTTGAGCGTCTGGGCTCCCCGGCAGATCCCGAGAATCGGGATCCTCAGGCGATCGGCCCGCCGGGCGATTGCGACCTCGAAGGCGTCGAGGGCGGGCCAGGTCGGCCCGAGCAGCGCGTGCCCGCTGGCGCCGTAGGCCTCCGGGTCGAGATCGGGGCCGCCGGAGAGGAGGAGGCCGCAGAGTCGTGAGACCAGCGCGGTGATCGCCGGCGGTCGCAGGGGCGGCAGGACGACCGGGATCCCGCCGGCCTGCTCGACGGCCTCGAGGTAGCGCAGGCCGAGCGCCATCTCGACCTGCTCGGGGTCGCCCTGGGGGGTCAGCTCGATCTGGTGGTGGCGCCGCAGCTCGGACGTCGTGACGCCGATCAGCGGCCGGGTCACCGAAGCACCCAGGTGTCCTTGGCGCCGCCGTTCTGCGACGAGTTGACGACCAGCGCCCCGGCTTCGAAGGCGACTCTGGTGAGGCCGCCGGGAATCACATCGACCTCGTCGCCGCGGGCCATCACGAACGGCCGCAGATCGACGTGGCGGGGCTCGAGGCGGCCGTCGCAGACCGTCGGCTGGCGAGAGAGCATGACCATCTCCTGGGCGATGTAGAGCTCCGGCCGAGCGCGGATCTCGTCCACGATCCGGGCGACCGAGTCGGGGCGGGCATGGGCGCAGACGACGATCCCGGATCCGCCCTGCCCGCCGCGCGGCTTGATCACGAGCTCGTCGATCCGCTCGAGGACGATCGCGAGCTGGTCGGGGCGGCTGAGGTCATAGGTCGGGACCGAACGAAGCAGGGGCTTCTCGTCGAGATAGAAGCCGACGATGTCCTCCACGTAGGCATGGAGCAGTTTGTCGTCGGCGAGACCTGTCCCGAACGCGTTGACCAGCGAGACGCGGCCGGCGAGCCACGGCTCGCAGACCAGCTCGCCGAGCGGCGTGAGGACACCGCCGGGGTCGTAGAGGCGGTCGTCGTCGGTCCGGCGGTAGATCACGTCGACCGGCCTCGCGGCGCCGTCGATCCAGGCCTCCACGCGGCCCTTGCGCAGGCGCAGGTCGGCCATCTCGACCAGGGCGACGCCGAGTGCGGCGGCGATCGTCTGGTGCTCGTAGTAGGCGGCGTTGTGCGGACCGTCGCAGAGGACGACGATCGTCGGGTCCTCGACGCCGTCGGGCGCGGCGGCCCGGATCGTTCGGCCGAGCATCGCGAACGCCGCGTCGAGCGAGTGGATCCGCAGGCCGTCGGGGACCCCGAGCCTGCCGGCGACGGCCGCTCTGGCGGCGACCGCGTAGGCGAGCCCCGACGGGGTGCGGAGGTTGTCCTCGAGGACCTTGAACTCGCCGTCGGCGTCGCGGACGATGTCGAGGCCGGCGACCGAGATCCAGTTCCGCGGCGGGTGCGCCATGCCGACGAGAGCCGGCTCGAAGTACTCGGCGGTCGTGATCGCCGCGAGCGGGACGACGCCGGCGGCGACGATCCGCTGGGCGCCGTAGGCGTCGGCGACGAAGGCCTCCAGCGCGCGGACGCGCTGGGCGAGGCCGGCCGCGAGCGGTGCCCATTCGCCAGCCGTGATCAAGCGGGGAACGGGGTCGACGCGGAACTCGTCCTCGCCGAGGCCGTCCCCCGCCCGGAAGGTGACGCCGCGGTCGCGCAGGTCGCTGGCGACGTCATCGACCAGTCGGGTCAGGTCCATTGCTGCAAGGGTCTTGTCGATCGGGCCTCGTGGATCCTCATGGGCTCGCGGGCCAGACGCCCTGCGCTCGACGGCCCGGCGCGCGCTCGCCGGAGGGTTCCCGGAATCGAGGATCACCATTCATCATTATCGTCGGCGAGGGGCGGGCCCTGGCGATGGACGAGCGTCCAATACTAGGCCGGATCTGTTGGACGGGCGGGCACGGGCCGGCCGAGTGGGCGACCCCAGCCGTCGGGCCCGGGCCTGGGTGGCCCGCGGGGTCGACTGCGACTGCCAGACGCCGCAACGCGGCGGGAGGCCGACCCCGGGATGATCTGTGGGATGAGCACTGTCGAGGAGCACCCACGGCCTGGGCACGACCCGGGTGTCCGGCCAGACGGCGGCGACGGGGCCGAGGAGGCCGGCGGGCTGCGTCCGGAGGACCTGTCGCTGGCCCTGCGGGTGCTCGCGGCGGCCGAGCGCCTGCCGATCGAGCACCCGGACGCGGTGGCGATCCAGCGGGCGACCGCGAGCCTCTACAAGACGGTCAAGCGACGGCGGCGCAGCGAGCGGCGGGGGGCGATCGCGGCCAACGACGAGCAGGTCACGCGGGCGACGGCGACCGGCGCGGAGGGGCGGATCGACGACGAGACGCAGGGTCTTCGGTTGCGCTCGCGGACGGTCGGCGCGTCGGCGGGGACGCTGATGCGAGCGCGGGCGTGCTACGTCTGCAAGCGGCGCTACTGCGAGGTCGACGCCTTCTACCACCAACTGTGCCCCGACTGCGCGGCGCGGCACCACACCCACCGGGAGGCGCGAACCGACCTGCGGGGTCGGCGGGCCCTACTGACGGGAGGGCGGGCGAAGATCGGCATGTACATCGCGCTGCGCCTGTTGCGCGACGGTGCGCAGACGACGATCACGACGCGCTTCCCGCGGGACGCGGCGAGGCGCTTTGCGGCGATGGACGACAGCAGCGCGTGGCTCGATCGGCTGCGGATCGTCGGCATCGACCTGCGGGACCCGTCGCAGGTCGAGGCACTCGCGCAGACGGTCTCGGCGCGGGGGCCGCTGGACATCCTGATCAACAACGCGGCGCAGACGGTCCGCCGCTCGCCGGGCGCGTACTCGGCGCTGGCCGCGGCCGAGTCGGCGCCGCTGGTGGCGGGTGGGAGCCGGATGCCGGAGATTGTGCGGCTCGGGGCGAGCTCGGCAGTCCATCCGGCCGCGCTGGCCGCGGGTACGCGGTCCAGTCCGGGGAAGGGTCCGCGGTCCAGTCCGGGGGAGGGTCCGCGGTCCGGTCCGGGAGCGGGTCCGCGGTCCAGTCCGGGAGCGGGTCCGCGGTCCGGTCCGGGAGCGGTTGCCGGGGAGGGCGTTCCGCGCGGGGGCGGTGGGGTCGGCGCGCACCCGGTGACGGCGCTGGCGCTGAAGGCCGGGTCTGCGTCGCCGGAGCGGATCGCGGCGAATACGGCGATCGACGCGGGCGGCCTGGTGCCGGACATGGCGGCGTCCAACAGCTGGGTGCAAAGGGTCGAGGAGGTCGATCCGCTCGAGCTGCTGGAGGTGCAGCTGTGCAACGTGAGCGCGCCGTTCATCCTCGTCAGCCGGCTGCGGGCGGCGCTGGCGGCGTCGTCGGCCCGGCGCAAGTACGTAGTCAACGTGTCGGCGATGGAAGGGCAGTTCGGCCGGGGGTACAAGGGGCCGGGGCACCCGCACACGAACATGGCGAAGGCGGCGGTCAACATGCTGACGCGGACGAGCGCGCAGGAGCTGCTCGAGACGGACGGGATCCTGATGACGAGCGTCGACACCGGGTGGATCACCGACGAGCGGCCGCACCCGACGAAGATGCGCCTGGCCGATGCCGGGTTCCACGCGCCGCTCGACCTGGTCGACGGAGCGGCGCGGGTGTATGACCCGATCGTGCGGGGCGAGCGGGGCGAGGACATCTACGGATGCTTCCTCAAGGACTACGAGCCGTCGGCCTGGTGAGGCGGGGCGGGCGAGGCCGCACGGGCCGGGAGGGCTGGCAGGTGGAGTCGGCTGAGAGCGGGGCGCGCTTCTAGGTGCAGCGGGCGCCGAGCCGCTTGGCGGCGTCGGCGATCGTCTGGCCGACGGTCACGAGCTGGCGAATGTCGGGGAGGCTGGTCTGCCGCCCGGCGTGGGCGCTTTGGCGGTAGCCCTGGGCGAGGCGGTCGAGGGCGAGCTGGGCACCGATCACGGCCTCCCACTGGGCGCCGACGGCCGGCGCGGGATTCAGCGCCTGGAGGGCCCGGGTCTCGGCGTCGAGCGGGGGGACGGTCTTGTCGAAGTAGGCGGCGGCCGCGTGGGGGTCGGTGGTCAAATTGGCTGGGACCGCGAGCTTGCGTCCCTGCGCGGTGGCAGCCGAGCAGATCGCGCCGGCCTTGGCGGCGAGCTGGATCCGGGAAAGGACAGGGCCGGACGGGACGGAGCCGGCAGGCGGCTGGGTCGTCGTCCGGGCGGGCGCGGTCGCGCCGGCGGTTGCGCCGGCCGAGGGCGAGGGGTGACCGCGGGGCCGGATTGCCCCCGCCGCAGGCGCTGATCGCGCCGCAGAGCGCCGCCAGCACCAGGCCGGCGGCGACGCTCTCGATGGTCGGGGCGTGTGATCTCGTCATCGGATCCGGCCACAATAGTCGGGCACGCTCAGGTCGGCGGTCGCACACACGGCTGCTCGAGGTCAGTTGACGGGCGCGGTGTCTTCCTGGACAAGGGCCACTTGGCCGGTGACCTGGGAAGGGATCTGCGTCGTTCCAGTAGAAGCCGCACGAGCCGAACGAAGCGACGAAGCGGCGATGCTGCCACTGATCGGTCGTGGCGGATCCGTCCGAGACAGGTAGAGCGCCGCTGGGTCGGCGACGATGTCGGTGGGGTGAAGTCGAATCCGCGTGTCGAATCGGGCGGGAATCAGAATTCGACTCGGCATGCCCGATCGGGCGAGCAGTCAGGAGGCAGAACAGTCACGGATGTCGCTCGCTCGACACCCTGGACACCGGCTCGCCGACTTGCCAACCGCGATCCCCGGCCGCCCGGGGCTGCTTGGCCTGTCCGAAATCTCCCCCAGGGGGCCCCCGGGACGCGAGCACCGTCGTCCTCCGGTTCCGCAGTGTCCCACGAGATGGCCGCCGCGTTTCCGATCGATGTTCGCTTGGCTGGCTGGGGTCGGACCTCAGATGGCGTCGAACCTATTCCGGACTCAGTGTGCTGAGGGTCGGGCTCGCGGTATCCTCGAAGCCGGTTCTTGATCCGGTGTTGTGGTCGTGGTACGGGGCCATCGTCCAAAGGGGAGTCACTCATTGTGGGCGGAGATCGCCGTGCGTCTCAAGTCCGCCGCCGGATCCGATGCCGCCCGGGAGGCGTTAGGCGAAAGGCTCACCGGGCTGGTCGACGCCATGAAGGTCGGTGGGGGCCGCCCGGATCGCGGACCCCGACCGAGTGCCCGTGGCATCGCGACGCGACTACTTCCCGGTCGCCCAAAGCGGATAGCCGCCGCCCACGAGCTGATCAGGGAGCTTGTCGAAGCTGCCACCGCAATACGCGACATGTACCTTGCACTGGATCCCGACAGACCTGCCGTTGCAGCCGGAGAACAGACCGTCGCGCTGAGCCCTGCTTGAGGACACAGCGGCTTGTCTTCGAGTCCTTGACGCACGCCGTGACACGCTCACTGACCGCGAGCTCGAGATTGTGCGGCCAATGGTCTCGGGGGCCCGCATCGTGCAGCGCAGCGTGATTCTCGCGCTGTCCGCCGATCCCGCCCGGCGGTCGCGCGCGATTTCGCGGGCTGGCCTCGCAGAAGAGTTCCAGGCACGTGACCAGCACGGATCTCGACCCGCAAAGGTCGACTGACCCGTCCCGAGCGCCGGTTGCGGGCGGTGCGTCTCTCAGCGACCGGCGGGTCGTTCACCTCCCAGATCGTCGGCGGTGTGCGCCGCTACCGCGGATTCTCAGGCCCTTGCGGCCCGCCGCGGCGGTGGAAAGCGCGTTGCTGGCGAGAAGATCACCGACCGCCTCGTCTCGATGAGCGACCCCGACGCCCGCCCGATCCGCAAGGGCAAGCTGCGCCAGCCGACGGAGTTCGGAACCGTGATGCAGGTCGCCGAGTTGTGCGAGAACACCCGTCGCGGCACCCGCGGCCTGATCCTCCCGCTGGCGACGCAGATCGGGTCTCCGAACGAGTCGTGCCTGCTCCCGGCGACCGGCCGGCGGCTGAACGAGCTCGACGTGCGCCTGCGGGAGATCGCCCTCGACGGCGGCTTCCAGCCCGACCCCGTCGCCGAGCACCTCCCCAACCCCGAGCGGCTGTTCATCGGCGACAAGCACGCGCCCGGGTCGCGCAAGACCAATCGGCGCCTCGCGAAGTTCCGGGTCGGCTGCGAAGGCCGCATCAGCCACCTCAAACGCCTCTACGGCCCACGCCGATCCCGACTCACAGGCCACCAAGGCGCCCGCACCACCGCGGCCTGGGCGGTCCTGGCCTACAACCTCGACACCCTCGCCATTCGGGCCACCTGACAACATCACCCGCATTGGTGGCTCCCGCCCGAGCCACCACCCCGAACCGCCGCGTCTCCGCCCGAGCGCGGCCGTTCCTCGTTCACCCGGCCGAACCGTTTATCCGGGGGAAGCAGCTAATGAGCGCGCTCCTCGACCCCAGCCCGCCCTGAAAGAGGTCGTGAGACCGTACGCACGCCCGGATCACCGATGGCACCGACAGCTACCGGCTCGCCCAAGCAGCTGGCAAAGGTGCGGGCCCTCGCATGAACGGGCTTACAGCGGCCCTTGCCACCCCGTTATGAAGGCCGGGAGATCCTTGGCCGCCCGTGGGGACAAACAACGACCATCACGTGGGGTGAAGCAGTGGCCGCCGATGGCGACGTGCCAATGACCGTTGGCAACTTGCGGTAGCCGAGTTGGCCGTCGACCGGCGGGAGGCAGCGCGTCGCTGCCCTCGACGGTGCTCGGGCCCAACGCGACTTCAGGCTGACGGCGTCTTGCGAAATGCGACCAGGTCGAGGGGTCGACGAGACCTAGGCCTGGAGCGCCTTCGAAGTGGGCACCGAGCACGCTCCGTAGGGCGGCATCCGCCATTTCCAAAGGATGGAAGGGCAGCGGATAGCCCGGCTCAGGGGGTTTGTATTCGCCGTTCCAGAACGGCAACTCGAAGGGCTCAGGCGAGCCGATGGATTCCCACACCTTGCCGACGGTGCAGACTGGAAGTCGAGATGGTTCGCGAACCGCCGGCCAGGCTCGAAATTCGTCTCCAAATAGCCCTGCAGCCGCTCGACCGCGCCCTTCGCCTGCGGATCCGCCGGCTCGCAGAACAGCCAGCCGACCGGCAACTGCCCGCACCACGCCGCATATGCCTCGGTCGGTCGGGCGCCGCCCGCGTGCAAGCACCCCTCGCGATCCCAGACCATCAGCTCCGGCAACGCGCCCAACGACCACACGCAACGGCTCATGCCCCACAGCACGTCCGGCGCCGCCTTGCTGAAGATCAGCGCGCCCGCGCTAGCGCGCGAGTAACCCAAGCAGCAGACCACGACCCACGCGCGCCGCAGCTGGCCGTGACCGACCGGCACCGGAGAAGAGGTCTCCCACAGATCCCACTAGCAGACCTCGCCCGGCCGATAAACCGTCCGCTGATGCGTGCGCAGCTTCACGAACATCGGGCGGATCTCGCGCAGATAGTCATCCACGATCGACTTGCCGCCATCGAACCCCAACGGCTCGATCTCCTCCCGCACCCTTACGCCCGGAAGCTTCGGGTCGTCCTTCAACAACCGGTGGATCTCGTCCTTGAACCGATCCAGCTTCGACGGCCGCTCCGGCACCCTGAACGCAGGCGGTTGCTCAGACCTCAACGCCCCCCGGACCGTGTTCCTCGACAGCCCAGTCCGACGGACCAGCTCCTTGATCGGCACGCCGCGAACGAAATGCTCGCGGCGAAGCTCAGCCCACTGCTCCACGTCCAGCACGCCTTCCTCCCGGCCTCGATTGAGTACGTCGACTATTCGTCGAGGTCGCATCGTGGTCGGCCGCCCCCTGGCTCTATTGCTCCGCCCCAGGGTTGTCTGGCCCCGGATTTCGCGGTGCGGACGGCGTCGCCCGCGACCGCCGGCCTTCCACCCGCCGACCATCCGGCGGGATGACGCCGACACATGAGCAGAGCGCCGTTGGCCGAAAGCAGCGGCGTTGCGGCGGTCGGGTTGGAGCCGTCCTGGGCTCCCTCGGACCCGAGCGTCGGCCCCACCGCGTCGGAATGGGGGCGGCTCCGGCGGAAGACGGGCTCGTCTACGGCGTCAGCGCGGTGAGTTCCTTTGCGAGGATCTGCCCGGCTGGATTTGCGAGCGCGAGGACGTGGCCGTTGGTCGCGGTCAGGCAGCCGCTGAGCTGGAAGCTGACGCTGGCGCGTCGGCCTGACTTGTAGGCCGCGAGCAGCAGGACCCTAGAGCCGTTGTCGACTGGGCACGCGATCGTTCCGTGCCCGCCCGGCAGCGCGTCGAGGATCCGGGTGTCCTTCGCGATTTGGGTGCTGTTCGTGAGGAGGTGCGACCCGCGGAGCGCGACCCCGCGCGTCTTGCCCGGGGTGTAGCGGCAGATGCGCAGTGCGACGGCTCCGCTTGGAAGCAGGCGCGACTTGGTCGCCGCCCAGGAGTTGCTGGGCAGGTGTGCGCTGGTCGGGCAGGCCGCGGGCCGCGCGCTGAGCGTCGGCGCGTTCGAGCTGGTTCGGACGGATTCCACGCTGTAGATCGCCTGCGGCGCCTTGGCGAACTTCAGGTTGTGGACCATCTGCTCCCACCGCGCATACGCGACGGTCTCGCTGGGCGCTGGCGCCGGCGGTATTCCGTAGGCCTGTAGCTGGGCCGGGGATGCGGTTGCCGCGTCGAACGACGCGGGCGGGACGATGTAGGTGGTCGTTCCTCCGTCCGTGTCGTAGACGTATTTCGTCGCGCCGGCCGCCGGCCCGCTGGTGATGCGCGTGGTGCTGGTGAGCGGGTACGTCACGACGTCGCAGGCCTTTCGCTGCGCGGGCGTCATTGCGTATGGGCTGACGCCGGACACGCACTTCGCGGGCGTCGACGCAATGCTCGGGCTGACGGCAAAGGCGGTTGCGACGATCGCCGTGATGACGCCCGCGGCGGCGGTCCACCGGGGGTGTCCGAGGTTCGTGATGTGCTCGATCATGTCGCTCCTCCGTAAGCTGGGACTCGTCTGGTCCGAAAACTCGAATGGCTCGGCACTCCCTCAACTCCCCGCGGCCCGCAAGGTCGCGAGTCCGCCAGGAACACCGCGCCATCAGACAGATAGATGGCCGAGTGCGTCGTCTGTGACGAGATGACGGCGCAGCGCACAACGCAGCCGGACCGTGGCTGGGCGACGTTCGCGAGGCGCCGGGCATTCGGACGTCACGGCCGGGGCGGGGAGCTCGGGTTCGCGGAACTCTACAGCGAGCTTCATCCGAAGGTGTTGCAGTTCATGATGCGCGCCACCGGGCTGTCGCAAGTCGCCCTGGACCTGAGCGCTGAGACGTTCGCGAAGGCGTTCGAGAAGCGCGGCTCGTTCCGTGGCTCGAGTCGCGACGAGGCGTATGCGTGGATCTGGGCGATCGCGCGCAACGACCTTGGCCTCTACAGGAGGCGCCGCTCGGTTGAGACCGCCGCGATCGAGCGCCTCGGACTCGAGCGGCCGACCGCCACCGATACCGAGTTGCGTGAGATCGAGGAACTCGCCGTGATCGATGATCTGCGCGAGCTGTTCGAGCGTGAGCTGCCGCAGCTGCCGCCCGACCAGGAGGAAGTGATCCGGCTGCGCTTCTTCGACGGCCTCGGCAACGAGGAGGCCGCCCACCGACTCGGCGTCTCCAACGACGTCGTCCGGGCGCGCGCGTCACGCGCGCTGCGCACACTCGGCGCCAGCGAACACCTCAAGGCCGCAGCCGAGGCGCTCCTCTCATGACCCCCAGAACCAAGGATCCGTGGGCGACACGAGCGATGGAGGAGTTCGGCACGCAGCTTCTCGCGCTCGAGGAGCCCGCCCCAGCCCCGGCCCGCCGGTCTCGCACAAGGATCTCGATCGGCGCCACGGCCACCGTCGCTGCCGGGCTCATCATCGCCCTTGTCGCGATCACCGGATCCGGCCACCCGCCCACCGGACCAGCTCGCCAGACCCGGCCTCCCGGCGTCAGCGCTGGGACGATGGAGCAGGGAGTGCCAAACGCGACGATCGTCAACCGTGCAGCGGTGGCCGCGCAGAGCGCCGGGTCGCTGCGCTACCACGCGACGACGAGGGTCGTCGTCCGCGGGCGACCCACCGCGAGCCTCAGCGCGGTGGGCGCGGTCAGCTTCAAGCACCGCAGCTACCGGACGACGATCACCAACCCGGCGGGCCGGACGGCGGTCGAGCGGATCTCGACCGACGGGACGCTGTACGCCCGAGCACAGCCCGACGGCCGCGCCCCGTCCAGGTGGGTCGCGCTCGCCAGGCCGACGAAAGACCTCTCAGAGTCCGTGGTGCTCCCGGGCAGCGAAGCTCTCACCGACCCGCCGGCCCTCCTGCAAGCTATGACCACGGCCCCCGGCGCGCCACGCAGCGCCGGCACGTCCATCGTCGACGGCGTCGCGACGACCGCGTACCGCGTCACGACACAGCTCGCCAAGGTCATCCCGAACAGCCCGCTGCCCGCGCTCGATGCAACCGAGCCCGTCGCCCTGACCGTGTGGATCGACGATGCGGGACGCCCGCTGCGCATAACCGCCACATTCACCAGCGCGTCCGGCAACGCGACCCTGACGACCCAGACGCACTTCTACAGCTTCGGGACGCTCGCCCGCGTGCGCGCCCCCAAAGCCGGCGTTGTCCGCGCACTCACCAGCACCGGCCTCCCCGACCCGCTCGCGGCTCGACTCACCCATTTCTTCCTCCCAGACACCGCCCCGTGACTCGGCTTGTTGTCCTCAGGCGTCGGTTTGGCGGCAGTCGGTGACCTGTCAACGGATGGGATCGTCTCAGTAGACGCGGCAAAAGCGGTCAACAATGCGTCCACTGACTGTTGCTTGGGAGCAATCCGACCCCGGATCGCGGTCGTTAGTTGGCTTGGCGGTGCGGGTCCACCCGTTTTGATGCCAGTTCACGATCGAGCCGGGAGCTGGAGTGATCGCGGGTCGATCGTGGTGACGTGCGAACTCGACGGAGAAGATGCTCACCATGATCTGCTCAAGGCGACGCGGTTGAGCGCAACCGCCAGCGCGACCGCTCGGCGACCCGAAGCGGATCGTCCGGAAGCGCGAAGAACAAGGCCGTCGGTTGTGCGCGCGGCCGCGTCGGCGTCTGGCACAATCGATGATGGTGACGTAGGCCCCTGCCCGCAAGGACTGCCGTCCCAGCGAGGCGACTGGCTTCGAACCGAGGCCACCGAGAGCAGCTATCGCGTTAGCGCTGCGGCGATGGCCGCGATCCCGGCGGCGCCGATGGTGGCTGCCAGCCACCACCACTGGGCCGACGGCCTGACCGCGGCGCCGCCCAACGCGGACGCGCAGGTACTGGAACAGACCAGGAACGCCGCGAACATCGACTTCGACCAACACGTTCACGGCTGCGCATTCTGGCGCAAAGTCAGGTAGAAGCCACCACGTGGAAATAGTCGGCGGCGGCCTGCTCGCGTTGGTGCTCTTGGCGGTGTTCGCATCGCAGCTGCTCGTGTTTCCGGCGATGTGGCGAGGGTTCCGCGGCGGGTGGCGGCGCTACTCCGCCGAGGGTCGCCGGCGCGGAATCGTGGGCGGCGTCCTTGCGGGCGTCTACATGGTGGTCCTTGGTGGCCTCGTGATCGCCGAACCGTTGGGCCATTACACCATCGTGTACGTCATGGGCTTCGGCCTCGGGGCCGCGGTCGTGCTGGCGCTGGTCGCCGTCGCCGTGCAGACTGTTCAGGCGCGCCGCCGTGCGCGGCGTCTACGAGCGCACCGCTCGGAACCCGGCAAGAGGAACCAGCGGGACGTAAGCGGCGAGATTGGCGAGCGTTGACCGCCATACTTGCCGCGTGGTCGTCGCCGTCGTGCTCTTGGGCATGATAGCCGTCGGCTTTGTCGGCCTGATGATTGTGGGGGCTCGCGGCGCCGCCTCCCTGCGCGCGCGGTCATGGCCCGAGCGAGTCAATGCACTGGATGCGCTGGATCGAAGGGCTTGTCTCGGGCCGCGCACGTCGCGGCCCCTGACCACCGGCCGGCGTGAACTCGTGGCCGCGTCTACCTCCGACGCCGAACTCGGCGATCTCCTGACAGATCCCGCACGCTCCGCCGCTGTTCTGCTCGGCGGAATGGGCGCCGCCGCGATGAAAGTCGAAGATGTCGTCGCCTTTGTACGCGCCCGTCATCCCGACGCGCGAAGCCCGGAAGCACAGATCGACAGGTTCGTGAGTCGCGTGGGTGGACAGAAGGAGCCGGGGATCGATCTAAAGGATGTCCGCCGGCAGGTGATCGGACGGTTGCTGCGGCGCCGCGACCCGCTCCGCGTGTCCGCCATGCCGGCCTCGTCGACGACGATGACCGACTCCCCGTCGACTCACGGGAGGTGCTTGTGCGAGACGAACGGGGCGATCTCACCGACACGACGTCGAGGTCTGGACCGACGCCCTCGAGGTGCGCGACGACGTGGAACCGCAGCTGCACCACGAGCGCAACCGCGTCGTCTAGATGACGAGGAAGCCGCCTCCCGTCGCCTGCGATCGTCCCGCACCGGATCGGCCTACGGCGCAGCGGAATGTGCGCCGCTGGCGATCGCGGTCGCTGGTCGATCAGCTGGCTTCGTAGATCACGTATCCGCCGGGCGCAGTAGGCGCGGAGATGAGGAGCCGCCGCCCGGCGAGCGCGAGTTGGGGGGCCGTCCGTGTTGGCCACGCGAACAGCGGACCGTGCGGTTCGCGAGGTTCTCGAGCTTGACCGCCTTCGCAGTTACCCACGCCACGGTGTCGGTGCCGAGGACGGCGTCGGGATCAACGGGGTCGCTGGACGGCGTGTTCCTGGAGAAGCGCATGACGTCGGCGTGGTAGCCGCAGCGCTGCAGGACCTGGCTTGTGGGAGTGGACTGAAGGACCCAGTCTCCGACCTTCTCGACGGTCGCGTAGCTGGTGAGATCGAACGGGCTCTGGCTGGCGGCCAGGCGAGTGATCGGCCTGCACAGCGGGGCGCGGAGGCCCGCCGTGTTGAGATCGGGGTAGGAGTGGACCCCGAGCGGATCGCCGCCACCGAGGTCGACGACCGCGCCGGTCGTCCGTTTAACCGCGACGTCCTTCTGCTCGCTGTGGACGTCGTCGGGAGAGAAGCGCTCGTCGCCAAGCACCCACTGCGAGCCGATCGCCAGCGGATCGATCATCCCGACCGCGGTGACGTCGCCAGGAACCGGAACAACGTCGAGGCCGCCCGTCGCCAGGTCGAGAACGACCGGCGCCAGCACGAGCGGAGTGCAGTCCAACGCTGCGACGCCACGCGCCAGGCCGGCGACGCGGCACCCCGTGGGCACCGCGTAGGTCCGGCGGGCGCTCGGAGTCTGAACGACAAGCGCCGTCGAGCTCGCCGCGTACGCGTAGCTCGCCGCTGCGGCTCCGCCAACCGCCGGATAGCTGCTCGTGGCAACCCGGCGCAGCGCCGCGCCAGCAGGCGGAGCAGCGAATGTCGCCGCGAGCAGCAACGCGAGCCCAACGGAGAGCTGGCCAAAATGTCTTATGCACATCCAACGCGTCGCCCGATCCGAAGTTGCGACAGCACGGCCACCGGTACGAACACCCGCCGTCAAGACGCCGGCGCGCGCGGGGCCGGACGTGTGCTGCGAGTGCAGCGAGTGCAGCGAGTGCAAGGCTGCCGGAAGCCATGTGAGTCGGAAAGGGCAGGGAGTCGAGGGCGGGGGGAAACGCGGTGACGGTCTCGGCGCGCTCGTCATCCAGGAGCTCGTTGTAGGCCCGGCCGGAGCAGTCATCAACGATCGAGTGGCAGTGCGCCAACCCGACGCGCCCGGAGCGCCTGCAACGCTGACGCTGACGGCGCGCCCAGGCTCGCTGAACTTAGCGAACTCGTTGACGTCCATGCGCAGCAGATCCCCGCGCACGGCCAGCCGACGGCTTGTCAGCGAGGCGTCTGGGCTCCAGTCCGTCAGGCGACGCAGCGCCCAGACCATACCGGCCTCCGGCACCTGGGCCGGTGTGCGCTGCGCGCGCGGGACCTGGCCCGACGGCCGGATCCACGCGCGAGAGCGACACTCTCGGGCCAGGCGACGGTCGATGCGAAGCCGCGCACCGTTCTTGGTCACCGGCCGCGGGACGGACTTCCCGCCGGGCAAGCTTTGAGTAGCGGCGCAGGTTACGGTTAACAGGTGGGGCGGCCGCGACTGGCGTCGCTGCCCAAACGCCAACAACGGACGCCCGGGCAACCCGCGAGGGGGACCGCGCCTCGGACCGCGTTCTACGATGATGGCAGTGCTAACGCGACCATTGTTGTGCTGTTAGCAACGGCGTCGGGGCCGCTATCGGTCGCGAAGACTTGGAGCGTGTGTCTCCCGGCAAGGAGCAGGGCTGTAACGGACTGGTAGGTGGCCGTGCCTTGGCTGTTCGACGAGACATTGGCCGTGGTCCTCTCGAGCAGCTGGTTCTGGTCGGCGCGCCCGTACAGCTGTACCTGAGAGGGATTTCCCGAGGAGGCCGGTGCGTAGAGCTCGCTGGTGGCGAGGATGAGCACTTTCGCCGGATGGCTCAGAGCGATAGTGGTCGACGCTAAGGTCGCCGGGAGCGGTGGCGGACAGGGAGGGATGGGCTGCCCGGGAACGGCGGCGCACTGGAAGCCGTGGACGGTCACGGCGTTCGTGCGTGTCGTAGCGGAGGCGAGCGGGAACCCAAGTTTCCCGAGAGTGACTGCGCCGGTGCGCAGCTGTCGCGGCCCGACGCTGGCGGCCGGAAGGCTGATCGCGGCGTAGGAGACGCCTCCCAAGGCTATGAAGAGAGCCAGGGTCGCAACGATGTTGGCGTAGGTCAGGCGATCGGTCACCGATTCGAGAAAAGCCGCACAACAGCCCATGATGCCAGCGACAAGACGAATAAGCCAGCGCTGAGATTTTGCCAGCCAACCGCGTCACTTCGCCGATATACCCGCTCCACTCGCCTGGCCACGACTGTTGCGTTGCGCGAGATCGAGGCGCGTACCGTTGATCCCTCCCCGGTCTGCGCCTGTCACGCGTCCCGCGCGAGACTCGCCCCGCGGCGGTCTCCTCAGCGGCCTCGCCGGCCCCGGACCGATCCGATGGCTCGCAGAAGGGTCGCGAGGACCACAAGCGCCCAGAGGAACCGTAGGCCGGCCCAAGCCACGCTCGCCACACGCGTATCGCCGCCGGTAACGACGCGCTCGACCCAAACGATCGCGCCTAGCACAGCGACCATCACGGCCACTACCCAAGGGCAGGCCTATCAGCACCGTCCGCACGTCGGTGTGCCCGGATTTCCATCGAGCTTCCAAGTCCGGATCCCTGAGCAGGCCGTAGTACACGGCGAGGCGATGCCAAATGCTCACGCCTCCGACGGTACCGCCCGAGACGCTCAAAACGGAGCACTGAAGATGAGGCAGCACTGTCATCGTGCGGTCGCGTTGCGCGAAGACGAGTCGCCATTGCGTCACGCCGGCGCCCGCGCAGTTGTTGAGCCCGACGTACTCGACCCTTTACGAAGCGGCCAGCTAACGTAAAGGCCATGCCTCGGGTTTCCTCGAAGAATCAGGTCACGCTCCCCGTCGAAGCGATGCGCGCCGCCGGCCTTCGCGCCGGCGAGGAAGTCACGATCCGGCCACTCGGCGACGGCGAGCTGATAATCGCCGCCCGCAGCTCGCGGGTACGACGCCACGCTGGCATCGCCACCGGAATCTACGAGCCAGGCGAACTCGACCGACTGCGCGACGAGTGGCAGCGCTGATCCTCGACGCCAGCGTCCTGATCGGGCTTCTGGATCGCGCCGACGTCCACCACCAGCGCGCCATCGACGACGTCGAGGCGGCCGATACCGCCGACCGGGACCTGATCACACCCGCGAGCGCCTACAGCGAAGCGCTCGTCGCGTTCGCGCGCGCCGGCCGCTTGGCCGACGCTCGGAACGCGATCGGCGGGATGGGCATCAGGATCGCCCCGCTCACGGCCGTGGTCGCCGAACGCGCCGCCGAACTGCGCGCCCGTCACCAGCGCCTGCGCCTCCCGGACGCGATCGTCCTCGCGTGCGCCCGCGACCTCGCCGGCGAACTCCTCACCTACGACGAACGCCTACGGCACACCGCCCAAGAAGCCTGACCCAGGCGCTGGACCACCCGCTGTCGCACGACTGCTTGGCGCGAGAAGGAGTCGTCTGTGGCTTGCCCTGGAGGGCTGGTGCGATATAGGTCGCTGCGAGCTAGCCTCGATCTATGACGCTGACCGCACGCGATCTCGACGAGCTCCAGTCAACCGACTGGCGGCTCGCCGTGGCTGCCGTCAAGCGGGTCGTGTCGATTCCCGGGCACGCGGGGACGAGCGCGCTCGCGCATGCGCTCGACGCGCAAAACACCGCGGTGACCGAAGCCGCGATCGAGGCGCTTCTCGCTCGCGACGACCCGACAGTCGCCGACCTCATCTGGGAGGCGCTGTGCACGCTCGACGACGACCTCGGCATCCACATGTGGGCGTTCCTGGCCGCCCACCCACAGGACCCGGTTGTGCAGGAGCTCGAGCGCCGCTACCGTCGCGAAGGTTGACCCCCAAGGGCGGCCGGCGGAGGTTGCGGCGCGCGGCGAACGAGGCAATATTTGCCGGCGCGGGTCTGGCGACGCGGTCGCTTGGCGCGAGACCGAGTCGCCGGCAGTTAAGGCGGCACCGCGCCGTCCTCGCCTGGTTGTAGAACTTGGATGTGGCCGAGTCGATCGAGCAACTGAGCTACGAGATCAACGCCGCGGCCGTCGCCGAGCAAGAGCGCGCCCTGTCCGCGCTGCGTGCCCGCGCCGGCACCGTGCTCGCCGCCGCGTCAATCGCCGGCTCATTCTTGGGCGCCAAGTCCACGAACGGGTCGCTCGGCGCTTGGGCGATACTGGCGTTGATCGCGTTCACGCTCTGCCTGGCGAGCTCGATATGGGTCTTACTGCCGCATCGGCTCGTCTTCGCATTTCGCGGCGACGCGCTGCTCGCCGAGAGTGACCGCCGCAACGTGAGCGACGTGACCGAGGCTTACCGAGCCGTCAGCGGCTGGATCGGCCCGATTCTCGACGCGAATGGCCGGAAGCTCGGAGACTTGTCAGACTGCTTCACGGTCAGTTGCGTCCTCCTCGCGGCGGAGGTGATCTTGTGGACCGTCAGCCTCGCGAGCTAACCTGAAGGTCATGGCCACGGCCGCACCAAAGACTCCCCCGGCTCCCCGACCGCCCGCGCAGCTCCCTGCCACTCCGCCGCCCGGCTTCGCGATTCCGGAAAAGCGCGGCGGTCTGCTCGGCCGCAGGCAGTAGAAGGCCCCTCGACCGGGGGCACCGACCGCCCTACGGCGGACGGCGAGCCGACGGTTGCTTCGCGCGAGCAGCAGCTGTCTCGCCACCTCCCTCAAGGATGGGATACGGGGCGACGACGCGCGTCGAGGTTCGGATCGTAGTTCTTGAACGCCAAGCGCACGAACGTCTCATCCAGGTCGCGTCCTGCCCAGGGAGCCAAGGAGACTGCGTATTCCTTGCCGGTTACCGGGCTTGTTATGACGCCTTCGACCCCGCCGATGCTCTTCATAGCCTCGCGAAGAGACACTCCCCACCTCGCCAGCTGTTCGGGAGTGACGGGGTCCGGTGCGTCTGCCGGCCGGCGACTCTGGGCCTCCGCGACGATGAACTCCTCGTCCCGAAACACCGGCCGACGGTATCAGTGCTCGCGACGCGCTGCGACCGCGGCCATGGCCAAAGCAAGGTCGTAGGCCCGAGTCGATTCCGACCGACCCAACACTCCACTCGACCAGCTAACGACAGAGTGTGCTCCGTCGCGCGAAATCCGCCACTCTGCTCGACGTCCGGCGCCGGGTCGCGACTGCCGCAGTCGAACGCGTCGACCGGCGTCGCTCGATGTCTTGGCGCTGCCAGTCGGCCAGCTATCGCGGCGCGCTCTCGGCGCGTAGCGCCGCTTGGCGGCTGGTGACACGTTCCTAACTTAACTAACGGCGCCCCCACAGGCCGCGCACGCGCTCGCCCGCGCCAACTAAGTCCCCGGACGCGACGAGCAAGAAATCTGGATGCTCGCCCTCCACCTGCTCCCATCAGCACTCGTGCACATCAACACGATGCTCGTCGAACGCGTCCTCAGCGAGGTGGCGTGGCCAACCGCCTGATCCCAGCCGCCCGCCGGGCGCTCACGCCCCTCTTCTGACGCGTCAACCCGACGGCAAGTTCACGCTCGACCTGGACAGCCAGCTCGACCTCAACCGCCGGGAGCGCGCTCGCCGCAGGCTAGTTTGCCCCGTGACACCGACCCGAGCACTGTGCCTTCGGGGACGGCGGACGCGGACACGGGCGCCGGGACATCAGCATTCGTACGGGTTCACGAGGCGGTCCCCCGCCATGAACGGGTCGAGCGGCGAGTCGCCGAGGAGCGCGCCGGCGCTCGCCGGGCTGGTGAAGACGACGCGCCCGCCGTCGACGGCGACCGCCGGCAGGTAGTCGACCTGCGGGTCGGGGCCGTAGTAGGCGCCGTTGGCGTAGCGGATGGCGGCCGGACGCCGGCCCAGGGCGACGGCCGCCGGCTGGTCGAGCGCGACCCGCTCGAGCTCCCACCCGACGGGCGAGGTGACCTCGGCCAGGGCGTGGCCCCCCGCGGTCGACAGCGAGGCGAGGTCGGTGTACCCACCGCAGGCCCCGTCGGTCGCGCCCCCGCGCGCGTCCAGGCGGACCGCGCGGCCGGACCGCGCGGCGTAGAGGTCGACGCCGAATGCCGGCAGTCCGTACCGGCCTGGGGCGTTGTCGACCGTATCCCACTCGAAGGCCACGCCTGCGGAGTCGAGCGCCACCGCCGCCGGTCCCCGGGCGACGTCGACCAGCTCGTGGGCGAAGTGATCGGCCGGTCCGGTGTAGAGCTTGCCGACCGTCCCGTTGGGCAGCGTGCGTACGACGATCGAAGCCCGCCCACCGCTCCGCGCCAGTGCCGCATAGGCGATCCGGGCTCCGGAGACGGCGGGGAGGAAGTCGGCACGCGACCCGGTGGTTAGGCGCAGCACGCGCTCGGCGCCGGTGGCCACGGCGCGCAGGTGGAGGACGCAGCCGCGGGCCGTGTACCAGGCGATCGCCACGCCTCCCGGAGCGTGGGACGGGTCCCGAGTGCAGCGGGAATAGGCGAGGTCGACGACCCCACCCCGCCCGACGCCGAGCGACGCGTCGAAGGGAATACGGCGGGCCGGGATCGGCGGCGTCGTGATGGCCCCGCTCGGAGTCCGCAACATGAGTCGCCAGGTCGCTCCGGACCCAACGCTCCACGCCGTCCAGCCGGCCGTAGCGGTCACGCCCGCGACCTTCGAGTAGGTCCCGTAGACGCTCGCCGGGACAACCGGCACGTCGAGCGGCGCCGCGCCGGCGAGCCCCGGAGCGGCGGCCACGCCGGCGGCGAGCAGGGCGACCCCGGTCGTGAGGAATCCGTTCCGTGCCACCAGGCGACCGTACCAGGCACCGCGTCGGACCGTGAGCACCCCGTGGCTCGGCACCTCCGGCTCCGGGCACATTCTGAGCCGGCGGGCCTGTGGGCCGGTCTCGACTTCCTCTTCGGCCTCACCGGCGCGCTGCAGCTCGTCTTGGCGTTCTTCTAAGGGGCCGTGCCACATGGGCCGGTCGCTGTCGGATTGCGCGCGAGACGCGCCACTCAGCGACGGTGACGCTAGCGAGGGCGACGCAAGACTGGCACGTAGCGGTCGAGTACCAACACCACGACCGCGACCGCCGCGACGAGCTTCGGGATGGCGCTGTTTCGTCCATGTTATGGCGACGACGGACCAGCAAAGCACGACCCGTAGCGACAACATCGCGACGAGCGGACGCATCGGCAGACCATAGCCTCGTCCCCGGTCCAGCCGGATGCGCGGCGTTGAAAGCCCACATCGAGACGGTCGCTCTGCGCGCGTACTCAACTGATCTGGTTGAGTCGCGGAGCATCTCCGTGGCTCAGGACACGGCGCCGGCTTCTCCCGCGACCAGGCCAGCCGGAGTGCAGCGATCAGACACGCTGAACGCTTCGGCAACCAGCTTCGCGTCCTCGTCCCGCGGCTCGTAGTGGAGATACTTCATCGTCGTTTGGATGTCCGCGTGGCCCATCCACTCCTGAACCCGGCGGATGTCGGCTTTGGCGATCATCCTCGTCCCGAACGTGTGGCGGAGGTCGTGAAACCGCAGCCGCCGCAGACCGGCGTGTATCAGCGCCACGCCGTAGCGCCGTCAAGCGCGGAGCCGTCGAGCGGGTCGCCTGCGACGCCAGCGAACACGAGGTCATCGGGGTCGACGAAGCGCGACTGTCCCCTCAGCGCCAGCAACGCCTCGGCGACATCCGGAGCCATCGGCACTGAGCGGACCTTGCCGGATTTCGGGGTCGTGAGCTGCCCGCCCGAGTAGCTGCCGCGGACGCGGATCGTCGATCGCGCGAAGTCGGTCTCGCGCCAGCGCAGGGCGATCAGCTCGCCGCGTCGCAGGCCCGTGAACGCCGCCGTCAGGTAGATCGCCGCGTCCTGCTCTGAGGCCGCCGCCTGGACGAGCCGCCGGACCTCGTCGGGATCGAATACGGCGATGTCGCCGCTCGCCTGCACCGACGGCCGCTCGACGTTGGCGATGGGATCGCGGGGGAGACCGTGCACCCGCGTCGCCCGCTTGAAGATCCCTTGGAGGACGAGCAGCGCCTTCATGCGACTGCTCGGCGCGCTCGGTCTCGGCGAGCCACTCCTCGACCATCTCGGTGGTCACGTCCTCCAACCGCAGCGCGCCGAACTCGGGGAGTAGGTGGGCCCGAACGATCGACGCGTACGTCTTGACGGTCATTTGTTTGCGGTCCCGGTCGTGCTCGATGTAGCGCAGGAACTCAGCTGCTGCATCGGCGAACGTCGCGCCGGTTCGCACGAGGCCGGCCAGGGTTCCCCGACGCGCCTAGGCGAGCGTGTCCTGGGCCAGTCCTCGGCCAGCCGCTTGGTCAGGTACCCCGCCGCCGGGCGACCTCGCTCCGTCCAGGCCGGCCCGAGGCGCTTCTGGACCTGGCGCCCATCGGGCAGCCTGTACTTGGCGTACCAGACCGGCCCGCGCTGTCGCTCGACTCGAAAGATGTGTCCGCTCGGGGGCTGGCGAATCGTCTGCTTCATGGCTGCGCGCCTTCCCACCCGCTTCGGCTGTACGGGCTCGCTGATTGTCCGCGACGCGTATCAAGCGCTTGGGACACTTTCGGGACACGCAGGCGATTGGTGAGGCGGGGTCAGACTTCGAGAGCGCGATTTGCTGGTCTTTCCTAG
>CAVWQW010000003.1:0-156416 GCA_963757275.1 uncultured Solirubrobacterales bacterium
ACCGTGTCCTGGGCCCGTCATATCCGTCCGGGGCCCGCAAAATCGTCCGTTTCGTGCGCCGGAGCGGACGCATCGGACGCATCTCGCGTGGCGTTTGTTCTCACGATGTTCTCACGGAGCGACCGCGCTTCAGCCGGTCGACAGTGACTTCTCTGAGCCCCGTCGAGCAGGCTCGATGCGGCTCGGGGTCACTCGCCACGCTCCCTCGGGCGAACAGGTATTGGTAGGCCGAGCTTTTCGAGCGCCTTGGCTGCCTCTGAGCGAGCCGTGAGATCAGAGTCTGTGCCGGCGATCAATGCGAGTTGCGCGGCGATCGCCGGCGTGATCTCAAGGATCCGCTGGGAGAGCACTAGCTCTGTCGCGCGCACACGAGTCGCAGCATTCCGATGCGTGAGCTCACTAAGCAAGGCTTCCTCGCGGGTGGCTTGGTCAATCGCCCGCTGGGCCATCGCGGTGGTGACAGCATCTTCATCGTCTGCCAGCTGTGCCACATAGCGCTGGAGGGTCGTTCGCGGGCCCGCAGCCCTGAACGCGAACCGACGAAAGACACGTCCGAAAGCCGGGTCTACCGCGCTCAGCTCGACGCTAACTCTGTGTCGCGCAGACGCAACGGTGCCTGGCGACATGCCCCCGGGCATGGCCGCGCCGATCTCCGAGAGGGCCCTCACGATGACTGGCAGCCCGTCCAACAACTTGCCGGTCTGATTCAGAACGGAGTCGCGGTACTCGCGGTCATCCCGAAGCCGCTCGAGCCCCCACAGGCGATTCCGAGGAACCATCGCGCGCGTCGCCTCCGTCGCTAACCCCACCTTCGCGATCAACGCCGGCATAGGCGCGGCACCGCGTTCGACGATCGCGCGGATGCGGTTAGCGATTGCCTCGCTGCTCCGATCCATCACACCGGCTCGAAGACTGAGAATCGCGACAAGCTGAAGTCTCGGGGAGCGATGCATCGCCAGCACGACGTACTCGAGCATTGGTCCGAACGCGCGTTGCTCTCGGCGGAGCTCGTCCGCGACGTACAACAGCTGGGCACGGAGCTTATCCATTCGCGTCGCGCCCTCGGTCCGCCGAAGAGTTATCTCCGACGCCTTCCTCTCGAGCCCCTCCGCGAACCTGATCACCTCAGGCAGCGGATCACGCGTCTCCACAAGAGCTGCCACGTGCGACACCAGGCTCCGGTAGATCTCGGAACTCTCCTCCTCATGGGAATCTTCGTGCTCAGTTGGGCGCTCAAGGACCGCCGCTTCCAGCGCATGAGTGGATCTTGGAGCGGACCGTCGCGCAATAGCGTTTACCCATGTCCGAAGGGGGCTTTGGAAGACATACTCCCTGCCGCTTGGGCTGAAATCCCGTGCCCGGGCGAGTGTCATATCTTGCAGCGGGGGGCCCTCCGAGATAACACTGGCGAGCCGATCCGCGACGAGGTCGACGACATCGTCGTCCGCAGGCCTCGTCCCGACTAAGCCTCTTAAGGTCGTGATCTGGTGGTGCGCCGCCTCCGCTCGAATCGCTTCGTATGCTGTAGCCCACGCACGTAGATTGTGTGCCACCCTGTCGGCCCAATGTTCAAGCTGAGTTCTGAATCCGTCCTCGTCGAGATCGAGCCCGTAAACTCGCTCAGCAGTTTCGTCCGCGCCCTGCTTTCTCGTCGGGTCGCTCTTTTGACAAAGGACGATCAAGCAGTACGCCACCTGCTCCTCACGTCCCGCCACCCCTGCTCTCGCGCAGGCTGTTGTCGTCACGTGAAGCAGGTCATAGGTCTCCATCAGCGTCGCAACGAGCTGGCTCCTCTTAGCCGAGCGACCAACCTCCCGGCCCGTTTCATGCAGTACAGCAAGATAATTGTGAAGTTCGCGTCTCGAGAGGTCAGAGCTCATGGCCAAGTTCCGTTCTCGACCGCGTCGAAATACTCGTCAACAATCCTCGCGGCGCCGGCCCGACGGAGCCTGTCCCAACCTGCCTCGTCGCCAAGCATAGTTCCCCGTCGCTTCCGAACTGCTTGAACAAACGTTCCGTCGTCAAGTAAGCCCGCCGTCACAACGAACAGGAGGGATTGCGGTGTTGGCGAATCCCTGCTCACTAGCCACGCAAGGTGCGGCGATACCTGGTGACATAACGCGAAGTAATCGTTCCTGAACCTCCGGACCCAGGGAGCGAGCCTGAAGCGATCGAGAAGCACCTGGTCTGCTGCTGTACAAAGGTAGTGACGCATCTACTCAAGCCAGATGCCGACCGCGACAACGAGGGCGACGAGCGGCTGTGCAACTATCGCAAACAGCAGCGCTAAAGCCTCAATGCGTGAGTTCCACCCCGTCGGCCAATTGTGCGCTAGGAAGAGATCCGTCCACGCGAGGACGGCGGCGGCCGCCACAACGCCGAGCACGGCCGTCGCTATGAAGGCCAGTACCCACGGCGGCCCCCAAGTGCTCGCCCCGAATACGGAGCTACCCGACAGCGTCACGGCAACCGCAAGTGCCGCAAAGAGCAACGACTCCGTGGTCAGAAGCAAGGAGAGGATGCCAGATTTCGTGAGCCCAGTCGTGACTGACGCGGCGGTGATCACCATAATGGTCATGCACACCGCACGTAGCGCCGCTGGGATGTCATCGGCGACGACTGCGGGTGACTCTGCGCCATGTACCCGTTCCGAGCCGCGACATGGATCCTTCCGGCCGCCCGCTGTCGCCCATAGCGCGTACGATAGCGTCGTCGTGGCTGCCGACCAGCGGCGCGACGGTCCCAGCCGCGGATCAGGCTCGATACTTCCACAACCCGGACGCGATGCGACAGCTCTCGGATGTCGGCGGGCGTGGCTCCAAGAACGGCGGAACAGCTTCCTTTCGCGTCCTGGGGATCCCAGCTCGATCTGCCGAGGGTGACGAGGGACGGCAGGGTCCCCGGTCGACTTCACACGCGAGAGGTCGCAGGTTCGAAACCCGCCGCGCCCATCGGAGACACCTCCCGCAATTGGGCGGTTCTCGGTTCTCGTAGCGGGAGCCGCCAGGCGCCCCAGGAACCGACCTGGAAGCATTTTGGAAGCCCGCGCAACCTCACGGGCCGCGGGCGCAACCGCGAACGCTCCGCGCCGCTGACGAACACCGCCGGCGCTTCCACCGGCCCGGCCCCTGCCGCGTGGCAACTCGAAGGCCAGAACGTCGCCGCTCGGGCGGCACGATCGACGCCGGCGGCAGCCGGCCGCGTCGCTGCCGGTGCCGGCCGGCAAGAGCCCCGCGGGCACCGCGCTCGGCACCGCGCATCGTCGTCTTGGTCTCGCCTCTCATTCGGCTTGGCTTGTGTTCCCACTCGAGGCATGCGCGACCCGGACAAGACGTCGGCCCTGGAGCAGTTCGCCAAAGCGCGGCAGCATGGTCGACCGCTGTCGAAGCGCACCGGCAGCGCCGCGCGACGCGGGCTTCAGCACTTGACTGGCGGCACTGGCGCGCGCGTGCAAGCTGGACTGGAGGCAGAGGCGTGCCGCGCCACGGATCAGGCGGGCTATCAGTGGGCCGCCGCATCGCGCGAACGAGAGCAACCAGCCATGGGAACTGCTGCCCGAATCCGCCCGCCGTGGGCCGACAGATCCATGGCGCGCGTTCGATGCCGCGGTCAGCGCGTACGAGCGTACGGGCGCGACAACGCCGCTGGCGAACGTCGCGGCGGCGTTTGAACATCTCGGCGACGCAGCAGCCGCTCCGGCCAAGGCGATCAAGGTCGAGGATCGTCGCACCGGACTGCTCCCGCCGGCCCGTCGCGGTCGACCGGGCCGCTAGCTCGCTCAGATGGCTCCAGGCTTCCGTCCGCGGCGGCGCACGCTTATGCACAGGACGAGCTACGAGGAAGGATGCCGGCCGGCGATGTACGGGCGCTCGCTATGCCGGGGCCGAGCGAGAGCGCGCAGCCGGCAGCGGCGCGCGACTCCTCCTCGTCCAGTGCGAAATGGCCGCGCTCCGCCGTGAATGGGTCCGCCCGCGTCGGATTGCGGAGTCAGCACGCCCCCGATGGTCCCCACTCGAGTCGCGATCCGGACGGATATCGTGGAGCGAGAACGGCACTCACGATACTGGTCAGTGCGTGGGCTGCGACTTCGGTAGGGCCCGGATGTCGAGAACGATGAGCGAGTCGTTGGTTGCCACGGCGATCGCGTACGCGTCGGTCGCGATCCCGTTCACAGGCGCGAGCACAGGCAGCGGGTCACCGACCGGCTGGCCTGTCGCGGGGTCCCACAGCCTGACCGTCCTGTCGTCGCCCGCGGAGGCGAGCACGGTGCGGCCATTCCGCGTCCCGAACGACACGCCGTTCACCGTGTTCTCGTGGCCGCGGAGCGGCTCGCCGAGTCGCTGCCTGGTTGCGGGGTCCCACAGCCTGACCGTCCCGTCGTTACTGGCGGAGGCGAGCACCGTGCGTCCGTCGAGCGTCCCGAACGCCACCCCGCTCACCGACGTCTCGTGGCCGCGGAGGGCGTCCCGCAGCGGCTGCCCGGTTCTGGGATCCCAGAGCCTGACCGTCCGGTCGTCGCCAGCGGAGGCGAGCACGATGAGTCCGTCGAGCGTCCCGAACGCCACCCCGTTCACCCGCGTCTCGTGGCCGCGGAGGGCGTCGACGAGCGGCTGCCCGGACGCGGGATCCCACAGCCTGACCGTCCCGTCGTTACTGGCGGAGGCCAGTACCGCGCGTCCGTCGAGCCTCCCGAACGCCACCCCGCTCACTCGCCCCTCGTGGCCGCGGAGGGGGTCGCGAAGCGGTTGCCCGGACGCGGGATCCCACAGCCTGACCGTCCCGTCGTCGCTGGCGGAGGCCAGCACCTGGCGGCGGTCGAGCGTTCCGAACGCCACCCCGTTGACCCAGTCCTCGTGGCCGCGGAGCGGGTCGCGGAGCGGTTGCCCGGTCGCGGGGTCCCACAGCCTGATCGTGCGGTCGGAGCTGGCGGAGGCGAGAACCTGGCGCCGGTCGAGCGTTCCGAACGCCACCCCGTTAACCCTTTTCTCGTGCTCGCGGACCGGCTGGCCGAGCGGCCCAGCCACGGGATCCCACAGTTTGACCGTCCTGTCGATGCTTGCGGAGGCGAGCACGGTGCGACCGTCGAGCGCCCCGAACGCCACGCCCGATACCGAGTTCTCATGGCCGCGGAGGTCGCCCAGCGGTTGCCCGGTCGCAGGGTCCCACAGCTTGACTGTCGTGTCATCGCTTGCGGAGGCGAGTACGGGGCGACCGTCGAGCGTCCCGAACGCCACGCCCGATACCGAGTTCTCATGGCCGCGGAGGTCGCCCAGCGGTTGCCCGGTCGCAGGGTCCCACAGCCTGACTGTTCTGTCATCGCTCCCGGAGGCGAGTACCGGGCGACCGTCGAGCGTCCCGAACGCCACCCCGTTCACCGGCGCCTCGTGGGCGCGGAGGGGGCCACGGATTGATTTCCCGGTCGCGGGGTCCCACAGCCTGACCGTCCCGTCGTCACTGGCGGAGGCGAGCACGGTGCGGCCGCCGAGAGCCCCGAACGCCACGCCGTTCACCCAGGCCTTGTTGCCGCGGAGGGGGTCACCGAACGGTTGCCCGGTCGCGGGGTCCCACACCCGGACGGTGTTGTCGGAGTGGGCAGAGGCGAGCACAGTGCGGCCACCGATCGTGCCGAATGCCACCCCGTTCACCGCGGACCAGTGGCCCAAGGGATCGCCCTGGGGTTGCCCGGTCGCGGGGTCCCACAGCCGGACTGTGTGGTCGGAGCTGGCAGAGGCGAGCACAGTGCGGCCGCCGACCGTCCCAAACGCCACGCCGTTCACCCAGCTCTTGTGGCCGCGGAGGGGGTCACAAAGGGGCTCTCCGGTCGCGGGGTCCCACAACCTGACCGTCCTGTCGGAGCTGGCAGACGCGAGCACGATGCGGCCGTCAATTGTGCCGAACGCCACCGCGTTCACAGGGTAATCGTGGCCGCGGAGGGTGAGCCGGACCGTGTTCCTGGCGGTTGACCAGCGCGGCCACATGGTCGCCCGCGTGGGCGGCTTCGGTGGCGGGGTGTTGACTTGCAGCAGCGCAAGCGCACGGGTGGTCGCGCGCTGGCTTGGCTTGAGGGCGGTGAGCTCGTCGCGGTAGCGCATAACGACAGTTGCCAGTGGTGGTGTCTCGGGCCCTCGGAAAGTGCGGGCGAGTTCGCTAGCGAGGCCTTGCTGATCAATGTGGTCGAGCGCATCGGTCTCACAGAGCAGCTGCTGGAGCTGGTCGCCCCGGGCGGCGTGCTCCGCGACCCGCGCGGCCAGGTAGCGGTTCGTTGCCCCCCATCCGGTCCGGCCAGCCTGTTCGAGCAGCGCTGTAGTGATCGCCGTGTGCGCTTCCAGATCCCGGCCGTCATTCGTTGTTCCGGCTCCGAAGTGCTCGGCGAACGTCTGGTGCGCTAGGCGGTAGGTGCTCTGGCCATCCTCGCCGTCGAGTGTGATGTACGCCGCCGCCGACTTGAGCGCCGCGTCGATGTCGACCGGTCGGAGATCCACGTTCGGGCTTAGTGCGCCGGCGACGGTCTCCCAGACATCGTCTGTGCGCGGCAGGCCGCGGCCTAGACCGAACGCCAGCGCGCGCAGCAGCGCCAGAGCGGCGGGAGACCGCCCGGCGAGGCGCTGGCACGCGGCGGCGAACACGCCGCGGTGGCCGCCGTCGAGCAGCTTGTCCAGCTGCGCGCCGGGCAGCATCGGTGGGAGGACGAGCAGTTCGCTGACGGCGAGCCGGGCGAATAGAAATGGCTGCGCGCGCATCGCGATCTGCTGCGCAAGCCGCTGCGAGGCGTTCGCGTCAGCGGCGTATGGCGAGTTGGCGCTGCGGGCCAGCTTAGCGGCGGCGTAGCGGACGATCGCGTCGGGGTCATCCGGCAGCTCGACCGTGCCCAGGCCGGTCGCGCCGAGCGCGTCGAGCAGCCCACGATCGGCGGTTGCCGGCCGATCGATCCGTTCGAGCAGAGAGCGTCGTGTCCCGACGATGACGCGCACTGCTGTGACTCGCGCCAGCGGCGCGAGCAAGTCTCGCGCGATCGCGACCGGATCGCGTGACTCGTCGAGCGCGTCGACCAGAACCGTCCACCGCCGGCCTGCAGCACGACGCCGCTCCGCCGACCGCGGGGCCGCTTGGCCGCGGACACATGCGGCACGGAGGACGGCGAGCAGCGCAGCGGGAGTGGTCACCAGCGCGCGGGGGGTCAGAATTGCGGCGAGCTGCTTTACGGTATCAGTCAGGGTGATGCCGCTGAGATGGAGTACCGCGTCGAACGCACCGTCGGGGGGCCGCTGCTCGTCGGGTACCTCGTCGAGCTGGCCGCTGCGCTGCAGCGCATCGACGACGCGCGGCTCGGCGAGCGTGACGAGCCGTCCGAGCAGCGCCGATTTTCCCGTGCCAGCCGGACCGGTGACTACCAAGAGTCCGCTGTCGGTGTCGTGCAACCAGGCGACGATGCGTTCGAGTTCTGCTTCGCGGCCAGTGAAGTACCACGCCACCTCGCCGAGCTCGGCGCTCTGCGCTTTGGGGATGAAGTGGGTGCGCCGCGCTGCATCGAGGCCTTTGAGTACGCGGCGCAACTCGTCCCGCACGTCCAACGTCGCGGTCAGCCCGCCAGGCAGACGCCGCGGGTTCGCGATCCGGGGATCACTCGGGTTGAAGTGAATCGGCCGCAGATCGGCTCCCTGGCCGAGGCGCCGCTCGAGATTCGCTAGGAGACTCGCCAGCGAGATGTCCTCGTCGTTCTCGTCGTACTGATCGATCGCTTCGCGCAACGCGACATGAAAGCGTCCGGCATACTGCGTGCTGTCGCCCTGGGTGCCGAGCACCGCGAGTAAGCGCGGCTCCTGTTGCGGCACGGCCGCCAGCTCGTGGACGAGGTTCTGTACCGCGAGCCCTGCGCCGCAGCAGTCGAGCACGAGCACCGTCCATGGTTGCTCACCATCCCCGGCCGCGCGGCGGCGGCGCAGCTCGTCTTCACGGAGAAAAGCGACAAGATCGGCGGCGCTCAAGCCATCGCCGTGCCTCGGTGGACAACGCGCATCACTCGTGATCAACCGGTGTCTCGTGCCGCTCGACTCGCCGTGGCCGCCCCAATACACGAACGCGCTCGCCCTGCCGTGGCCAGCGGACCAGTCGTTCAGAAACCCGCGCACCGTCGCCGCGCGATGATCGGCCGGCACCAGTGGCCGGCGAGCTGCCCCGCACGGCCCCAACCGATCGCGCAGCAGCTCTGCGGCGCGCGCGATCGGCTCTAGGTCACCCCAGCCGCGATCGTCGTAGCGATCGACCGCGATTACCACCAAGTCAAACCCCGGGAGAACTGGCATTCCTGCGACAGTAGCCCACCGTATGCGCGAATCGCCGATGCCAGCGTCGCGGTGCTCTGACGCGGTGATCCTGATCCCTGGCCTGATGGGCAGCCAGCTAGCCACGCCCGACGGCCAGGTCCTGTGGGGTCTGCGGCCCGCCCTGCTGGCCCGCCAACTGATCCACGGCGACGTCCTCAAGCGTCTCCACCTCGGCCCCGATGATGCGATCCGCCCCGCCGGGCTCGTGCGCTTCCCTGGGGTGATCCCCGGCCTCGGCAGCCTTGACCCCTACACGCCGTTGACCCGCGAGCTGCGCGAGCGGATCCTCACGCACCCAGCCGCGCTGTGCGAGTTCCCCTACGACTGGCGGCAGTCGATCCCCGTCAGCGCAGCCCTGCTCGCGACCGCCGCCAGCGCGCACCTCGACGCGTGGCGCGCGCACCCCCACGGAAACCCCGACGCGCGGCTCCGGCTGATCGGACACTCCCTCGGCGGCCTTGTCGCGCGCTATTTCACCGACGTTCTCGACGGTCAAGCAATCACCCACCAGACGATCACCCTCGGCACCCCACACCACGGGTCGCTACGCGCGCTCGCCGCGCTGGCCGACGGCGACATCCTCCCGTCACGCCCGCTCGGTTCGAACATCCGGACCCTCGCACGGACACTACCCAGTCTCCACGAACTATGCCCAACCTATGCCTGCGTCACTACTGAAGACCCGCTGGCGCCCCGCCGCTTGCGACCGGACGACTTGACCGCCTTGGGGGTCGGCTCACAGCAGGCGCGCGACGCCGCCAGAACCCAGGACGCGCTCGCGCACTCAACCCCAGGGGCTGGCGGGGTGCGCGCACTTGTTGGGATCACGCAGCCGACCGCGCAGACTGCGACGCTGCGCGGTGGCACGCTTACGCTCCACGAGTACATCCAGCACAAGAACCGCGCCGGTGACGGTACCGTCTACCGCGACGCCGCGGCGCCCCGAGGCATCCAGCCGGACTACCTCCCGCAGCGCCACGGGCGCCTTGCAAGCATCCCGGAGGCGATCGCCTACATCCACGCCGTACTCACGGAACACCAGCTCGGCCCACCGATGGCCGCGGAGAGCCACATCGGGATCGACACGCCACCGACCGTGACCGCCGGACGACCGTTCGACGTACGCATAATCGCGCACCCCGACCGTCAGGTGCAATGCCACGCCACAGACACCGACACCGGTCGCCCGAGCGGCGCCGCCACCTTCGCCGCGCGCCGTGACGGCCAACTCTCAGCCCGCCTCGCGCTCCCACGGCCTGGCCTGTACACGATCCACGCCAAAGCCGGCGGCGCCAGCGCCCTCACCGAACACATCCTTTGCACCCCGCGCCCGACGTGACCGACCGCGCCCCGAGGCGGCCCGAGCGATCCTCATCTATCCGCGTCGGAGGCATGTAATCGGGCGCGCTTGTGAGGCGTGAGAACACCTTGCCCGTTGCGACCCACCGCGCCACTCAGTCGGCGAGCCTCATGGCACGCGACGCTCGCGGTCGGACCGGCTTCGTCACGTTGAGGGGCGGTGGAGGCACGACGCGCGCACAGGTGCCGATCGCGGTCGCTCGTCGGCGACTGCGGAGCGCGGCCGAGGGTCCGGGTAGCCGCCGCAGTTTCGTCGAGGGCGGCGGTGATTGTCCGCGGTGGTGCGCCGGGTCGCGACCGAGCAGCTCGACGGGGACTCGTGCGGCGTCGCGGGCGGCCGCCGGCCGTGATGGTCGTTGGCGTCAATGGCTGGACCGCGGTGGCGGGACCTCGCGGGGGCGGCGTGGCGACAGTGCCGCGGTGCGCCCAGGGGCCTGGATATCGCGGGCGGTGATCCAACGGGATGCGCGTGACTCTGCGGCGCCGATGCCGCGGATGCCCAGCCGTCCCGCGCGCGCTCGAGGACGAAGCAGTGATAGTCGTCGCCGACGCGGACGATGTTGCCTGGCCTGATCGCTGCGAGCTTATACAGCCTGCTTCCGGCGGCGCGGGCGGGGCGAGACAGGCCGGTGCGCATCTTTGTCTCGCGGGTTGAGCGGTCGCGTGGGTTCGGGCCCGTGCCCGGCGCGGACGAGTAACCGCGGTCGCCGACATGCCGCCCTTGCCGGCCAGCGGGATTTCGCGGGTCTCGGGGTCTCGATCCGGCCGGCCAGCGGCCCTGCTACGGACGACCGACGGTCGTGAGTCGATGCCGCGGCCCGGCTCGCATCCTCCGGCTGAAGCAGGCCGTCGATGAAGCCGCCGGCCGCACGCTCGCAGCTTGTCCGTCCCAAGCGCGAGCGTGCCGGGATGACGCTCCTTTCGCGCGATTTGCGGACGCGGCTGAACCGCCTCGTGCGCGAGACGCCGCGTCGTGCGGAGCTGGGGCGTTGACGGCGACCGGCCGAACACAATTTGCAGACGCCCTCGGCGGCAGCAGCGGCCCGCCAGTGCTTGACGCGGCACCGGCCTATCGCGAGACTCGTGGGGGTGGACTTGTCATGGCCCAAGCGCAGGCGGGTAGGACAGGGAGTCGCGGGCGCTAGGCTTCCCGTCGCTTGGGCCTACTGGTCAGGCTGGCGCGGGCCGCCAGACCTGGTCATGCATATCGCCCGGCGCGCCATTACCGCGACGGATTGGGACGACGGTGAGCAAGGTTCGGGGCGTTTTTCGATAAGCGTGTACGTCAAGGAAGATGTTGAGCCCTTTACTGGCCTTGCGGCCTTCCATCACGACGTTACCGCTGACGCGCTATCTAACTTCTCCGTGATCACCATCGACGTCTCTGGTCAGCGCGGACGGATCATTGTCGACCTAGCGCGCAAGCCGCTCCCTGATCACGGACCGCCGAGCAGAGGGGTGCTCGTTACTGCCGAATCCGCGTTGGGCGACGCCGCGGAGTTGCGGGAGACCGTCGCGCGAGCGATCGAACGTAGGGCCCGACGGCGCGATCGCCAAGTCGGGGAGGTGGCAACTCCCGGGATGGTCCGGCCCGCCGTAGCGGCGACCGTAGGGACGACCGCGTTTCCGGTGTGGATTTCGCGTCTTCAAGCGCTCATCCCGGGCGTCCTGGCTGGGGCCGCGGCAGCGCAGTCGAGTGATCAGGCCGACCTCAGGCCGCGCGATGTGGTCGCCGTGGCTGTCGTCGCCAGCCTCGCCGGCCTTCTTTGGATCGCGATACAGGTGTTGGTGCCACGCGTCGAGGTACAAGCTGTAACCCGCGCCAAGCGCGTTGCCGATCTCGCCTACAAGGGTGTCGGCGCCGCGGTCGTTACAGCTCTCGTCGGAGCGACGGTCAAAGTCGTCTTGGGCGCCTCATAATCTCGCGCTGCCCCTTCACTCGCGGAAGGAGGCGTCCCACCGGCGCACGACAAGATGCTCGCATCGGACGGTGGGTGTCGCGTAAACCCTGGGTCTGTCCGGGGCGGTCTGGACAATTCGCGGGTATGGGAATGAACTTCTTGGCGTGTGATCGTGAGCAGCCGTTTTTGATGCCGCCGGACCCGCGGGATTGGCTGCCGGACGGCCATTTGGCGTGGTTCGTGCTCGCGTCGCTGGACGAGATCGACCTGTCGCCGTTCTACGCGTGCTACCGCCTGGATGGGTGGGGTCGCGCGGCGTTCGAGCCGTCGATGATGGTCGCGCTGCTGGTGTACGCGTATGCGCGTGGGGAGCGCTCGTCGCGGGGGATCGAGCGGCGGTGCGTGGAGGATGTCGCGTTCCGGGTGATCGCGGCGCAGCAGAAGCCTGATCACGCGACGATCGCGCAGGTTTCAGGGTGCGTCACGAGCAGCAGCTCGCCGATCTGTTCAGCGACGTGCTGGTGTTGTGCCGCGAGGCGGGGCTGGCGCGGGTCGGGGTGGTCGCGATCGACGGGACGAAGCTGCATGCGAACGCGTCGCATCACTCGAACCTGGACTACGGGCAGCTCGCGCGGGAGATCCTCAAGGAGGCCGGCGATGTCGACGCCGCCGAGGACGAGCTCTACGGCGAAGCGCGGGGCGACGAGCTGCCCGAGGCGCTGCGGACCGCGGAGGGGCGGCGCGCGGCGCTGGCGGCGGCGAAGCAAAGGCTGCGCGACCGGGCGGACAGCCCCGACGCGAGCCGAGCGGATGACGCGGAGGCAGTGGTCGCTGAGATCGTGCTCGACGAGGAGGCGATCGTGGCTCGCGAGAGCGGCCGCAAGGGCTGGTTGCGCGATGGCCGCCAGCAGCTTGATCGCCTGCGCGTGCTGGAGGCCCGGCCGATCCCGCGGTCGCGCGCCGAGCGGCTGCTCGAAGCGGAGCTGCGGATGCAGGAAGACCTCGCGGTTGAGCGGCACGCGAACACGGCGTATCGAGGCTTATCGCGCGAACGGCCGGATGCGTGACGGCCGGCGGTTCGGTGCGCCGCCGACGCCCTACACGCCGCCCCAGACGCCGGGCGGGAAGATCAACACGACCGACCTGGACTCGCGGAACGTGAAGACGCCCCGGAGCTACACCCAGGGCTACAACGCGCAGGCCGTCGTCAACGAGCAGCAGATCGTGCTCGCCGCCGAGATCACCGCCAGCTCACCAGACTTCGGGCACCTCGCGCCGATGGTCGACGCGCTGACTCGCCGAGCTCGAAGGGATCGGCGTGACCGAGACGCCCGGGGTCGTGGTCGCCGACGCCGGGTACTGGCACGAGCAGCAGATGGACGAGGTCATCAGTGGCGGCATCGCGGTGTTGATCCCGCCCGATGCCGGGGACCGCAACACCCCGCGCGCGGGGTGGACCGGCGGCCGCTACGACTGGATGCGCACCGTCCTCGCGACCGACCACGGCAAGGCGCTCTACCGCAAACGCCAGGTCATGGTCGAGCCCGTCTTCGCGCAGACCAAACACAACCGGCGGATCGCGTCGTTCCAGCGCCGCGGACGATCCGCGGCCCGGTCGGAATGGCGGCTGATCACCGCGACGCACAACCTCATGAAACTCCACAAACACCGCTTAGCGCTGGCCTGAGACCGCAGCGGAGCAGCCCACAACGCCGCGCACGGCGCGATCGTCGCCCGATCCGCAGACATCTCACGCCCGAGAACGCGGCCATCAGAGCGCCCAGCAAGAATCGGCAGAAGGACGGGATCGCCCCGACGTTTGAGCGACACCCACGACGAAGCTCGATCGTCGTTAATAGCGCGCGGGACGCACCCGCATCGCGAAGGGGAGCAGATGCCGGCGACGGTAGACGCCTGCGGTCGTCCGAGCCCCGGAAGCGGCTACCGGCCTACCGCGGGGTGGCGACACGATGCGCGGCCCGGCGGGTGACCGGGGATACACCACCCGCTCGGTGTTATCGGCTCTCGTGGCGGCGGAATGCTCCGGCGGCCAGCGCCTGGAGGTCGGCGTTGCGGGCGTCGGCCTGGGTGAAGCCGGCGGCGACCATCGCGGTGCTGAGATCGGCCGTGGCCCGGCCGATGTCGGCGGCGAGGAAGCGCCGGTGGTCGGCGGTTTTCTGGTAGTCGTTGAAGGCGCTGCGGATCTCGTGCGCGACGTGCTCGAGCGCCGCGATCGGGTGCTCGTCGGCGAGCACGGGGGGCTTGCGGCCGCGGAGGCCGAGGTCGGGGCCCATCGGCCCGTACACGGCCAGCAGCGCCTCGGCCGAGAGGCCCGCGGTGAGGCGTTCGTTGGCGGCGTGCAGCCGGTCGCTTGCGGCGTTCAGGGCGATCGCGAGCTGCTGGTCGCGCGCGAAGAGCTCGACGAGGACGCGCGCCGCGTCGCGAGCGGCGGCCGGGACCAGTGGTCGGCGTCATCCGCTGGTCGGCGGGCGCCGGGGCTCGCGGACGCGCATCTCGAGGTGGGGTTAGCGCCTGGTGGCGTGTGGCGCGCATTGACCGTGGACGGGGCGCGCTTCGTAGTCGGTGGGCCAGATGCCGTGGACGCGCAGCTGCCCCCGTGCCCGCTCGGGGGGGCCGTGGTCGGCGTCGGCGCGGCAGACGCTGTCCCCTGGTGTTGATCACCGCAAGCCGCATACGGAGTCTGCATCCCGGCGGCGGGAGGCGGGCGGGACAGGGGGTGTCCGTTCGTTTCGCGGGTTCACCGGTTGTGTGCCCCCGTGGGCGACGGCTCAGCGCTGGGGCGCGTCCCGCTGGCGGTGGCCGCGACGGAGCGGGAAGACTGTGGCCGTGGACACGGATCTCGACGACGCGACGCTCGAGCTGGCGCGGGCGCTCGCCGCGCCGGCGGTGGGACGGCTCGTGGCGTCCGGCGCTCCGGAGGTGGTGGTCGCGGACGCGCGAGCCCGCGTGGCCGCGTTGGCCGGGCGCGGCGAGGGCCGGGTCGCGCGCGCGGAGCGGCTGCTCGCTGACTGGCGGGCGCAGCTGGCCGCGGTCGAGGGTCTGGTGGGCGGCGCGGATGCGGCGGTGCGCGAGCGTTGGTATCGGGTTGCGGGCGTGGCGCTGGCGCTGAGCGCGGTCGCCGGCGGCATGGACGTGGAGCCGATCGGCCCCGAGGAGCGCGAGGTGCTGGCGGGGGCGGTGTTCTGCCACGCCGTGGGCGTCCTGCACCTGCAGGCGGAGCTCGGGCGGCTGTGGGCTGACCCGGTCGGCGAGCTGGAGGGTCGCCGCATCCGGGCGGCGGGGCTCTTGCGGGCGGCCGAGGTGGTTGGGGGTGATCGGGGGCCGTGGTTGTGGCTCGAGCTCGAGGAGGCGGCGGCGCGCGCGGCGGCGGCCGCGGTGGTGGTGGCGCTCGAGATCGCGTAGCGGGCGTCGATCGCGGACGGCGGAGATCTCTCTCCCCCCTGTGGCCACGTCGTCGCGGCGGGCCTAGACCTCGACGCCGATGTCGGGCCCGTGGGCGCGGCTTGGCGGGTCGAGGCCTTGGTCGTGGCGCAGGCGACGCACGCGCCGCTCGACGTCGCGGTCCGCTGGGGAGTCGGCGGTGGGCCGTGAGCCGTCGGCGATGGCTGCTGCGTGGGTGAGGCGGTCGTGTTCGAGGCGGCGGGCGAGGGCCTCCCATTCGGGGCGATGCGGGGCGGCGCGGTCGGGCGGGTCGCCGATGCGCTCGCGCACGTGGTCGGGCGGGTCGGCCACGGCGCGCTCGACGTGAGGGGCGATCTGCTGTTCGCGGCGGCTGGCGAGCTCCCGTTCGGCGGCGAGCCAGGTGGCGGCCTGGGCGCCGTGGTTGGTGATCCAGTCGTCGAGGTGGCGCCCCTGGTGGTGGAGGCGTTGCTCGGCGGTGTCGAGGTCGTCGAGCTCGCGCTGCTCGCGGGCCGCGATCCGGCGTTGCACGGCGGCGGCCTGCTCGAGCGTGTCGCGCTCGCCGCGGTGGCGGCGGCCACCGCTGTTCGCGGCGTGCTGCTCGAGCGCGGCGGCGGCGGCGGCGCGGGCGTCCTGGGCGCGGCCGGTCGGCGAGGTCGCGGTCGCGCTGGATCGCGCGGGTCTCGTAGGCGCCGGCCCGGTCGAGCTGCTGCCATGCGCCGGCCGTCGGCGTCGCGTTCGGCGAGGAGCTCCCGGCGGTTCTGGGCGGCGGTCCGCGGCGCGCCGGCGTCGGCGAGGGCGCTGAGCTCGTCGCTTCGGTCGTCGCCGAGGACGCGGCGGTGCGGGGCGAGGAGGTCGCGGCCGGGCGTATCGCTGCCACGTGGGGCCGGCGTGGTCTGGCGTGTGGGGGTGTCGGGTGGCTCGCGTTGCTGCTCGGGGGGTTGGAGGAGGTGGTCGAGGCGGGCGCGGGCGCGTTGGGCGACTTTGCGGTATTTCTCGAGGCTCCAGCCGTGGTGTGCGCAGAAGTCGGCGGGGGTGCGGTGGACGAAGGTCTGGTTGGCGAGGACGAGTCGCTGGTCGGGGGTGAGGTCGCGCAGGCGGCTGGTGATGCGGCGCAGCTCGTCGCGGGCGATGACCGTTTGGGCGGTGTCGTGGGGGCCGGGGAGGGTTTCGCCGAGCGCGTCGATGGGGGCGGCGCGGGCGTTGGCGGCGGTCTGGGGGCTGCGGCCGGCGACGGCGCGGTGGCGGTCGATGATGCGCGACTTGAACTTGTGCTCGAGGACGCCGGCGATGAGGCGGGTGTCGGCGGGGATGCTGCCGCGCCGGGCTTGCACGACGAGCTCGAGCGTCGCCTGCTGGAGGCAGTCCTCGAGGTCGGGCCTAGGGAGGTGGCGGTGGTAGACGCGCAGCAGGGTGTCCCATTTCGCGCGCGACACCTGCGCGATGAGCTGCTCCGCCGGTGGCGAGCCCTGGTCTCCTGTCCCGCTAGGCATGGCGGGCGGCGCGGGTCGGTGACGGGACGGGTGGGCGCCGGGCAGCCCCGGTGCGCGCTGGCCCAGCTGGCGCCGGCGCCGCCCGGGGGCCGCCGTCGCGTGGCCGCGGCCCGGGCCGGATTCTCTGAGGGTCGGCGGTCGGCGGGCCCGGGCGCGCCCCGGGGAGGCGACCCCGATGGGGCGGGCCGGTCGGCTCGCCCGGGCCGGCCGGCGGTCGGCATGCCGCGTCGCGCGCGCGGCGGCGCGGCGCTCGGTGGCGCCGGCGCGGCTGCGGCGGCGGGCGGGTCAGCGCTCGAGCGCGACGTCATGCTCGGGGTGCTCGGGTGTCGGGGGCGAGGCCGAGCTCGGCGCGCAGGGCCCGCGTCTGGCGTTGGAGGTCGCGGCGGGCGCTCGGGTCGGGCGCTGCGGGGGAGCGGTCGGCGGCCGCGGCGCGCTCGACGAGCTGGTCGCGCGCGAGGCGCCGCGCGAGGGCCTTCCAGGCGCCGCGCTGCGGCGCCGCGTGGTCTGGCGGGTCGCCGATCTGCTGGCGAACGTGGGCGGGCGGGTCGTGGGTCGCGCGTTCGGCGAGCGGGCGCGGCGTCGAGCTCGCGGCGGGTCGCGAGCTCGCGCTCGGCGGCGACCCAGGTCGCGGCCCGCTCGCCGTCGCGCGCGAGCCAGTCGTCGGGGTGGCGGCCGTCCTGGTGGAGGCGCTGCTCGGCGTCGTGCGAGGCGGTCGATGTCGCGCCGCCCGGTCTGGGCGATGCGCTGCTGGACGCGCGCGGCCTGCTCGAGCACGCCGCGCGCCTGAGGGCCCGGCCGCGTCGTTGGCGCGTTCGCGGAGCGCGGCGGCGGCCGCGTACGGCGGTCTGCGTGCGGGTCTGCGCCGTGCTCGCGGTCGCGCTCGATGGCGAGGGCTTCGCGGGCGCCGACACGGTCGAGGCGCGCCCAGGCGGGGGCGGCGCGGTCGCGCGTCGGCGAGGAGCTCTTCGCGGGGCAGGCGGGCGAGGCGCAGGCCCGCGGTGGCGGCGCGGGCGGCGAGGCGCTCGCTGCGCGCGGGGCCGAGCAGGCTGCGGTGGGGGGCGAGCGGGTCGGGGATCCGCGCGTGGAAGCGGGGGCCGAGGACCCAGCCGCCGGTGATCGTCGGGTCGTCGGCGACGGCGCCGAACGTGTAGGTGATCTCCTGGCGCTCGAGCAGCGGCGCGATCGCCGCGTCCCAGCGCTCCTCGGGCCAGTCCCAGAAGCAGGAGGCGAACTTCTGCTGGCGCGAGCGGGCGATGATGTGGCGGTAGGCGCGCTCGGTGTCGCTGATGCCGGGCGTCGCCCGGCCGTCCTCGGGCTGCGCGGCGGGTGGGCTGGGTTCGCGTCGCGCCGCGGGTGCGCGGCGGGCGCCCGGCGTGACGGGGCTGGTAGCGGCCGCGGTTCGCGGCGGCGGGTCGCGTCGCGTCGGGCGGGCGGGCGGCGCGGGGCCCGGGGAGGAAGAGCTGGTGGAGGCGGTTGCGGAGCTCGATGAAGTCGCGGCCGCGGGTGTCGAGTCCCCAGAGCTGGCTGGCGAGGTCGTAGGCGGTGTGGCCGTGGCGGCCGCAGCCGAAGCAGTGCCAGCCGTCGCCGGGGGCCTCGTAGACGTGGAGGCTGGGCGTGCGGTCCTCGTGCCAGGGGCAGCTGATCTTGCGCGAGCGGCCCACGGTCTGGCCGGTGAGGACGGCGACGTAGTGGGCGGGGTCGAGCTCGCGCAGCGGGTCGCGGCCCGCTCGCAGCGGGCGGTCGCGGCGCTCGCGCGGCGCGGGCGCGCCGGGGGTGGTGGGGCGGGGTCGCGGGGGAGGCCGGCGGTGGCGGCGGCGATCGTGGTCGTGGCGGGGTCGAGCCGCTCGAGCACGACGGGGGTGGGCGGCTGGGTCTTGTGGTTGTAGGTGCCGGGCGGGCGGAGGATCGTCGCGGCGTTGGTGGGGGCGCCCTGGTCGGCGCCGAGGTGCGCGGCGAGGCGGCGGTTGGCCGCCTCGGCGGCGGCGACGGTGGCGGGCGCGGCGAGGGGCCAGTAGGCGTGGTGGTGGCCGGGGGTGCCGGAAGCGACGAGGATCGCCGGCGCGACGGGGAGCTGGTCGAGTGCGCGCAGGGCCTCGGGGCTGTCGAGGTCGGCCCAGAGCGCCCAGACGCGCTCGATCGCGTCTTTGCCGCCGCTCGGGCGCTGCCTGGGCGCGACGCCGACGTAGACGTCGGTGGTGCGCGCTCGGCGCAGGATCGTGCGCGCGGCGGCGTGGGTGTCGGTGTGCGGCAGGAACGCGTGGCGCATCCCGGCCGCCGTGGCGCCAGCGGACCTCGATCAGCGCGCGGCCGGGCTCGCGGCCGGCGAGCGCCTGGAGGTAGCGCTGGACGTCGCGGATCTCCTGCGCCCGCGGCGCACCCGCGCGCGAGCGGCGCGCGTTGCCGTGACGCGCGGCGTCCGGGGTCATGCGCGCCGCCCGGGGTCGCGGCGGCCGATTCGTCCTGGACGGTCCTGGTCAGCGCGGGTGCTCGCGGTGAGCGGGTTGGTGGGCTGCTTTGGGGTTGGCATCGGCGGGCCCTTCGCGTGGGTTCGCTGGGTGGCGGCCCGCCCGCGGGTCGGGGCGGGCCGCCGCGGGGTGGCTTAGAACGGGATGTCGTCGTCGCTGGGGGCGACGCCGGCGAGGTGCTCCTCGGCCTGGCGCTGGTGGGGCGTCGCTGGTGGCGTCGTCGCGGGGGATGCGGATCGCGGTGGCGGCGACGATCTCGACGCCTTGGCGCTTGGGGCCGTCCTGGGTCTCCCATTCGCGCCAGCGCAGGGCGCCGTCGAACGCGGCCTTCTCGCCCCGGCGGGCCTGCTCGGCGAAGCGTTCGCCGAGCGCGCCGAAGATCGACGACGTCGAAGAAGTTCGGGACGTCGACCCACTCGCCGCTGTCGCCGTTCTTGCGGCGGGCGTTGTGGGCGATCCGGCACCGGCAGACCACGGTTCCGCTCGGAAGGCTGCGCAGCTCGGGGTCGCGGGTCAGGTTGCCGGTGATCGTGACGTGGTTGATCTGGAATCCGCTCATGGCGTTGTCTGCTCCTTGGTTGGGTCGGTCGGGTCTCGTTCAGATCGGGTGGGCCCTTCCGGGGTCCGGCGCGGGGCGGGCGCGGTCATTTGGCGGTCGCTCGGTCTCTCGCGGCGTCGGCGGCGCGGTCGAGGAGGCGGCGCGGGCCGCCGCGTCGGGGTTGCCGCGCGGCGCGTTGTGCGGGCTGGCCGGCGTGGACGAGCTGGGTGAGTTTGGGGTCGGCGTACCAGGGCCGCAGGTCGACCCAGGCGGGGGCGAGGCGCCCGTAGACGAGGAGCGCGGTGTTGGTGTCGGCTTGGCGGACGCGGTGCGGGGCGGCGAGGGTGCGGAACTCGCTGCTGTAGGTCCGCGACCCGGTCGCGAGCGTGTTCTCGCGGTGGGTGGAGATGCGGGCGATCTCCTCGTCGCCGAGGGTGTGGCGCAGGTAGTCGAGGGTGGCCTGGTCGCCGATCCCGCTACAGAAGAGGCGCGCGCGGTGGTTGGCGATGATCGTCTCGGCGCGGTCGCGGCCCCAGCGGTCGGAGGCCTGGCTGATGTTCTGGAGGATCGTCAGGAGCTGGACGCCCTGGCCGGGGCCGGTGGAGGCGATCTCGTCGAGGTTCGGCAGCGGGGCGATGTTCGCGGCCTCATCCAGGGCGAGCAGCAGCGGCGGGTCGATCGGCTGCCCGTCCTTGGCGGAGCGCTCGAACGCGCCGGCGGTGATGTCGGCGACCAGGGCGGTGAACAGGCCCCGCAGGCGGCGCTGCTCGTGCGCGGGCGCGATCAGGTACAGCGTGTTTCGGCCGTCGAGGAGGCGGCGGGCGCTGATGCGGCTCTCGCCGACGGTGGCGGCGGCGATCGCGGGCTCCTGCCATGCGTCGAGGCCGGTGGCGATCGTCTGCAGCAGGCTCGAGCGCAGGCGGTGGTCGGCGTCCCAGACGGAGCGCAGCGCCTCGAGGCCGGGCTTGGCGCCCGGGTTGGGGCAGGTCTCGAGCAGCTCGATCAGCTCGGTCTCCTCGGCCATCGCGACCCAGCGCAGGACCTCGCGCATCGTCAGCTGCCCGTACGCGGCGGCGAGGAGCAGGGGGGCGAGGTAGCGGGCGCCGGCGGGCTTCCAGAACGCGTCGTCGGTGTGCTGGGTGGCGCCCTGGTCGGCGACGCCGAGGAGGTTCGCGGCGGTCCGCCGCGCGCCCTCCCACGTCCGGGCGGCCGCGATCGGCGACCACGGCGTGTGCGGCAGCCCGGTCGCGGCGGTCGGGTCGAAGATGAACACCTCGCCCTTGGCGCCCCGGGCGGTGTGGGTGGCGTGGACCACGTCGGACTTGATCGACGTCGAGAGGACCGGCCCGTCCCATTCGAGGATCGCCGGGACGTTGACGCCCGTGCTCTTGCCCGACTGCGCGGGCCCGACGACGAGCACCGACGCGCGCCGCTCAGCCGCGATCAGCTTCCCGGCGTGGCGACCGAGCGTGACCCGGCCGGGCTGCGCGGCGGAGGCGCGGAGCTCGGCGAGCTGCCCGCCGGTGGCCCAGCTCGCGGCGCGCTCGCGGTCGCGGCGCGCGAGGTGCCGCGACGCGAACGCGATCGCGAAGGCGGCGAGCGCGAGCACGGCGGCCAGCGCGAGCGCGAGCACGCGTCTGCAGCGCGAGCGCGCCCGGGAGCTCGGGGCGCGCCGCCGGGGGCCAGGCGAGCGCGGGGTCGGCGAGGTGGCCGGGGAGTCTCGCGGCGACGCCGAGCGCGTCGGCGGGGTTCACGGCGACCGGGTGGCCGCTTGCGAGGAGGCCGCCGATCGCGCCGGCGAGCATGACGATCGCGGCGGGGATCGCGAGCGCGAGCGCGGCGAGAATCGCGAGCGCGTCGCCGCGCGTGGTGCTGGCGGCTCCTCACGCGGGCGCTCCCAGCTCGTCGGGCGCGCTCGCGTCGGTGGGCGGGGTGTCCGGGGTGCGGCGGCGGCCCATCGCGGCGTCGGTGTCGATCAGCTGCCATTCGCGGTCTGAGAGGACGTGGCGGACCTCGAAGCAGCGCCCGCCGACGCACCACAGCGCGACGCCGGCGGGCAGCCGCGCGATCCGCTCGCGCGCCGTGGTGGAGAGGCCGAGGGCGTCGGCGGTGGCGGGGACCTCCTGGGCGTGCTGGCGGTAGACGACGGTGGTCGACGCCTCGGCGAGGAGGCCCTGGGCGAGGCGCTGCTGGCGCGAGCCGTCGTCGCCGGCGCTCCGCAGGTCGGACAGGCGGTGCAGGACGAGGATGTGCTGGACCCCGGTCTCGCGGGAGAGCTTGAACGCCGACTGGTAGTACTCGGCGAGGCCGGGGATCGGCAGGCCCCGCCAGCACTCGTCGTTGCCGCGGGTCGTCTTGTCGGGCTCGCGGCCCGCCGCCCGCGCCTGCTGGGCGCGGTCGCGGCGCTTGGCGTCGAGGAACGCCGACGCGCAGACCATCACGATCGCGATCGCGAGGTTGCTCTGCGCCTGCCCGGCGCCGATCTGCGAGAGGTCGAGGCAGACCGCCGGGGCGTCCCACACCTGCTCGCTGGCCTGGGTCGGCTGGTCGAACATCCCGCGCAGCGGGCCGTGGGTGAGGCGCTGCAGCGCCAGCGCGCACTCGCGCAGGTCCGCCTGCGCCTCCGCGGGGTGTGCACGCGAGCTGCTCGGCGGTCTCCCGGCGGGGTCGCGCAGCTGCGCGACGACGTCGGGGATGCAGACGTCGGCGTCGTCGGCGCGGCGGTCGGCGGCGGCGAGCGCGGCGGACAGGCCGAGCGCCTCGGGCTGGGTGAGGGGCCGCTCGAGCATCGCGCGGGCGATCGCCTCGAGCAGCCCCTCGCGCATCTCCCGGCTCCCCAGCCGCGTGAGCGGGTTCAGGCGCGTCTGGCCGCCGGGCGTGAAGCGTGAGCACCTGCGCCGCCGAGCGCGGCGGACGAGCTCGTGGTACTCGCCCTTGAGGTCGACGAGCTCGCAGACGCGGCCGAACACGCGGCTGCGGTACATCCAGGTCTTGACGAGCGCGCTCTTGCCGTGCCCGACGCGGCCGATGACCATCATGTTCGGGTCGTTCGAGCGACGCCCTGGGCGTAGAGGATCCAGGGGTCGTAGACGAACGACCCGCCGTGCACGTCGCGGCCGATGTAGACGCCGCGCGGGCCGAGGCCGGGCTCGGCGACGGCGGGGTAGGCGGCCTGGAAGTGCGCGGTCGAGACCTGGTGCGCCTGGCGCTCGGCGGGGCGGCGCAGGCGCGTGAGCCGCGCGGTCGGTGGCTGCGAGCGCTCGCGCGGGCGAACGCGCGGCGGCGGGCGCGCTGCTCGGCCTCGAGCGCGCGCCGGTCGCGGCGATCGGCTGGCGCGCGGGTCATCGCAGGCCCCGGCCGAGCGGGAGGCCGTAGGTGAACGCCTCGGCTTGCTGGCCCCACATCCGCTCGAGCCGCAGAGGGGCGCGTTTGGCTTCGAGCTCGATCCGCGACGCCGCGGCCTCGAGCTCGTCGACCGCGTTCGCGCCCGGGGTGTTGGGGACGCTGACGGTGACGTAGGTGGCGTAGCGCACGGCGGCGTGGCCCTCGGCGAGCTCCTGCTCGCGCTGCTGCGGCGGCCTGGTCGCGCTGCGCCTGGCGCTGGCTGGTGCGCTGGCCGATGCGCGCCGCGCAGGCTCTGCTCGGTCGCGGCCTCGGTCGCGGCGCGCTCGGCGTGGCGCTGCGCTCGGCCCGGGCCGACGAGCTCCATCACCATCGCCACCGTGCGGGTGATCGCGGGTGTCCATCAGCAGCGGCTGGAGGAACAGGGCGCGCACGTCGATCCGCGGCCACTCGGCGACCCAGAACGTGCAGTGCAGCGCCCCGTCGACCTGCGAGGTGCCCCCAGTGGTCGTCGCGCGCGGTCGGCGCCGGCGGTGTGCGGCTCGATCCCCGGGTCGACGCCGCCCGGGTCGAGCTGGCGCTGGCGCTGGCGGTGCCCCCACGGGTCATAGCCCGATGCGGATCGCGGCCGCCAGCCCCGGGCGGGTCAGCAGGCCGGTGACGGTGATCGCGGCCTGGTCGAGCAGCTCGATCAGCTGCCCGACCTCGCCGGCGAGCACGGCGAGCGCGCCGAGGTCGCCGCCGCCCATGCGCGTGATCGCGCGCCGCGCGGCGGGGCGGCGCGCGTCGATCTGGATCGTGAAGAGGAGCTCGTGCTCCTCGGCGACGTCGCCGGCGCGGCCGATCAGCTGGAGGTAGGAGACGAGCTCGTCCGGCGGGTCCTCGAGCGTCGCGTCGGGGCGCTTGGCGTCGAGCAGGTAGCTGCCGAGCGCGTCGGCGTCCGGCGGGAGCGTCCGCTCGATCCAGGCGACGCGCCGCACCGGCGAGTCGTCGCGCGCGAGCGCGGCGAGGACCGCGCCGTACTCCTCCAGGCGCGCCTCGCGGTCCTCCGGGCCGAGCAGCGCGAACGCGCGGCCGCTGGCCCTGCACGCGTCGCGGTGTAGGTGCGCGCGCGGCGGTCCTTGACGACGCCCAGGCGCGCGTCCTCGTAGCGGGTGAGGGTGACCTCGAGCAGCTCGAGCTCGGCGAGCTCGCGGGCCGGCTCTCGGGCGGCCTGGCGGGCTGCGGGTCGAGCTCGCCGCGCGGGAGGCGCACGAGGTGCCCGAGCTGCGCGCGCTGCGCGCGGAACCGGCGCGCGCCGGTGAGGCGGCCGAGCAGGAAGCGCGCGACGAGCGGCGCCCACTGCTCGAGCGTCTGCCCCCGCAGCGGGACGAGCACGACGCTCGCGGCCGCGCCGACGATCGCGACCGCGAGGCCGAGGCCGCCGGCGCCGCCGACGCGCAGCGCGCCGAGCGCCCCGAACGCGGCGAGCGCGAGCCCGCACAGCTGCGGCAGCGCGCAGCCCGAGCAGCACCCCGCCGCCCGGGTGCGGAGCGAAGCGATAGGTCGTCTCGGTCAACGCGACCTCCGCATCCCCGGCGGCGGCGGCGGGATGCGCGGCCCGCCGGGCGCCGGCGGGGAGCTCGGCCGCGACCGCGGCGTCCGGGGGAGCTCGCGTCCGGCCGGGGTGGGCGGGTCGAGGCCCGCGGGGGCGCGCCCGCCGCTGCGCCCACCACCCGACGCGGCGCCGACCGCCCCGGTCGCGGGCTGGCCAACCCGCTCGCGCGCCGCTCCGGCCGCCCGCCCGCCGGGCCCGGGACGCGTCGCGCCGGCGCCCGCGGGCTGCGAGCCGTTGGCGCTGGCGGCGCGCCTGGCCGCCGCCGGCGGTGCGCCCGCCGGCGGGCGGCGCCGGGCTCTTCGCCGAGCCTGGCGCCCGGCTGGTCGCGGCGCCCGCGGCGCGGACCGCGCCGTCGGCTGCCTGGTCGGCTCTGCCGGAGCGTTGCGCAGCGCCCGCCACCGCGCCGCCGGCGCGACGCGCGGTCGCCCGCAGCCCCGCGGCCGCGGCGACGGCGCCGCCTCCGACCGCCCCGCCGGCCGCGGCACCGCCGGCCGCGGCGTCCCCCCCGCCCGCGCCCCGCGCGGCCTGGCCGCCGGGGAAGCCCGGGCCGCCGGGCACCGGGGGTGCGCCGCTGCCACCGCCTCCGGGAGCCCCGCCGCCGGCGCCGCCGCCACCGCCACCGCCGGTCTGTCCCGCCGCCGCTCCCGCCCCCGGCCGCGGTCCGCTCCCCTTGGTCCGCTGAGGCTGCGCAGGCCGCCGCCGACGCGGCTGAGGCGCCTGGCCGGCGCCGCCGCGGACCGCGCCGCCGGTCCAGGCGCTCTCGGCGTCGGCGGCGAGGAGGTACATCAGCGCGTAGGGGGCGAGCGCGGCGAGGCGCGAAGATGACGACGGCGGCGAGGATCGTGCCGATCGTCCCGCCGCGCGCCGGCGCCGCCGCTGAGGCCGGCGGCGGCCGCGTTGCCGGCGAGCGAGAGCACGATCAGCGCGACGGGCTTGAGCATCACGAACAGCAGCAGCAGCTTCGCGAGGCGCCCGGTCCAGTCGCCGAGCTTGGGCCAGATCGACGCGGCGAGCGCGACCGGGAAGAACAGGACGGCGATGTAGATCGCGGCGTTGCGGACGATCAGCTCGAGCCAGACGGCGAGCGCGCCGATCAGCTCGACGATCGCGAGCAGCGCGGCGAGCGCGCTCGACCCGAACCCGCCGAACCCGGCTGGTGCCCCAGGCGTGCGCGACCGTGGTCCAGAACGCCTGCGGGGAGCTCGCCAGCACGGCGCGCGAGATCGCGTCGGCGAGCGCGAGGCCGAGCGTGGTCAGGGGGATCGTCACCCCGGTGCCGAATCCGGCGCGGACGATCCCCTCCGAGCGTCGCGGCGAGCGCCTCGGGGCTGCGCCGCCACGCCGCGGACGCGAGCGCGATCAGCGCGACGAGCAGCGCGAGGCCGCCGCCGAGGAGCGCCATCGGCGCGAACTGCGCCCGGTACCACGCCGCCCCGAGCGCGGGGTCGTCGTGGACGTCATCTGCGTCGGCGACGAACGTCGTGACCGCGGTCGCGGCGCCGATCAGCCAGCTCGCGACGCCGTCGAGGACGGTGTTGCCGACGGCGCTGACGACCTGCCCGGCGATTGCCCGGCGCCGCCGATGACCGCCGACCCGGCGACGCACGCGGGGTTGACCAGGCACACCGGGCTGGCGCCGCAGATCGCGTTGGTGACCGTCGAGACGGCGCCGCCGATCAGGGGGATGCCGACGTTGCACGAGCCGCTGCTGCGACTGCGGCCGTGTGCGCGTGGACGGCGGCCTGGGTCGGCGTGCCGGGCTGCGCGCCGGCGGGCACCGGGGCGGCGGCCGCGGCGCTCGCGCCGGCGAGCAGCAGCGCGGCGGTGAGCGCGGCGATCGAGCGCGCGGGCGCGCATCATCCGGCGGGCGCCCCGTAGAACGGCGCGGTCATCCCGGCGAGGCCGCGGTCGAACGCCGGCGCCTGGTTGTTGGGGCCGTCGACGATCACCACGGACGGGACCGGCGCCGGCGCCGCGGTGGCGTCGGAGGAGAGCACGACCCAGCGGCCGCGCCTGCCAGGCGAGGGTCGTCTCGACGAGGTTCCAGCTCTGGCGCGGCGCGACCCCGGGGCCCCACACGAACCCGCCGAGCCACGTCGTGACGGTCGCGCCGGCCGGCGTGTAGCGGTCCAGGCGCCGCGCGCCGATCACCGCCACGGCCACGGCCGCCCAGCTCGTAGTTGCGCATGCCCGTCGGGTCCGCGGCGCGGATCGCGGCGGCCTGGCGGAGCGTCAGCGCGCGAGCGGACGGGGCGTAGGCGGCGGCGACGAGCTGCGCGAACGCGTCCGGTGACTGCTCGACGGTCTGCGACGCGAGCGCGACGTAGTTGTCGGCGGCGGCCAGCGCCCCGGCCGGGGTGCGCGCCACGCCGACCGGAATGCCGCCGAGGAGACGCAAGCCGGCGTCGGCGGGGTTGCCGGCGGGCGCGGTGGCGCGGCCGAGGAGTGCGCCGGTGGCGAGCGCGGCGAGGGCGAGCAGGGCGGCGAAGGTGATGCGGGCGCGTTCGTCGCTCACGGCCGGCTACCCGAGGCCGTAGGCCCACTGGAGGATCTTCGGTGCGGCGCCGATCAGGAACGCGACGCCGGCCGAGGTGAACAGCCCGATCTTGCCGCCGGTCGCGGTGTAGTCGTTGCCGACGCGGCCGCCGATCGCCCAGATCAGGCCGCCGGCGATGAACCCCGCGGCGCACGCGTACAGCGCGTACGCGGCGAGCGCGTCGATCACGCTCTGCAACCCGCTCGCGCCCGGCGCGCCCGCTGCTGTTGGGCGAGACCGAGAACGTGAACCCGCCCCCGCCGGTCGCGGCGGTCCCGGCCGGCCTCGCGGCGGCCGCCGCCGCGAGCACGTTGAAAGCCGACAGCAGTGGATGCATCGGTACGCCCCTTTCCTGGTTGACGATGGCCCTAGAGTACACATGTAAGCATGAGATAGCGATAGATAGCGTCGTTAGCTGCTTTGATAGGAGGAGATGATCGTGTATCGGCTGGTCATTCGCGAGCGAGAGGCGGGCGCAGTCGGGGGCCCGCGTCGCGGCGTACTCCGGCGCGTCGCGCGGTCGCCCGTCGCGCCGATCGGCGCCAGGCGGGCGGCCTGAGGCGGTGCCCGCGTGAGCGCTGCGGTCGCGAGCGCGGGGGGCGTCATCGAGGGCGGCGGTTGCTGCCGTTGGCGGCGCTCGCGGGGTTCGTCTGCGCGCTCGCCCTCGTGGCGGTGCTCGCGAGCGTCGTCACGGTGCTCCAGCAGCAACAGGACTGCGGCGGGGCGTCCGCGAGCGGGATCTCGCCGGCGGCGGCGCAGCAGATCCCGCCGGCGCTGATCCCGATCTACCGCCAGGCGGCGCGCGCCTACCGGCTCGACCCGGACGGTTGGGCGTGGCTCGCGGCGATCAACCGCGTCGAGACCGACTTCGGCCGCGACCTGTCGACCTCCTCAGCCGGCGCGATCGGCTGGATGCAGTTCCTGCCGAGCACGTGGGCCGTCTATGGCGTCGACGCGGACGGCAACGGCGTCAAGGACCCCTACAACCCGGGGGACGCGATCTTCGCCGCCGCGAACTACCTGCACGCCTCCGGCGCCCCCGCCGACTGGCAGCACGCCGTCTTCGCCTACAACCACTCCGGCGCCTACTACCAGCAGGTCGCGGCCCTCGAGCAGTCCTACACCCAGGGCGCGGGGACGGCGCTCGCGCTGGCCGCAGATGTCGGGGCGGCGCCCGGCGCGGCGGTCGGGCTGACGCTGCGGGGTGCCGCGTCGACGTATGGCGACGATCCGCGCACGGGCTACGTCGACCCGCTCGACAACAACCGCCCGGCGCTCGTCGGCGCGACCAACGACATCCCGGGCATCGCCGTGCTGGACGCGCGGGACGCTCGGCGGCTGGTGGGAGGTGCGCGCGCCGAACGGCGCCACCGCGATGCTTGCAGCAGACCGACTACGGCCCGAGCGCCGCCACCGGCCGCGTCGTCGACATCAACGCCGTGGCGGCCAGGGCCGTCTTCGGCTACCAGGAGGGCGGCGCGTTCCCGACCGGCCGCGGGCGCTGGACGCTGCGCTACCTCGGCCCGCAGCGCCCCGCGAACGCCGCGACCCCCGCCCAGGGCGCCCCCGCCTCCACGTCCTCCGCGTCCGCGGCTGGCTTGCATGCCGTGCCCGCCGCCGGCGCCCGGCGCCGCGGGCGCGAGCGGCGTGGTCGCCCAGGTCGACCCGGGCGCGGGTCCCCGACGAGCGCGGCGGCTACGGCTTCACCCCGGCGCCCGGGCGCGGACTACACCGTCGGCGAGGAGCCCAGCGATCGCCGCCCGCCTGGACGCCCTCGGCCGCGCGCTCGGGCTGCGGCTGACCGGGATCTCCGGCTACCGCACGCCTGCGCACTCGGTCGCCGTCGGCGGCTTCGCGCGACGACCCGCACACCCGCGGCGCAGGCGTCGGACACCGCCGGCGTCGAGGAGGTGCCCGAGGCGACGCTCGAGCAGTACGGCCTGACCCGCCCGTTCGACCAGCTCACCACCGGCGGCGCGGCACACCAACCCGCTCGAGGCCAACCACATCCAGCTGCTCGCGACCAGCCCGCCCGCGCGGCCGACGCTCGCCGCGAGCGCAGCCGCCCCGGCGGCGTGCGAGTCCGGCGGGACGGTCCCCCTGAACCCCGGCGATCGCGCGCGGATCCTCCCCAACGGGCTCGCAGCCGCGCCCGCCGACGCGCCGCCCGCGGTCAAGGCGATGATCGCCGCCGGCAACCAGCTGATCGGCCTCCCCTACCTCTACGGCGGCGGCCACGACAACGTTCAACCTCGCGGCCGACCAGCGCGGGCGTCGACTGCTCCGGGCGCCGTCAGCTACGTCCTGCACGCCGCCGGGCTCCTCGCGGCACCGGCGGACTCATCCGCGCTCGAGGCGTTCCAGGCGCCGGGCTCCGGCCTCTGGGTCACGGTCTACGCCCAGGCCGGCCACACGTTCATCTACGTCGCCGGTGTCCGGATGGACACGAGCCCCCAACCGGGCGACGGACGCGACAGCCAGGACGGGCCGCGATGGCGCCCCGCGACGCGCAGCACCACCGGATTCATCGCCCGCCACCCCGCCGGACTGTGAGACGCCTCTCCCCCACCCGCACGCGCGCTCGCCGCGATCGCGACGGCCGCGATCCTCGCCGCCGCCGCGCTCGCGGCCGGCCCGCACGGGCGGACGCAGCGCCACGCACCCGCCGACGCAGCTGCTCGGCCGGCCGATCCGCGCCGAGCGGCACGCCTCCCGCCACCGCGAGTTCGCCGGCCGCCCGCGCCGGTCACCGTCCTGCAGGCCAGCGAGGCGTTCGCGGCCGGCTACGTCGCGTTCCTCCAGGGCCGCGAGCCGGCCGCCGCGGTCCCCAACGCGAGCGGCTCGCTGCGCGCCCGCCTCGCCCTGCTGCACCCCCAGCTGCCCGCGGCCGGCCATCGCCTGGCTCGAACCCGCAGCTGACCAGCGTGCGGGTCAGCGCCACGCGGCCGCGCGACGGCGACGAGCACCGCCGTGATCGAGGACGGCGGCGCGATCGACCCGCTGACGATGCGCCTCGCGCGACGCGCGGGCGGCTGGATCGTCGTCGACCTCGCCGAGACCGGGTGACCGCGTTGCCGCCCGCTCCCCGCGACCGCCGCTCGCGCCCGCCCGACGCGCCCCGCGCCAGCCGCCGGATCGCGCGGATGATCGAAACGTCCTCGGTCGGTCGCGCGCGCTGGCAGGCGCCGCCCACCGGCCGCCCCACGACCCGCACGCCATGGCCGGTGGGCGGATCACGGATCGAGCCTGCTGCTCGCGCTCGCGATCGTCGCGTTACTCGCCGCGCGTGGTGCGCGGGGGTCGCGGGCGCCGGCGCGCCTGGTACCGCGCCGTCTACCTGCGCTCGCGCGCACTGGCGCGCCCGGCGCGCCCGGGCGATCGCGCGCGCCGGGTATCGCTGCGAGCGCTGCCGCGCCCGCGGGCGGCTCGAGGTCCACCACCGCACCTACCGGCGCCTGGGCCGCGAGCGCGACCGCGACCTCCAGGCGCTGTGCGCCACCTGCCACGACCGCGCCGAGCGCGCCCGCCGGCGCTCGCGAGCACGCGATGGCCGTGACCGCGCGCGCTCCGACCGTCGGGCGCAGGCACGCGTCGTCGCGCGCTCCGCGCTGAGCGCGACCCGCGGCGGCGCCTCGTCGCACGCGGTCGCGCCACCGACGATGTCCGCGTGGCGGCGGTGCGAGTCGCGCACGTTGCGGTGTTGGCGGCCCGCGCCCGGTTGCGCCCGGTGAGCCGTCGTATAGGGTCGACGCGCGCGATGCGTCGACGGCTGGCCTGGACGAGCAAGGGCGCGACCGGCGACGTGACCACCGTCGCGAACCCGGCGGAGACGGCTCCGCCGCGGCGAGCGGCCTCGACGAGCGCTCGCGGTCGCGCGCGCGACGTGAACGTTCAGCGTCCGCGGGGAGCACGATGCGCGATCCCGGGCCGACGCGCCGGCGCGGCGAGTCGAGCGGCGCAGCGCCGAGCGCAAGCCCCGGGTCCTCCCTCGCGCCGGTCCACGCCCGCGGGGGCGGCTGCCGCGGCGCGTTGGTGGCCGCGTCGCCGCGAGCCGCCGGGCCGCTTGGCAGAATCGCAAGCGATGGCGCTGAGAGCGACGAGATTCAGGCGGAGTTCGCCGCGGCGCAGGAGCGCTGGCGCCGGGCGATCCACGCGCACCGCATGGCTCCCCCGGACGCGGGTTTCAGCGAGCGCCTGGCCGAGCTCGCCGACGCCGCCCGCACCGAGGCCGCGATCTGCCGCCGCGCCGAGGCGGCCGGCTTCCAATGGCCGCCGCACAAGTCGACGGGCCGCCAGCCCTACGAGCTGCAGCCCGGCACCGGGCGGCGCGGCCCCGAAGCGCTCTGGCGCCGCTTCGACGCCGCGGTCGCACGAGCTCAACCGCGCCGGCGCCGCAACCGACCTGATCGAAGTCGCGCGAGCGCACGAGGAGCTCGCCGAGGTAGCGGGCGAGCTCGCCGTCGCGGTCGAGCGTCAAGACCGCGCGAGCGGCCTGCTCCCGCGGCCGCGCCGCCAGCGCCACACCGCCTGAACCCAACCAGGCGCACACGCGCACGGCGTGCGCGTCGACGCGAAGTGTGTTGCGTGCCGCGCCGCCGATGGGGTAGAACTACCCGTGGTGTGAGCGGTCCGCAGCGGTCATCACCGGACACGAGGCGCTGAGCGGCGCGGTGCCGGGTCAGCGTGGCTGACGCGGGACCAGCACCGCTGCCGGCCCCTCCCCGGGCTTCGCCCACATCGTCGCGGGTTCGCTCGTCGCGGCCGGCGGGCCGGATCCAGCTCGCGGGCCGGCTCGTCCCACATGTCGGGCGCCGGCGGCGAGCGCCGCTCGATCGCCGCGGTCTCGAGCATCGCGTAGACGTCGCCGCGGAGGATGTGAATGCTCTTGCCGACGCGCGCCGCGCGCAGCTTGCCGTCGCGAATCCACGCGCGGATCGTCTGCGGGGTCACGTTGAACTCGGCGGCGACCTGCGCCACGCTGAGGATGTCGTCGTTAGCCATAGCGTTGAATAGAGCGAATTGGCGAGGTTGAGCGGTGCTTCGCGATATCTTATGCTACGCGAATGTCGGGAGGAACGGTGACGCCACCCCGCGACGGTGATCGGACCGTCGACGATCGAGCTGGTCGCGCGCGTCATCCCCCTGCGCCGCCGCGCCACCAGCGGCGTCGGGCTCGCCGACGCGCCGGCCGCCGACACCCGAGTACACCCTCTTCGACGAGCCGGGGGAGCCCACCCCCATGCTCAAGCAGTCACGACATGTGGGACGAGCCCGCCAACCAACTGTGCACGCCGGCACCGGCCGGCGCAGCAGACGCCGCGCGCCGACCCGACGCTGCGGCCGCCGCTGCCGCGGCTCGCAGCGCCGCGGGTGCTGGCGGTCGCGTCCGTCCTCGCGGTGCTCGCGGCCGTCGTGGCGATAATCGCCTCGCTCGCGGGGCCCCGCGCCCGCCCGCACGCCGCTCGAGGGCCCGCCCCGCCAACCAGCATCACGGCGGCGCACGCACCAGCCGTGAACCCTGCTGCCTTACCGCCGCGCTCATCGCGGACTACCTCGCCCGCCGCCGCTCGCGCGCGGCAGGCTCGCGAGCGCGCCGCCCGCCTCGAGCGTGCGCGGGCGCCGCCGGCGCACCGCGCCTCGTCGCGCCCCGCGAGCGTGGCGCCGACCACGCCGGCCAGCGCGGGCAGCGCCGAGCTCGAACGCTCCGGCGGCGCCGGCGGACGCGTCGAGCTCGCGCGGCGCGAGCGATGCGAGCCGCCCGCGTCCCGTTTCGCGCGCGCCGTCGGTTACCGATCCGAACAGGTGCGTGCCGGGCGACCTCACGTGCTGAGCTACCAACGAAGGAGATGACCTCACGATGGGCCGACTCGCGTGGCTCGCAGCCGCGATGTCGAGCGGGAGTCCTCGCCGCTCGCCGGCGGCGCGCTCGGACCGAGCCCCGCGTACGCCGGCACATGGGCGCGACGTCACATGCACCCAGCCCAACGGCCAGCCCACCGCCACCGGCAACTGGGCCTCCAGCACCACCGGGGGCCTCGCCATCAACGGCTGCAACCCCTACGCCGGCGGCCTGATCGCCCAGGTCAACTCCGCCGCCGCGCTGCCGTCGCTCGCCGGCGCCGTCTGGACCTACACCGCGCCCGCCGGGTCGACGATCGCCGGCGGAACCATCTCCCTGTCCCTCTACGCGCCGCTCGGTCTGGCGTACGTGGCGACGCCCGGTCCCAACTACGACCAGGCGGACATCGTCGCCGCATGCGAGTCGGGCTTCCCCTGCGGCGGCCAGGCCAACGGCGAGCTCACCGAGGTCGTGCCGATCACCCACCCCGGCGGCACCTCGCTGTACGCGATCGCGCAATGCCTGCCGCCCGGCGGCGGCAACTGCCCCGCCGGCGGCGGCGGCTCCTACCTCGACGCCCAAGTCAACATCTACCAAGCAATCATCGACCTGACCAGCAACGCCACCCCCGCCGCAACCAGCTTCGGCGGCGCGCTCCTCACCCCCGGGCCCGTCAGCCGGGACACAGCCGCTCACCTTCACCGCGACCGACCCCGGCGGCCCCGGCGTCTACAAGGTCACCGTCGCGATCGACGGGCACCCCGTGTACAGCGCGACCCCCGACACCAACTCGGGCCAGTGCGCCGCCGTCGGAACCGACGCGAGCGGGGCCGCCGAGTTCCTCTCCGCGCAACCGTGCAAGACCTCGGTCGCGGTCAGCGTTCCGGTCGACACGACGATGCTCGCGGACGGCCCGCACGACCTCAGCGTGACGGTCACCGACGCCGCCGGCAACAGCTCGCCGGTGCTCCACCAGACGATCGTCGCCGCGAACCGCACCACGGTCAGCGCCGCCCTGAACAGCAGCCCCCAGGCGCCGACCGCAGGCGGAGCGGCGGGGAGCTCGCCCGCAGCGGTGTACGCGATCATCCTCGACCCCGGCACCCAAGCCCTCGTCGGCGGCGCCCACCGCGCGTTCGCGAACTCGGCGCTCGCGCTGTCCGGGACGCTGCGCAACAGCGCCGGCGTCCCGGCCCCCGGCGTGCCCGTCACGCTGCTCGCGCAGAACGGCAGGCGTCGGGACGCCGCAGGCGATCGCGCGCGCGACGAGCGACGCCGCCGGGCACTGGACCCTCACCGCGCCCCGCGGCCCCTCGCGCAAGCTCACGATCGCTCCCGGCACGCAGGCGCAGGCCGCGTCCGCGCCGGCCGGCGTGACGATCAGCGAGACGGTCACCCCAGGCCTCTCGCTGCGCGTGCGGGCGCTCGGCCGCGCGCGGCTGCGGTTCACCGGCAGACTCGCGATCAGCCCGATCGTCACCCCACGGCCACTGATCTTCATCGAGGTGCGCTCCGGCCAGCCACTGGCAGCTCGTCGCGACCACCCACGTCCGCCGGACCGGCGCGTACACGCTCGACTACACCGGCAAGAGCAAGACGATCGGACAGCGCTACGAGTTCCGCGCCATCGCGCCCGCGACCAGCCTCTTCACCGCCACCGCGTCACCCAACCGCCAGGCAACCGTCCAATGATCCGCCCGCCGAGCAGGCCGCCAGGGCGCTCGCATCCTCGCGGCGCTCACCGCGCTGGCGCTCACCGCGGCCCCGGCGAGCGCTGCGTCCCCCGCCGTGACTCGCCAGGCCGCCGCGGCGGACGGCACGTTCCTCGACTACGCCCCGCCACCACCGGGCGGCGCGGGAGCGCTTTGCCTCGTCGACACCGGCGTCACCGCCAACGCCGACACAACGCCCGGGCTCGCCGCCGCAACAGCCCTGGACGGCGGCAGCGGCGGCGACGTCGACCCGCTCGCGCACGGGACGATCGACGCCGCGACCGCCGGCGGCAGCGGCCACGGCGGCCTCCTCGGCGCCTGGCCGCAACTCAAGATCGTGTCCGTCCGCTCCACCGACGTACCGAGCCCCGGCACAGAGCCAAGCTTCGAGTTCAACGACTACGTCCGACGGAATCGGCCAGTGCACGTCGGCCGCTGCCGGCTGGCGCCCCGCGTGTGCTGGCGATCGACCTGCCGCTGTCGTCGGTGATCCAGCCATCGCCGGATCAGACGGCCGCGTTCGCCGATGCCGTCACGAAGGCGCAGGCGCAGGGCATCGCGATCCTCGCGGCCGCCGGCAACCAGCCCGGGCCGATCGAGCTGCCCGCGAGCGAGCCGGGGATCTTCGCCGTCGGCGCCGGCGACACCACGAACGGCGGGATCTGCTCGATCTCGGCCACCACGTCGCTCACGTTCTATGCCCCCGGCTGCGCACTCGACACGATCGACCCGCTGGCCGACACGCCGCTGTGCTGCGGCAACGGCACCTCCCAGGCCTCCGCCTACGCCGCCGGCGTGCTCGTCGCGCTGCGCAGCTACGACCCCGCGCTGACGCCCGCCACCGCCACCCAACTGCTTCTCTCGACCACCACCAACGGCCACCTCGACGTCGCCGCCGCGTTCCGCGCCGCCGGCCTCGGCGCGATCGTCGACGCCGGCAACGCCGCGACCCCCAAGCCGCCGACGACGACCACGTCAGCCCCGCCGCCGGCGACAGCGCCGGCGGCCACATCACCGTCAGGCCACCCGCCCGTCCCGGCGCCAAGCGTCAAGAGCCTGACATGGCGTGCGGGAGTGCTCCACATCGCCCTGCGCAGCCTCCCACCAGGCGCGCGACTGCACGTCGAGATCGAGTTCGCGCGCGGGAGGTCGCTCTACGTCGTGACCAGCCACCCCACCCTGCACCGGCGCGTCCGCCGACCGCTCCGCGCGCTGCTGCACCTCACCGAGGGGGGCGCCCCAGGCGCTACCGTCTCGATCAAGGTCTGATGCGCCCCGGCCCAAGAACCCTCCTCGCCCTCACCGCTGCCGCCCTCGCCAATCTCGCTGCGATCGCCCCGGTCCCGGCGAATGCTGGGACCTACGTCGTGAGCGCCTGCAGCCCACTCAGCTCGCCCGGCGCCTGGTCTGAGATCAACACGGCCCCCGCGGGCCTCACGGCCGGCCAGGCGTGCGGCGGGCCGGCAATCGGGGCGCTCGGCATCGGCGACCAAGGCGCGCTCTACGCCGAGGACAACCTCGGCGCCTCGAGCCAGATCGCCAACGGCGCCGCCGCCGGATGGGCATTCACCGCGCCACCCGCCACAACGATCACCGCGATCAGCTACTACCGCGCGCTCGCGGCCTACAACGAGCAAGATCTCGTCGCAGGACTCTTCGAGGCCAGCGGCCAGCCGCTCGAGCAGTGCATGATCCCGCTGGCCGTTTCTGCCGGCGACAGCATCGTCTGCTCGATGCCGAACACGCAGGCGCCGGTCACGTTCGGCGGCCTGAGCACGAGCGGTCTGTTCTTCGGCGTCACCTGCCGCATCGTCGACGGCGCCGGCGCCTGCATCGACGGCGGCACGATCCACGCCGCGCAGGCCGACCTCTACTCCGCCCAGGTCACGCTGTCCGAAACGGCAGCGCCAACGCTCAGCCAGATCACCGGCGGCCCGTGGGACGGCAGGCGTCGTCTTCGGAACCCAGCCCGTCGCGTTCGCGGCGAGCGACCCGAGCGGAATCCAGCATGACGCGATCCGCGCCGACACCGGACAGACCCTGGCCTCAGCCGATCAGGCCTGCGACTTCACCCGCGCGCAGCCGTGCCCGCAGCTCCCGACCGGGTCGCTGAGCGTCGACACCACCCACGTCCCCGACGGCCCGCACACGCTCAGCCTCGTCGCCGTCGACGCGGCCGGCAACACGTCGGCCGCCACATCGCCAGCCCTCGTCGTCGACAACAACGGCCCCCCGGCACCCACGCGCCTCACCGCGACGCCCGCGAACGGGAACTCGCTCGCGATCAACCTCACGTGGACCGACCCCGCGAGCCCACCGGCGCCCGTCGCGAGCGCGACGGCACAGCTCTGCCAAGCCACATGCGCCCCGCCCGTTGCGGTCGGTGGCGCCGGCGCCGCGCAGCTCACCGCACCAGCGGCCGGCGCCTATACCGTGCGACTGTGGCTGCTCGACACGGCCGGCCGCGGCGGGCCGCAGAACGCCGCTCAGGCGAGCGTGACCGTACCCGGCGCCGGCGCCGGCACGAACCCGACGGGCGGATCGACCGGCGGGAACGGCGGGCACCCCGCCAAGCTCCACACCAAGATCACGGCGACAATCAAGGGCAACCGACTGCGCGTGAGCGGCACGCTCGCTGCGATCGACGAACGGAACCGTCGCGGTGAGCTGGCGCTCACGCCGCTCCGGGCGGAGCCTCGCAACCGGATCCCGCTCGGCCAAAGTGCGCCTGCACAAGGTGGACGTCGACGTTCACGCTCAGCCACCGCGCCCGCAGGCGGCACCATCGGGGTTGCCATACGGTCCGGTTACCGCGAGATTGTCGGCGCGCGCGCCCGCGCGACCCCGGCGCGGAGTCATCGTCGGTAGGTTCAACGGTTCCGTGACGGTTACGCGGACGTTGGCGGTCAACGGGCGGGCGGTGACGACCCCGCCGGCCGACCGGCCCCTCTGACCGTCACCGCGCGAGGCCCTCGCTCTAACGCCACTCGGTCAGGTGGTGGCCACGGCCTCGGCATAAGCCACGGCCGCCTGGACGATCGACTCTAGGTGTCTGATGAAGAAAGCGGCTTCACCCTCGGCCTTAACATCGAATTTCTTGGCGCCCATCAGTGCGACAAGCACGTCTCGGCCTCCCGCGTGCGCGGCCCGCCAGGTGTCTGAGGAAGCGGCTAAAGAAAGCTTCACGTCAAACGCCTCCTCGGGCGAGTCGCCCGTGGGCAATATTCCCCCTCGCTTGGGACGACTTGCCCCATCCCGCTCCTGAACGCGATTACAACCCACTTGGTGGCACCAGGGGAAGGCTGTCCCAGCAACCCAAGCGCCATACGGGCCGAGAATTGGCGATCAGTTACCTGCATCATGGTGCGACCCCTGCCAGCAGACTGAGCATGTCGGCCCGGCGACGCTCAGCGACCTCCAAGAAGCAGTCGAGCAGTTCGTCATAGGTGTCGGGGGAGGCGCCGACGTAGTTCCAGAAGTCGGCCCCGACCAGGTAGTCATGTCGAGAATCCAGGAAGTATTTCGTTGTCGGCCATTGGTATTCGCCGAAACGCCCGTTTGGGTTATATGGCATTCCGACGAAAGCGCGAACCCTCACCGGCGGCGCAGCTGCGGCTCGGACGGCGTGAATCCGGAGGATTCGGCGCTTCATATTCTTGCCTTGATCATAGTTGGGCTTCGCTGTCTTGATTTCGACATGATTCTCGTCGCCGGCAGCCGAGACGAAGAAGACATCATCCGTTTCGTGGACCGACTCTTGAGCGCCGGGGGTCGTTGCCCCTGGTAACAATTCCCCCAGCTCTTGGGCCGTATCTGGCGTTCGGTGCCCGCTACCGCTCGTGTACGAAGCGACCATACCTTCGATCTGCGCGGCCGTGTGGGATGGAATTGTGCCGATCACGGAGAAGTTGCGAACGGCCTGCGGGTGCGCGGCGCGTGCGATGTCAGTGACCATGTGATCCATACCGCGACCTAATGCCGTGTTGAGGGAACGTTCAAACGTCGCTGCAAGCTTGACTTCTGGAAAAAGCGACTTCAGGAAGGGCGCAGCATCACCGCTATCGCCCGGAGAGGCGACTTCATCCAAGAAGAACTTGCGAGCAGCCTTCCCTTCGCCGAACCTTGCTAGAAGGGCATCGACGTTCTTGTCCAGCCGAGTGACGATGGCGGTCCGCGGAAAGCCCACAGGCGTGCTATTCGGCGACGGCGAGCAAGGCCCTTCCCAGCGCTTCGGCCAAGCGAACCGGCACGGCATTTCCGATCTGCCGATAGCGATGGGCTTTGGGTCCGCAGAACTCGTACCACCGCGGGAAGTCTTGGAGCTGGGCGTACTCTGGAATCGACAACGGACGCTCGTAGTCCGGGTGGCAGAGGCTCGTTGCAAGCTGCTGCGGCTGCGCCGTGACTGTTGGCGCTGGACGGTCCCAGGACAGACGACGCCAGAATCCCTCCTTGCCTCCGCCCGAGTAGAGCCCATTGCCCATGATGATCGGGAGATAACCCGAAGGAAAGAGCTCAGGATGATCTCGGACATACGTCCAATTGCGCCCGGCGGGTATACCGCGGAAGACGGCGGCGCGCTCCGGGCTGTACGTGTACGTATCGTCAGGAGACGGGGGCGTCGTTGCGAGATCGCCAATAGCATCCCGCAGGGTCCGCCAAGGCAGGATTGGTGAATACGGCGCGAACTTATGGTGCGTGGGCGGCAGGAGATCCAACGGGGTCATGGCTCGACTCGTCTGTTTACGGAAGCTTCCTGAGCCAAGTTCGCGCTCCCTACTCCCAATGACGAAAAGGCGATACCGGACCTGCGCGGTACCATAGTCCGCGGCGTTGAGGAGTCCGAAAATCACCTCGTATCCGAGGCGCCTAAAGGACGCGATAACCACACGCTCCATGACAGAGCCTAGTCTCTCATCTGCATTCACCGAAACCTCTTGTGGGTGCACTCGATCGACTAGCGGCCGATGCTTGATCGCAGCCGAGAGCAGTCCGCGCACGTTCTCGAACACGAAGAAGCGCGGCTGGAGCTGCTTAACCATGGCGAAGTAATCATGGACGACCCGACCCGATCCATCGTTCACGGCTTGTCGAAGACCCGCGGAGCTGAACGACTGGCACGGCGGGCCTCCAGCGAGCAGAAACGCCTCGCCGGGGCCGAGGTCAGCGGAGCACATGAGTTGCTGTGGCGTTACCTGTGTGACGTCGGCGAACAGTGAACGGCAGTCGAGCGCAGCCCAGTTTGTCGTGAGCGTCTGTCTCGCGTGTCTGTCGATTTCGACCGCGGCCCGAACGATCAGGCGACCGTCCCCCGCCTGATCGAGACCAAGATCCAGGCCACCGGCGCCGGTGAACAATGAGACGACCCCAAGCTGGGCGCGGCGAGGACGAGCTGGCTCGGTGGAACTCGCCTTAGCGTCGGGTGCAGCCGTTGGTTCGCCGCCAGCCCGGCGACGAAGCACTGGCGGCCCGGCGTCAACCGCCTTTGTCGCTTCACTCGGGAGAGGCCGCGCCATCGATGCCGATCCTATTGCGCGGTCAGGACGAGTCCCGGGGTCGCTCGTCGAAGCGCTCCCCGCCATGCCTCTTCCCCGGTCGGGCCACTCTGCGGACACCCTTCGCAGCTGCCGTAGCTACCCCGATCCTCGAATCGAACGGCCCCACGGCGCTTCTCGCCAGGGCCGTAGACGACATGATTCGCCGGCTCTGCGGACGCGGGCCCGTCAGCTCGGGCTCCCCTTCGAGGCCGCGCTGTGCCAGCCTGCGGCGGGTATCGGTTTGGGTCCGGTCGAACCGGCCTGCTCCCGGCACCAGGCAACAGGCTCCGCGAGCTCGACGAACCGGCAGACGCCGTCGACGAGCTCCATCGCCGCGAGGCTTTGGCAGTCGGCGTCCAGCAGCCGCGGGCTGTGGACGAGGACGGCGAGGCACTGGGCGCGGGAGATCGCGACGTTCAGCCGGTGCGCGTCGAAGAGGAAGTCGATGCCGCGCGGCACGTCCTCGCCGGCGGAGCAGGTCATCGCGTAGAAGACGACGGGCGCCTGCTGGCCCTGGAAGCGGTCGACGGTGCCGACGCGCACGCCGGCGGGCACGCGCTCGCGGATGCAGTCGCACCGCGAGGTTGTAGGGCGCGACGACGAGGATGTCGTCGGCGAACGAGCGGCCGCGTCGTGTCCGTCGTCGTCGGTGACGGTCGCGCCGGCGAGCAGGTCGCGGCAGGCGGCGGCGATCGCGTCGGCCTCCTCGGGGCTGGCCTGGCTGCGGCCTTCGTGGTCGACGGCGATCGAGCGCAGCCCGGCGCCGGTGAGCGCGCCGACGGGCGCGTCGATGCGGCGGTTGCGCGCAGGCGGCGCGCGAGTGCAGCCGGGCGTCGTAGCTGCGCTCGGAGACGAACGCGCAGACGTCGGGGTGCATGCGCCAGGTCTCGGTGAGCAGCACGCCGCGGTCGGGCGGCGATCGTGCTGCGCGCCGTCGAGGAGGTGCTCGAGGACCGAGGCGCCGGAGCCGTCGGGGTGGTCGGCCTGGGTGACCTGCGGCAGCTGCTGAGGGTCGCCGAGCAGGACGACGTTCGTGGCGGCGAGGCTGACGGCGGCGGCGTTGGCGAGCGCGAACTGGCCGGCCTCGTCGATGAAGAGGAGGTCGAACGCTTCGCGGTGCTCGGCGCGGGCGAAGAGCCACGCGGTGCCGGCGACGAGCTGGTGATCGTCGGTTACGTCGTCGTTGCTCGTCGGCACTCGTCGATCAGGCCGTGGGGGCTGTCGTAGCCGTCGCCCTTGTAGATGCCGGTGAACGCACGGCTCTGTTCGTGGGCGCATTGCTCGACGTCGCGCAGGAGGTTCTGGATCGCGGCGTGGCTCGGCGCGGTGATGCCGACGCGCCGCCCGGCGGCGAGCGCGGCGACGATCATGCGCGCGCCGCGGAAGGTCTTGCCGGTGCCCGGCGGTCCCTGGACCGGCAGGACGGAGTGGTCGAGCCCGAGCGTCGCGGAGACGAGCGCGTCGATGTCCTCGCCCGAGCGCGCCCGACGTGAAGCGCGGCGGCTCGCGCCGCAGGAGCGCGCGCGCGGCCGGAAGCGGCCGTCGCCGGCGAGCAGCGACGCGGCGAGAGCCATCAGCGCCTCGCGCAGCACTGCGACGTGGAATGACGGTCGCGTCGACGAGCGCGACCGGCGCCGGGGCGGGGCTGGGTCGTTGCCGCGGCGCAGAACGACGTGGTCCTCGTCGACGTGCGACGACGTTGTAGCTCTCGCCGGTCGTCGGGTCCTCGGCGTCGCCGAGGTCGAGACGGAACTCCTGCGCGGGGAACGTGAAGTGTAGTCGAGCGAGCGCTTGTACGGGACTGGGCGGCTGCGTCGTCGTCGCGGATCGAGGCCGGCGATGGCGTCGCGATCGTCGATCAGGTCGTCGAGCGGCTTGCCGCGCAGGTCGAAGTAGCGCCACCATGCCGGCTTGCCCTCGCGGCAGTGGTAGAGCAGCAGGTGCGCGAGGAGGCGCCGCTCGGCCTCGTCGGGGTCGTCCGCGCCGCGGTGGGCCGGCAGGCCGCTCATCAGACGGCTCGATCAGCGCCAGACGCGTCGGGCATCCATTCGGGGGCCGGGTGGACCTCCTGCGGGCTCGGGCTCGCGGTAGTCGTCGAAGTCGCACGCCGAACTGGGCCTCGGCCTCCGGGCGCATCGCGTCGAGCAGCCAGTCGCGCAGCGACAGCGTCGAGCGGCAGTCCTCCTCGTTGTAGGCGCGGATCGCCTCGAGCAGTTCCGTCGTCGCCGGTCTCGAGCCACGTTTCGTAGGCGACGATCGAGCCGCCGCCCTCGCGCACCCGCTTCTCCAGGCGCGCGAAGCCGTGGTGGCGCTCGAGCTTCTTGAGCGAGTAGCTCTCCTCGCCGACCTGCAGGCCCTGCCGCACGACGGCGTAGAGGTCGACCAGGACTCCGTCGCGCAGCAGGTCGTCGACCTCGTCCTCGCGGGTCGCGTACTGCACCGAAAGCGACGCGCAGCTTGGAGAGCTCGTGCGGCGCGTAGTGGAAGACGTGCATGCCGGGATGATGGGCGCGCAGCTCGACGACGCGGTCGACGAACCGCTCGAACGCCGCCTTCTCGCCATCGGGTCGTGCGCCCATACGCACTCGTAGCCCGACTCGGCGGTCCACCAGCCCCACAGGTACTCGATGCCCGCCGTCGCCGACGTACGGGTCGCCCTCGAGGTCGAAGAAGACGTCGCCGGCGCTAGGCCGGCGGCAGACAGCGCGTACCCGGCCGCCCGCGCCGGCTCCAGGTGGCGGTGCACGCGGCAGGCCGCTGTCACGCGAGACGCGACCTGCAGCGCCGCCTGGTGGTGCAGAAGCGTCGAACCGCTCGGCATCGAGCGGGCGCAGCATCGATCGATGCCGGCGCCTGCGCGAGCGCGACCACCGTCGGCAGCCCGATCTGCGACGAGGCGCTCGCGCTGATCGCGTCGCGCACCGGCGACGAGGCTGAGGTGATCGTCAGCGACCAGGCGCTGGCACGGCACTCGTCGGCCAGCGCGCAGATCGCGCAATGCGCGACGGGCTCGGGGTAGGTCGACGCGGCCGGCGCCGCGGCGACCAGCCTCGAGCCGGCGCACCACGTGACGGTGCAGCGCCGCGTAGCGACGCAGGTCGATCGCGACCGTCGACCCGTCGCCCAGGACGACGTGCGCGAGCGGCGGCTCGAAGCCCTGAACTCAGCGCCAGCAGCCGGTTGTAGAGGCTCGAGCTGGTGGACGACGCTCGGCTTGACCTGCCGCGCGAGCTTGGTGTCGAGCACCTCGTAGGCGTAGCCGCCGAGGTCTGAGGGGACCGGCGACGCGCCGCAGGAAGTCGGCGCGGCCCTGCCAGCGAGCCGTCGAAGAACTGCGCTTGGTAGATCAGCGGCGCGCCGGCGCGCATCGCGGCCAGCGTTCGCGCCGCCGCGACCTCGAGCTCATCGCGCGTGTACGGGCCGGTGCCGCTCGAGAGGTCGACATGGCCGCCGCACTCCAGCGCTCAAACGCTCGAGCTGCTCGCGCTCGTGGCGCGTCGCCGCGCTCACGGATCAGGTCGGCGTGAGGATCCTCGGCCGGCCGCGGCTTCCCGCGCTCCCCGCGCGCGATCGCCAGCCGCTGCTGGGTCAGGTGCGGGCAAGCGAGATGATTGGTCAGGTCGGTGGCCGCGAGGACCAGCGTGCCCTCAGCAACGAGAAGCATGGAACCGAGTCGCACGACCCGCCGGGGGAGCTGGCATCAAATGATCATCGACCAAAGCGCCGCCCACCTGTAGGGCGCCACCCAGCGGGGCGACCACGAAGGGCGTCGAGCGAACGAGTGCACATGCGGATGAGCCGGCGGGCGGGAACGTCGCTCCGCCATTCGCGGTGCTGCGGGCAGGGCCGACAGGCGGCTGCGCGTTCGGCGCGACGGAGCCGACGTCGCCGGAGGCCAAGCACGCCGGCCCCAGACCGCGCGTCAGGCCCCGAGGTTGCCGCTGACGACGACCGATACCCATCGGATGAGGGCTTCGCGTCCACTCCGGACCTCTACTTGTCACTTGGTGCCGGCTTCCTTAACGGCGCCTCGAGGAGCGCCACAACCAAGCCTCGCGAGCGTTGGAGGCCGCCCTCCGAAACGACGGTGGCAGGCAAGGAGGGCGGCCCCCGGCATTCCAGCGCAGGCGAAGCAAGGGCACCCTAACGTCCGGCGCGGCGGATCGGTCCGGCGGCGTGTTTATCTTGCTCTGTCGATCCCCTCGGTCTCGAAACCCTGGCAGGCAACGGGACGGGCAGGGGCCAGCAGGCCAGCGTAGGAGTTCGACATGAGCACGTTTCAAATCACCGGAGTCCGCACGGAGCAGCCGAGCGGACATACCCACGAGCACATCACGAACGTCCAGATCAGCGGCGGGGGCATGCTCACGCGCGCAACCGTGATCAAGGATTTGCGAGACCCGTACGGAGACCGCTACTACACGTACGCGGGCGGAACACGCGCCGACGTCGTAGTCGTCGGTTGCCCGCATTGCGCCTCCACCGACTACATCACCACCACGCCGGATTGGACGACGGCGAACAACCTGTTGAGCCTGCCCCGGGTTTAGGGGGCCGACGAAGGCAGCATTAGGTCAACGACTCGTTCCGGGCGCGGATACGGCGCGCGCTCGGGCGAGCTCTGCGTATCACCGCGTGGGTGGGCGCCATAGCCCATCGCTACGGCTATCGCGTCCGCAATGAACGGCACAATGCGCTCGGCTTCATCGGTCGAGAGCTCGACGCCCAGTCGCCGATCGAGCACGAGCATTACGCGATCTTCCCCGCGCAGATGTGCCTGCACGAAGGGCACGCGCCAACCCTCGACCACGACGTCGTGGTGTTCAAATGGGCCGGGGAAGTTGACCCGGAAGGGGTAAGCAGCATCTTGATCCATGGTCGGCCTCCTTCCTTCGCCAGACCGCAGCGGGAGCCCTTCTCGTTGGGCGACGGCCTGCAGTCTGACGAGCCATGCCCGGACGAGGATCACGGCCTGCCTCAGCGCGCAAGTCGCCTAGGCGCGCCCGACGCGCTCTTCGCTCATTCCGGCCAGCCGGGTACGACAACGTGCGTCATCGGCCATGACCTTGCGGATCGCGCGCACCTCGCGCCACTTGCCAGGGTTGTCCTTGTCGTTCAACGGCGGGGTCCAGCGGCGCAGGAGCGCTCGCTCGATGGCGAGCAGATACGTCCCATCGTGATCGGTCTCGTCGGGAGGCTTGAGCCAGGTCGCGATCGCCGGCCGCTCGCCGATCCAGCGCTGCAGGGTCGCGTCATGCCCGGGTGCGAGGTCGAATTTGTCGAAGTAGCCGGGCGTGTCGAGGTTGCGCGGGCGACCGCGCAGGCCTAGCGACGGGCGCAGTAGCGCGGCGATCGACCGGCGCAACGTCGATTGGCCGGTCCTCCCCAGCGCGAAGTGGGTCTTGCCGTCCCGGTCCAGCAGCGAGCCCTCGGCCTTGCCGACGTAGATCGGCTGGCCGCCGGCCACTTCCGGGAGCCCTAGTTCGGCGCGGGCCTCGCGCTCGGCGAACACGGCGTACAGGCCCGGCGCGTCCGGCAGATCGACCGATGCGACGGCCGCCGAGAGCCGCGGCCCATTCAAGAGCGTCGACGCAGCGAGTTCGACGACCGACGGATCCGGGGCGGGAACGAGCCTGCGGACCATCGATCGACTCTACCGCCGGTGATCGCTTGACCTCCTGCTCGGTGTCCACCGCAACGCGATCCACGAGGACCTCCTTGGTGCGGTCAGGGCTGCCCAGTGACGAGTTCCTCGGCCGAGGAGTTCAACGCTACGAGCGCACCGCTGGCGTCGACGAGCGCCGCGGCGACGCCCAGGCGGTCCAGAAGGTCAGCGCGGCGCTCGGAAAGACGTCGGTCGACGACAATGATGAGTGCGTCATCGGCCGAGCCGTACTCCAGCCGGTATTCGAGGAGTTGCGCGAGCGCGCCGCGGCACTGCCGTCTCTCGTTGTCTACCGTGATCGTCTTGGCTTCGAAGATGACCGCGTCACCGGAGGGTCGGCGAGCCCACAGATCGATCGCGAGGGGGATCTCGACGACATCCGTCCAGCCCTGTCGTATCAGCGCGGTCGCCAGGGCGACAAGGATCGCGTGGTGGCCCGGTTGGGCCTTCTCCTGAAGGTCTTCGATCTCGTCGCTTCCGAGCACGACGTGCTCGTTTCGGCACGCCGACGGTACGGCCTCCGGATCGAACGCGCGGGCACGCCGCAGCGCGCGAGCCCGTTCGGCCAAGCCCGAGCCCGCCGGTGTCGGCGACGAGGATGCGTGGACCTCGTATCCGCGCATCGCGGCATAGAGCGCTCGGCGCTGCTCGTCGTCGGGTACGCGGTAGGCCGTGGCACGCGGGGTCTGGACGTTCGGGACGCTCGTCGCCTCGGCCGGCGGCACGCTCGCGAGTGCGCGGACGGCCGTCGCGTAGGGCCAGCGGTCCGGCTGCCACGGGTTGCGCGGCTGACGCAGATCACCGGACGACAGCACCTCAAACAACCCCAACACGGCCCGCGCGCGACTGACCCCGATGGCGAACAGGTGATTCCCGGCGTTGAGCTGATTGGAGGACTGGGCGAACCAGATGTGGCCGTGCTCGGCGGCGAAGGCGTCTGCTCGCCAGTCGTCCCCGACCGGGTTACCGGCCACGCCGACCGCGGCGGTGAAGACTTGCCCCAGCGGACGCTGTACGAGTCCGTCGGAGCCGGTAAGCCGCCACCGTCCGGGTTGAGCGCCCGCTTCGAGCTGCCCTCGGCGTCGCAGGACGTCGACGGCGTAGTCGGCGAGCGATCGCAGGTGGTGCGTCCGCCCCGCACCTCGGTACCAAGACACCACCGCAAGTTGCTCAGAGGTCCACCCGCCGACTTCAAGCGCCCTGTCGATGATCTCGCGTCGTTGAGCTTCACCGCCGAGCGCGCGCAGCGCTGCGAGCACATCGTCGGCGAGATCCGACGGAACACGTCGTAGGACGTCGGCCGCCACGGGGTCCGCGGCTACTTCGTTGGTGCCCGCCGATCCTTCGTCCACACTGCCAGGCTAACTTCTAGCGGATAGGCCCGCGCTCGACTAGCTCTTCGAGAACGCGGTTTCGTCGATGAAACGGTGGCGGATCTCGTCGAAGATCGCGTCGCAGCCGGCCGGCGTGAAGCCCGGCGATCGAGCGAGGCAGACGATGTCGAACGGGGCCGGCGCCCGATACTCGCTCCAGAGCATCTTCCGGAACGGTACCGGCGGCTCGCGAAAGTCGGGCTCCAGCGGCTCTATCAACGCGAGATTCTCTACCAGGAGTCGGCGGGGAACGGCCGCGAGCTGCACATTGGCCGCGCTCGGGTCGAAGCCCTCCATCACGTGCACGAGAACGTCCTCGCCCCCGCCGCTGTTGAATACGTACACGAGGTCGGCGACCCATCTGCAGGCGATCGCGAAGGTCAGGTAGTTGCCGTTCCCGAGCGCGTAGGCCGGACCAAGAGTCCCGCCGTTGGGATTGCGTCGGGCCTCGGGTGGCACGTAGAGAAGCTCCGACATAACGTAGATGATCGCGGGGTCTCCCATCCCGAGGTCTGCATGGGCGTCAGCGTGGGTCACGTGGAACGGCGGACGAAGGAGGCCAGCGTCGATCGCGCTGCGCCACTTGCCGAACAGGTCCCCGTGGTGCTCCACGACGAACCCCGGGAGCGGGCCCCGGAGCTGGCATCGGTCGGTTAGGAAAGCGACCGCCTCGTCCACCGACCACGGCGGGAAGTCCTCCGCGTCCAGGCGGTCATCGGTGGAATTGCGCCAATGTGCGACCCCATCGACGAAGAGGTCGAGGTCTAGATCGAGAACCCGCTGCACCGCGCACCCGAGTCTATGCCGCAAGATCCTCCCCGCGAGGTTGCGGACGGCCACCGCCGGGGCCGGATCTCCCTTGCAGCCGGAAGCATGTCCCGCGAACGCCCCCTGACCGACGCGACGATCGTCATCCCCTGCTGGTTGGAGCGCCCAGCAGCAGTCCCAGAAAGGCAATTCTAGGACGTGGTATGTCGGGTCGAGCCCCGGATTGGCTCCAGCCCGTTGTGGGTCCGGGGCCCCGCCCTGGCAGGTGGCGGTCGCCGTGAGGGCTGCGCGCGATGTCTCCCCCGGGTCATCCAGGGCCGCCTCCGCGACCCGGACGACCGGCCTTTCCGCCTAAACGACCCCCATGACCGTCCGCTCGAGAACCTGGGTTCCGTGGAAAACCCTGTTCCATCGCTAGCTTGAAGGCCGACGCGCGGCTCGCCGTGGCCGGCCGGGATCACTTCGTCGTCGGGGGCGGGCTCTCAGCGGGTGCCGCTCGCGCCGGGTAATGGCCATTTAGGCCTGCCGAGACTCCGTGGTTCGTTTGCCGGGCCTTGACCACCGCGGTTACGGCAGCAAGGAGCATGAGCATCACGATGCCGGCCGTGATTACGTCACGACGACCCCCGCCGGGTGCGACGCCATAGCCGCACAGCGCAAGCGCGTCCACGCCGAGAAGGATCCACAGCGCTCGCGCTACGCGCAACGCGGGGTCGTGCGGCGGCAAGTTCGCAACGCCCGTCCACGCAAGGACGCCGAGGATCGCTGCGATCAGCGCGAGCGCCGAGGGGACCCGCGTCACGGGCGTGAACGGGACTGTAGCCGCCGCCGAGCAGAAGCCGACGAACCCGGCCTCTGTCACGACGCAAGCCGCCGCAGTAGGTGGGCCGAATGTGAGATCGCGCAGATGTCGGATCAGCGGCAGCCCGAACTGGAGGCCTAGGCAAGCAAAGACGACGAGGAGAAGGCCGGCCGTGTCGGGCGGCAGCGGCGTTGGATGGGCAAACAGTCGGCCGCCCCTCGGGAGCCACGTGAGCGGCATCAGCGCGGTGGCGAAGACGGCCGCGGATACGGTGGCGAAAACGCCGAGGCACCACAGCGCCAGCACGCGCGCCGCCGGCCGCGTCATGCCAAGATCGCGGCCCCACAACGCCTCGCAAGTAGCGGCGCCTGCGAGGAGAAGCAGCCCGATGCTCCCGAGCCCCACACCGTGCGGTAGCGGGCGCGCAATGTAACCGCTCGACCACGCCGCGACGAGCCCGAGGACAGCGCCGCTCAACGCAACAAGTCCCTGTCCACGCACCCAGAAGCACGCGACGACCAGAAGCATCATCACGGCAACCAGGTCGCCGATCGACGCTCCCTGGATCCCTGTCGGACCGCTACCCCCGGACATCTCAGCGACCGAGCCGATCAAACAGCCGAGCGCCGCGACGCGAGACAACCCGCCGACCGCTCGAGCCGTCCAGCGGAGAGTCTGCTCGGCGGTGAATGGCGGCGTCAAGACGCGCGAACTTGCGGCGTTCATGCTGGCTCCAGATCTTGTAGAAGGCGGCAGCCAACCAAAGCACGCCCCTCGGACCGAACGCACCACACGTTGCAGCCACACTCCGCAGCCCGCGGTCCTCCGCACCCCTATGGTCGCCGAGTCCGGAGTCGCCGACGGCGCGGAAGGCGCGTGAGCCCGTGGTTGTTCAAACCGCGTTTTTCACGCCCATCCCCGCGGCGTCGATCCCAGGCGCCGCCTTGTCGGGCGACACTTCGGTGGCACTGAAAACGACGCCGACTGGCATCGAGTTCGATCCCCGCGACTCGCGACTGGGCCCGAGAGCGTCCTCTACGCACTGACCGGCGGACCCTCAGCGCCGCAGTATTGACTGGGACACGCAGACGGAGCGCCTCAAATGGATCGACAGCCATGTGCCCCGCTTCCGCGCCGTGGCTGAAGCGGACCGGACCGCCGACGTGCACCGACGGCCCGGCCGTGGGCCTCAGAGGACGTCAACTCCGTGCCGCGCAAGCTCGCCGCGCAAGCGGTCCCAGGTGTCCTTGTCCGTGCCGCCGGTGACCATCGCCACAAGCGTCCCGTCGGTGCGCAGGACCACGTGCATGTAGCCGCGTTCGATGTACCAGAGCCGGAGGTGGACGAACTCCTCGTCCTCGCCGCCCAGGAGTTTGGCGCGCAACTCCCAGACACCCTTGGGGTCCTTAAGGATCGAGGTGCGCTTGCTGGTCACGTGGTCGGCGAGCAGGGGCACGGTCCTCGCCGGCTGTCAGCGGATAGCCGAGCGCGTCGAGTTGGCTACGCACGTCATCGAGCGCGACTTGCCCGTCGTGGTCCTGCGTTGACGCGGGGAGCATCCAGCGGGAATCGAAGACCAGGCCGAGGTGCAGCTGGCGCGTCTCTTTGCCGCCCCACGACTTCTCCGGCCCCCAGACGATGCGGCCGAACTCGCCGACGGCGCTCGAGCCCCAACCAGTCTCCGGCATCCCGCCCGCAACGTGGATCGTAATCAGGGCCATCCAAGCCTTGAAGTGCAGCTCGCCGAGCGTGGCGCCAACGACGCGGGCCGTCGAAGTGAGCAGCTCGCGGGCGTCGATCACGAGCAGGCCCCTGGGCCTGAGCCGAAAAACTGCGACGCAGCGGACGCCACATCGTCGTCCATCCACCCCTCGCTCACGCCGGCGCCCGGGAGCACTGAACGCGGCGATCGTGGCCGCTCGGCCGCGATGGTGACGCACTCGCCGGGGCGCGCCACGCAAGATCACTCGCGCCCGGAGCCACACTCCGACCCGTCTCCAGCGACCACCGATCAATGGGCACAAGCCGCCGCTTTGTGCCCAAACCACCCATGATCCGATCCAATCTGCAGCAACTGCGGCACGCCAAGTCGGGGCGTTGCGCGATAAAAGCCCTGCTAAATCACTTGTATTGAGTCGATGAGGTTCCTTGCGGCCGCTTTATCGCACCCAGGAGGTCGCCGGTTCGAGCCCGGCTAGCTCCATCGACCGATCATCACCCAGAAGCCCCGCCCGCGCGGGGCTTCTGGCGTTCCTCACGCCAAGCCGGCCGGCTCGCAGAAGCCCAGCTCGACCAGCCGGCGCGCGACGTCCACCGCCGCATCCCGCAGCGCCCCCGTCTCGACGCCCAACTCCCCGGCCGCCTGGTCGATCACCGCCGCCAGCGTCCGCTCGCCGTCGAGGCTCAAGAGGACGTGGACGACCTCGCCCGGAACAACCACGCTCACGCCGATGCCCGGCTCGCTCCGCAGATCCGCGTCGCCCGACTCCCAGCCCCCTTCGCCGTACACAAGCAGCTGCCTCAACTCCTGGCCGACCGCCAGACGCAGGCGACACTCGAGCAGGTCCGCCCGCCGAGCGCGCAACAGATCCTCGGCAGCGAACACCCTCACCAGGTGCTCGCCCGCCGCACCCGACGGTCCCCCGGGCATCTCCTCGGCGCGAAACCACGACCCAGCCGATCCCCTGCCCGATCCCGACCCCGATCCCCCGCCGCCGCGACCCCGCCGGCGCAGCACCACCGCTCCCGTGCTGACCCCCGCCACATCGAGCGACCGCTGGTAGGCCGCCCACCGCTCGACCGCCTCCACGTACCCGTCCGGGTCGAGCTCCCGCAGCCCGCCGTTCCACGCGCCGGCGTAGGTCTCCGGGTCGGCCGTGTTGTAGTGGAGCGCGACCGCATCGCACCCCCGCCCCTCCGTCCACCGCCTCGGCGCCTGCGGCCAGTCCTCACCCGCCCGGCAGATCCACTCGCAGAGGATCGTCGCGTGACCCCCTCGCGCGAGCAGCTCGGTCGCCCCGCCGACGACCAGCTCCGAGATCGCGTCGCCCGGCAGGTCGCTGTCGCGGAACACGTGGCTCGTCTCCGGCGAGATCACGAACGGCGGGTTCGCGACGATCAGGTCGAACCGCTCGCCCGCGACCGGCTCGAACAGGTTGCCGCCGCGCAGCTCGACGTTCTCGATCCCGTTGATCGCCGCGTTGACCCGCGCGACGTCCAGCGCCCGGCCGCTGACGTCGGTTGCGATCACCCGCCCGGCGTGCCTCGAGGCCAGGAGCGCCTGGACCCCGCACCCGGTCCCCAGGTCGAGCGCCAGCTCGACCGGTCTCCTGATCGTCAGGCTCGCCAGCGTCAGCGACGCCGGCCCGACCGCCGCGACCTGGTCGGACGGCCCCCGCGCGTCGGACCGGTCGTGGAGGAAGAGGAGCTCCTCGCACGGCGTGACCCGCATCGACGACCCGACCCGCCCGTCGCCTCTCGCCTCGACGATTCCCGCCGACTCGAGGGCATCGAGTCCGACGGGCGCGAGCGTCGCCGCCGCCGTCTCGCGACGCACCGAAGCCCCGAGCGCGAACAGGCGGGCGAGCACCGACAGATCCGCGTCCCCGCCGACGAGCTCCGCCTGCCCCCCGCCGTATCCCGCCTTCCGCAGTAGCTCGCCGAACGCCCGCGACTCCGCGTCGCTCAGACCACATCCGCGCACGCCGGGTGCCGCGGTCACCCCGCGCACCGCCCCACCGGTCCGGCCCCGCCTACTTGATCTTCAGGAACACGTTGCCCGGCGCACCCTGAGACCCGCCCCCGATGATCTTGAGGATCACCGGCGGGAGCTTGACCTTCTCGAAGACGCCCCCGGTCGCACCCGGGAACTTGAACTCCTTGATGAACGCCGACTCGATCTTCAGAAAGATCCCCGTGGCCTCCTTCTGGAACTTCTCCGTGATCTTCAGGAACGCCGGCGGCGGCCCTCCCTGCGGAACGCACTGGACGCACGTCGACGACGCGCTCGCCGCCGGAACGCCGGCGAGTGTCGCGATCGCCGCGATCGACGCCGCACCCGCCCCCGTCAACTTCCTTCGCCTGTCCATGTCAACCTCCCCTCGAGTTGCCCACAGACATTTATAGGCCCGCCTCCCGCCCGTGTCAACGGCTTGCGCCCGCGATACTGGTCCGGTGGCCGCACTCCCGACCGCCCGCCATCTGCTGAGGGCCAAGGACCTCGCCGACGCCCGGTATTTCGAGCCGCTCGGGGTCGACGACCTCGCCCGCGCCGCCGGCCTCTCCCGAGCCCATTTCAGCCGCGAGTTCCGCCGGGCGTTCGGCGACTCGCCGCACGCCTACCTCCTGACCCGCCGGCTCGAACGCGCCGCCGCCCTCCTGCGGACGACCGACCGCTCGATCGCCGACATCTGCTTCTCGGTCGGCCTCCAGAGCCTCGGTTCGTTCACGACGAGCTTCACCCGGATGTTCGGCCGATCGCCGACCGCCTATCGCGTCGCCTTCCCACCGGCCAGCAACCTCGCCCGCGTCCCGACCTGCGTCCAGCGCTTCTACGGCCGCCCGCAACACCGCACGTTTCGAGAAGACACCGGTCCCGAGCCGACCTAGGATCGTCGGCGACCGTCAGATCACCCCACCCCAGGAGACCCCGAATGTTTTCAATCGCCAACGCCCAAGTCTGGGTCAACGACCAGGACGAGGCGCTCGAGTTCTACACCAAGAAGCTCGGCATGGAGGTCCGCGCCGACGTCACGCTTCCCGAGATGGGCGACTTCCGCTGGCTCTCGGTCGGCCCGGTCGGCCAGCCCGAGATGGCGATCGTCCTGATGCCGATCCCCGGCCCGCCGATGATCGACGCCGAGACGGCCGACGAGATCCGCACCCTGATGGCGAAGGGCTTCGCCGGCACCGTCTTCCTCGTCACCGACGACTGCCAGACCTCCTACGAGGATCTCAAGGCCCGCGGCGTCGAGTTCGTCCAGGCTCCCGAGGAGCGCCCCTACGGCATCGACTCGGGCTTCCGCGACCCCTTCGGCAACCAGTTCCGCCTCACCCAGGTCACCGAGCTGGCGACCGTCTGAACCGGCGCGCCCGACCAGGCTCGGCGTCAGTCCTCAGCCTTGCTGACGCCGAGCATCTGGATCAGCGTCTTGGGCTTCGGCTCGCGGCTGCGGACATACAGCGTCCCGCCCGGGCCGGAGACCCGGATCCGTAGGACCGGCGCCCCCTCGACCGCCAGGACGGCGGGCGCGTCGATCACCTGGCTGGCGAACAGGCCGCCCCCTTCGACGCTGACGACGATCCCCTCGGGAACGATCACCGTGACCGTGCCGAAGAGGTTGAAGATCTCCAGTTCGACCTCCGGTCCGGCGAGGCGAGCTTCGCGGAGGTCGAGCACGATCGTCCCGAAGATCGACTCGAACGACGACCGCGCCCCAAGCACCCACGGTCCGCGGCGGACCAGGCGCGAGAACGCGGCCCGGTGACGCTGGCTCGACGCAGGGGCCGTGGACGTCGCCGGCGGACCCGGCAGGTCGCCCGTCAGGACCGCGAGATCGGCGCCCGTGCGGGCGAGGTGGGCGGCGCCGACGCGGTCGGTGAACTCCTCGAGTGTCAGGCGGCCCTCGGCCACAGCCTCGCGCAGCAGGCCGACGCCGCGCTCGCGTTCTGCGTCGCTGGCCAGCATCCGGTTCGGATCCTGAGGATCGGCGATCCCTGAACCGTAGCGTCCCCGCCTCCACGCCGGCGTAGCGTCACCGCCTCCACGCCGGCGTAGCCTCACCGCCTCCACGCCTGCGTAGCGTCACCGCTTCCACGCCGACGCCACTCGACCAACCCGCGGCGCGGCTGCGTCGTCAGACTTGGCGGCGTGCCCCCCGGCGCCCGGCCCTCCGCACCATGACCACCCGACCGCCAGCTCCCGCCCCGCCGGCGGCCGGTGACCGGCGGCCCGGCCGCTCGAACGTCACGACGCTCGGCTGGGCCGCCTTCTGGAGCGGGATGGCCCAGGAGATGATCTATCCGCTGCTGCCGGTCTTCCTCGTCGTCGCGCTCGCCTCGTCGAAGACCGCGCTCGGCGCGGTCGAGGGCCTGCTCGGCGTCGGGATCACGATCAGCCGGCTGTGGACCGGCCGCGCGGTCGACCGCGGGGGCTCGCCGCTGCGCCTGACGCGGATCTCCTACGCGATCTCGCTGATCGCCCGCCCGCTGATCGCGCTCGCGCCGACGGTCGGCGTCGTCGCGGTCCTGCGGGTCGCCGACGGGCTCGGCAAGGGCGGCAAGGACGCGCCGAAGTCGGTCCTCGTCGCAGCCGACGCCGACCAGCGGCGGATCGGTCGGTCGTTCGGGATCCAGACCCTCCTCGACACGCTCGGGTCGGTCGCCGGTCCGCTGCTCGCCGGGGTGATCCTGCTCGTCGCCGGACACGGCGCGAGCGGCCTGCGGATCTGCTTCGCCTTGGCCGCGATTCCCGCGCTCGGGGCCGCCTACCAGCTGGCGCGCGCGCACGACACGCCCCACCCGCGGCGCGACCGGGCGCTGCGGCGGGCGCCGCTCGGGCGCCCGTACTACGTCCTGCTGGGCGCGGTCCTGCTCTTCGGGCTCGCCAACTCGAGCGACACGCTCCTGCTCCTGCGCGCCCACTCGGCCGGCGTGTCGGTCTCGGGCCTGGCCTTCCTGTTCGCGGCCTTCAACCTCGTCTACGCCGTCCTGGCGATCCCGGCCGGCGCCCTGTCGGACCGCTTCGGACGCCGGCCGCTGATCCTGATCGCATGGGGAACCTATGTCGGGGTCTACGTCGGCTTCGCCTTCGCCGACGGCGCCGGTGCCCTGGTCGCCCTGTTCCTCGCCTACGGGATCTTCTACGCGGCCAGCGACGGCGTGATCAAGGCCTGGATCACGACCCTCGTCCCGGTCGACCGCCGCGGCCAGGCGTTCGGCCTCAACGCGGCCGCCAGCGGCCTGCTCCTGCTCCCGGCCAGCGTGATCGCCGGCGGCCTCTGGGACACCCAGGGGCCGCGGGCGGCTTTTCTCTTCGGCGCGGTCGCGGCCGCCGCGGCGCTGGCCGTGATCGCGCTCGCCCCCAGCCTCCGCCGCATCCCACCGGCCGCGCCGACCCGGCCGCCCATCACCGAGCCGTCGGCCCGATCCACCGAGCCGGCGGCCCCACCCACCCCGCCGGGGGCCGCCCCGGGTCACACGCTCGACACGGGATCCGACACCGCCCCGGAGTAGATTGACCGCGTGCGCATCGACGGTCACGCGGCAGTCGAGATCCAGGCGACGCCGGAGGCCTGCCGGGCGGTCCTGCTCGACCTCGCGAGCTACCCGGCCTGGTACCCCGGGGTCACGACGGCCGAGCTGATCGACCAGCCCGGCCCGGACCCGACGGCGCGCCTCGTCTTCACGACCGGGATGCCGATCCTCGCGGAGATCGAGTGCGTCCTGCGGGTCGGGCAGCCGGCCGCCGGACGGGTCCAGGCCGTCACGCTGAGCGACGGGCTGAAGATCGACGGGGACGGCTGGACGCTCGACGGGCCGCCGGAGGGGCCGACGACCGCGACGTATGCGATCGGCGTCGAGATGAGCGTCCCCGGCGGGCCGTTCGTGGAGCGGATCGTCAAGACGAAGGCCGCCGAGTTCCTGATCGAGCGGCCGGTCGCGGCGCTCAAGCGGCGCGTCGAAGACGGATGAGCCGGCTCTTCGCGCTCGCCGCCTCGCGACCGGGCAAGTGGATCGTCGCGCTGGTCTGGCTGCTCGCCGCCGCGACGGCCGGCTCGGTCTCGAGCAAGTTCCAGGCCGCCCAGAAGAACGACCCGGCCTCCTATCTCCCGGGCAGCGCCGAGTCCTCGCGGGCGCTGACGCGGATCACGAGGATCTCCGGGGGCGACGTGATCACCCCCGCGGTGATCGTCTTCCACCGCGACGGCGGGCTCACGCACGCCGACCTCGGGACGATCTCGTCCGACCGCGCGACCCTCGATGCCCAGCTCCCGAAGACCGGCATCCCCGCCGCTGGCGCCGTCCGCTCGGCAGACCGGAGCGCCGGCCTGCTGACGTTCGGGCTGCGACTCCACAACAACGACAAGGCGCTCTCGAACGAGGTCAAGCTGATCAGGGACGTCGTCCACCGGACGCCCCGCGGACTCGAGGCCCGAGTGACCGGACCGGCGGGCAGCTCCTACGACGCGGCGCAGGTCTTCAAGTCGATCAATGGGACCCTCCTGCTCGTCACCGTCGGCCTGATCTTCGTGCTCCTCGTCCTGATCTACCGGAGCCCGATCTTCTGGTTCATCCCGCTGCTAGGCGTCGGTTTCGCCGAGATCTCCTCGCAGGGCATCGGCTACCTGCTGACCAGGCAGGGGATCACCGTCAACGGGCAGTCGGCCGGGATCCTCACGGTCCTGGTGTTCGGCGCCGGGACCGACTACGCACTGCTCCTGGTCTCCCGCTACCGCGAAGAGCTCCGCCGCCATGCCGACCGCCACGACGCGATGCGGCTCACCCTCCAACGGGTCGGGCCGGTGATCTTCGCGAGCGGCGCCACCGTGATCGCCGCTCTGCTGTGCCTGCTGGCGGCGCAGGTCAACGGGACCCGCGGGCTGGGGCCGATCGCGGCGATGGGCGTCGCCCTGGCGATCCTCAGCGCACTCACGCTGCTCCCGGCGCTGCTGCTGATCTTCGGGCGGGGGGCGTTCTGGCCGTTCGTCCCCCGCTTCGAGTCGCAGGATGCCGACCCGGCCGTGAGGGGCGTCTGGCGGGGGATCGGCGACCGCCTGGATCGGCGCCACCGCCCGGTCGCGGTCGGCGTCCTCGCGCTCCTGGTGATCCTCTGCGCCGGCGTCCTCTCGCTCAACACCAGCCTGACCAGCGGCAACGGATACCGGGGGACGGTCGAGTCGAAGATCGGCCAGCAGCTGCTCGCCGCCCACTTCCCGGCCGGGGCGAGCGCCCCGGTCCAGATCGTCGTGTCCGACCAGGCGCGGATCGCCGCCGTCGAGACCGCGGTCGCCGCCAGCGCGGGAGCGTCGCGGGGACCGACGGCACTCGGGCCGGTCCAGAGCCGGGACGGCGATTCCGTCTTCGACCTGACGCTGGCCGCCGACCCGTCGAGCCAGCGGGCCTTCGACCTGATCGCGCCGCTGCGCCAGATCGCCAAGGCCGCGGGCGGGCCGGGCACGCTGGTCGGGGGGACGACCGCGGAGGAGCGCGACCTGCGGAGCGCGTCGACCCGCGACCGCTCAGTCGTCGTCCCGATGATCCTGATCGTCGTCTTCCTGATCCTCGCCCTCCTGCTGCGGGCGCTGCTCGCCCCGGCAATCCTGATCGCGACGGTGCTGCTCTCCTACGGGGCGGCCCTCGGGACCGGGGTCTTCCTCTTCAACCACGTCTTCGGCTACCCGGGCGAGGACCCGTCGCTGGTCCTCTTCACGTTCCTCTTCCTGGTCGCGCTCGGCGTCGACTACAACATCTTCCTGATGGCACGAGTCCGCGAGGAGACCCAGCGGGCCGACACCCGCCAGGGCGTGATCCGCGGCCTCGCGGTCACCGGCGCGGTCATCACCTCCGCCGGAATCGTCCTCGCCGGGACGTTCTCCGCGCTGGCCTCGCTGCCCCTGGTCAGCTTCACGGAGATCGGCTTCGTGATCGCCTTCGGCGTCCTCCTCGACACCTTCCTCGTCCGCACGATCCTCGTCCCCGCACTGGTCCTCGAGCTCGACCGGCGAGTCTGGTGGCCGTCGAGCCTCGGCCGGCGGGCGTAGAGCTCCCCGGCCCGCGTCCGACCGACGCCTCGCCGACGGCGGGCGCGCCGCTCGGGCGGATCCCGGCCGAGGGCCTCTTCATCGGGGGGGCGATCACCCAGTACGTCGGGGCGTCGCTGGCCGTGCTGCTGTTCGCGGTCGTTCCGGCTGGCGGTGTCGCCTGGTTGCGCGTGGTTGCTGCTGCTGGAGCGCTTGCCGTGTGGCGCAGGCCGTGGGAGACGCGCTGGACCGCGCGGAGGCTCGGCCTTGCCGCGGGCTTCGGGGTCACGCTGGCGGCGATGAACCTGACCTTCTACCTGGCGATCGACCGGCTGCCCCTCGGCACGGCGGTCGCGATCGAGTTCGCCGGGCCGATCGCCGTCGCCACGCTCGGCTCGCGCACACGGCGGGATTTCGCGGCCCTCGCGCTGGCCGTCGGCGGCGTGTTGATGCTCGCCGACGTCCGCTTCTCGGGGGCCGCCCTCGGCGTCGGGCTGGCGCTGGCCGCGGGAGCGCTCTGGGCGATCTACATCGTGCTCGGCCACCGTCTCGCGATGGAGCCCGGCCTGCGGCCGCGGGACGGCCTCGCCGCCGGCATGGCGATCGGGGCGCTCGCGCTCGCGCCGTTCCTCGTCGCGAGCGCCGGTCCGGCCTTCGACGTGCCGTGGCGGCTCGGGGCGTGCCTGGTGGTCGGTCTGCTCTCGAGCGTCGTCCCGTACGCGCTCGACCAGCTCGCGATGACGCGCCTCCCGCGGGCCCGCTTCGCCCTGCTCCTCTCGATCCTCCCGGCGACCGCGGCGCTCGTCGGCGCGATCATCCTCGGCCAGCTGCCCGGCGCGGCCGAGGTCGTCGGGATCGGTCTGGTCGTCGCCGCGTCGGCGATGCGCAGCCATGGCGCGGATCGGTAGGACAGGCGAGGGCGCGAGCGCGCTCGCGCTGCTGGTGCTCGTCTGCCTGGTCTCGGGCGCCGCCCGGACGGCGTGGATCGGAGCGCCGTGCCGGGCTCCCTGCCGCACGCCGGCCGACCACCTGCTCGTCTTCGACGAGGCCTACTACGTCAACGCGGCCAGGGTGATCGCCGGCGTCCGGCTCGCGCCCGGGGCCGACTACGCCGGGGCGCCGGCCGGCGTCGACCCGAACTCGGAGCACCCGCAGCTGGCCAAGCTCGTGATCGCCGGGTCGATCGAGCTGCTCGGCGACCGCCCGCTCGCCTGGCGGCTCGGCAGCCTCGTCTTCGGGACGCTGGCGATCCTCGGGATCTTCTGCGTCGTCTGCTCGGCGGGCGGCGGACGCCGGCTCGCGCTCGGCGCGGCGTCGCTGCTCGCCGCCGACAACCTGCAGGTCGTCCACGGCCGGATCGGGACGCTCGACGTCTACGTTCTCGCGACGATGATCTGGGCCGCCGCGCTCTACCTGCGGGGCAGGTTCGTCGCGGCCGGGATCCTGATCGGCGTCGGCGCGGCCTTCAAGGAGGTCGGCGCGTACGCCGTGCTCGTGCTCGTCCTGTTCGAGGCGTTTCGATTCGCCCAGACGCGATCCGGCGGCGGCCGTCGCGCGCTCGGGGCCGGCGCCTGCGCGGCGATCGGCGCCGGCGTGTTCGTCGGGCTGCTGGCGCTGATGGCACGCATCGCCCCTCCCTACGACCCGGGAACCCGGTCCCTGGTGGGCGGCGGTCCGTTCGGTCAGATCGCGCACATGCTGAGCTACGCCGCCGGTCAGACGAGCCGCCACGGGCCGAGCGGAATCGCCTCCTACCCGTGGGAGTGGCTGGTCGACTACAAGCCGATCGTGTACCTCTACATCGACCCCGCAAGCCCGACCGACGGCCTCTTCGGAGTGCATCCGGCGGTCCACTTCCTCGGCCTCGTGAGCCCGCCGATCCTCCTCCTCGCGCTGCCCGCCGTCGCGCTCGCCGGGTGGCGGCTGGTGCGAGGCGTCTCGACCGATCTCGCCGCGCTCGGCCTGGCCTGGTTCGTCGGGACGTTCGTGCCCTTCGAGCTGCTGAGCATCGTCTTCGCCCGGACGAGCTACCTCTACTACATGGTGGTCGTGATGCCGGGCATCTACCTGCTCGTCGCCGACCTCGTCGCCGGAGGTCTCCGCCACCGGCGGCTGCGCGACCGCCGGCTCGTCGCCGGCTGGGTCGCCCTGGTGGTTGCGGCCGCGGTCGTGCTGTATCCCCTGACGCCGCTGCCCTGGTGAGCGCTCAGGTCGGTCGGTGTGCGCTGCGCGCGCCACCCGACGGACGCCGCTTGGCGCGGCGCGCCCCGCTCGTCGCGCAGCCGGCCACCGGCCCGCTGGGGGTGGGCGCGGTGCCGGGCTCCTGGGGTGGGACGCCGCCGTTGGGAGGGATCGGGTAGTTGTTGGGCAGGAGGGTGCCGAGCACCTGGCCGAGCGTGGCATTGACGTCGTCGATCAGGCCGGTCGGCGCGCCGACGAGACATGAGGGCGCGAGCACGCGCGGGTCGACCAGGCTCGGCTTGGGAAGCGACGGGACAGACCGGTCGGGGGCGGCGAAGTTGAACGCGCTCGTCAGGTCGCCGGTGACCGATCGCCGCCAGGCCGACAGGTTCGGCACCTCCGCGCCGAAGCGGGCCTCGAGGAAGCGGAGGGTCGAGGTGTGGTCGAAGGTGTCCGAGCAGACGAGCCCGCCGCGCGCGAACGGGGAGGCGATCAGCATCGGCACGCGGAAGCCGAGTCCGATCGGCCCGCGGACCCCGCCCGCCTCGCTCGGGAGCGCGCCGAGCGTGAGGTATTCGCCCGGCGTCCCGGCCGGCGCGACCGGTGGGGCGACGTGGTCGAAGAAGCCGCCGTTCTCGTCGAAGGTGATGAAGAGGGCGGTCTTCGCCCAGAGCGCCGGGTTGCCGGTGAGCGCCTTGAGGACCTGCGCCGAGGCGTACTGACCCCACTCGACCGGCGTCGGCGGATGCTCGCTCAGCAGGAGGGGCGCGAGCACCCACGAGACCTTCGGCAGCGTGCCGAGCAGGCAGTCGAGCTCGAAGGTCCCCGGGAACGACGGGACGAGGGCCTTCGCGAGGAGCTTCGGGTTGGACTGGTACTGCTTGAAGTAGGGCAGCACGTTGTCGGCGAAGTTGCCGTCCGGCGTCGAGTACACCTTCCAGCTGACGCCGCGCGCCTCGAGCTGCTCGGGCATCGTCGTCCACGTGAGGCTGCCGAAGCGCTCGACCCGCGTCGTGCTCGTCGAGAGGATCGGCCCGCCCGAGCCGCCGTCGGGGCCGAGCGACGCGCTCATCGCGTACAGACGGTTGGGGTCGGTCGGGCCGATCACGGAGCTGTGGTAGTGGTCGCAGATCGTGAACGCGTCGGCCAGCGCGTAGTAGAACTCGAGATCGGACCGCTTGTAGTAGCCCATCGTCAGAGCCCCCTTGGCCGGACCGTCGACGGCGACGTGGCCGGTCACGAACTGGTCGAGCCGGCCCTCGTTCCAGTAGGTGTGCTGGGGAGCCCAGCTGTGGTTGATGTCGTTCGTGCACTCGCCGCCGTTCGCCGTGTCGATGTGGAACGGCTGGAGCACCCCGTCGTAGCCGGGGACCGGATACCCGTGCTGGGAGAAGACGCCCGGCGCGGCCTGCGGGTCCTGGAATCCGGCGACGCCGCGGTAGCTTCCGAAGTAGTGGTCGAACGAGCGGTTCTCCTGGACGAGGATCACGACGTGCTCGATGTCTGAGAGCGCCCCGCAGCGGCGGGGCGCGGCGAGCGCCGCCGCCACGAGCGGGTCGGCGAGGAGCGCACCGAGACCGAGCGCACCGGCTCCGGTGACGCCTGCCGCGAGCAGGCTGCGCCGGGTCATCCTGCGGCGATCCGTCTCGTCCACTTCTCAGCCTCCCCGGTTGCGAGCCGCTCGCCTGCAAGATAGCCGTCCGGCCCCCCCGCCTGTGGCCAGCGTGTGACTCCGCCGAGAGCTGCCGGAGAGCTCCACCGTGACGGCGGCTCCGACGGCCGCCGGATCGACTCCCGGCCGGAGCGCGATCCGCGCGGCGAGGACAAGGGCGTCGGCGCCGCGCATCGGCTCAATCCACGGCGAGGGCGCGCCAGCGCTCGGCGAGCTCGCTCGCCCCGGGAGGGCCAGCGTGGGCCGGGCCGAGGCTCCGCCAGAGCGTCGCCGGCTCGTGCGCCTGGAAGGCCCCGGTCGGCGGGTCGCCGTCGCGCACTCCGGCCAGCGTCAGGGCCTCGATCATCCGGCTCTCGCCGGCGACGACCGTCGAGCGCAGAAGCCACGCGGGCTCTGTGGAGAAGGTCTCGTCGAGTACCGGCCGGCCCTCGAGCGTGATCCGCGTCCGCGACCGCGCGCCGCCCGGCTGCTCACCGTGGCGTCCGAGCACGATGGCTTCTCCGACCAGGGCGCGCGCGCCCGTCCCGAGGTCGATCGAGGTCGTCCGCTCGACGTCGCACCCGGCCGACACGATCAGCGGCTGGGCCAGCCAGACCAGGCGAGCTCCCGCGGCGACGGAGACCCGGATGTCGACGATGGCCCCGGCGCCCCCGCGGACGTGGTTGGCGACCGTAGCCCCGAGCTCGACCAGCTCGAGGGCGGCTTGTCGACCGAGCTCTATCCGCACGGCGACGACATCGCCCGAGAGGAGGGACGCCCGGCTCTGGACGAGCGCGACCCGCGCGAGGGGGCCGTCGGGCGCGAGGATCCGCGGCCGCCAGGGCTCGGTTCCCGCGAGCACGTCGACGACCGGCCGCCCGTCGCGGAGCTCGACCGCAATCGCCAGGCTGACGCCCGACGGCTCAGCCGCTGGGATCAGGAGCCCGGGTCTCGGCGTGAGTGTGGGCATGGCGGGCAGGTGGTCCGGGATCGGGGTCGCTGTGGGTCTGGGCGTGCGAATGGGGGGCCGGCGGGCCGGGATCGACGCTGACCAGGGTGCCGGCCCGCCAGGCCTCGAGCACCCGGCGGACCCACCCGCAGAGCGCGGTCACCGATTCCGGATCCCGGAGGCTGACGGCCAGGGTCGGGCGCTCGCCGCGACGAGCCGTCGCGTCGCTCAACATCAGCCCGACATCGGCCCCGACGTACGCGGCGAGGTCGACCTTGTTGATCACCAGGAGGTCCGACCGGGCGACCCCAGGGCCGCCCTTGCGCGGGACGTCGTCGCCGCCGGCGCAGTCGAGCACGAAGATCTGGGTGTCGGCCAGCGCCGGGCTGAAGCACGCGGTCAGGTTGTCGCCGCCGCTCTCGACGAAGACGACGTCGAGTGGCCCCTGCGCCCGTTCGAGCTCCTCGACGGCGAGCAGGTTCATCGAGATGTCGTCGCGGATCGCCGTGTGCGGGCAGCACCCGGTCTGGACGGCTTCGATCCGGCCGACCGGCAGGACGCCCTGCTCGCGCAGGAAGCGGGCGTCCTCGGTCGTGTAGATGTCGTTCGTGACCACCCCGAGCTCCAGCTTGTCGGCCAGCCCCCGGCAGAGCGCGGCGATCAGCGAGCTCTTGCCCGTCCCGACCGGCCCGCCGACACCGATCCGCAGCGCGCGTCGCGGGTCACCTACCGACCGGCCGCGCGCGGCTGCCGCGCAACCAGACCGCTCGCCGTCAGCTGGCAAAGAGCCTCCCCGGGCTCGCCTGGTGGACGAGCGCCCGCCGGTCGAGCAGGGGCACCGACGGGCTCGGGATCCCGTCCACCCCGACGCCGCATGCCTCGCGCGCGAGCGCTTCGATCTCCCCGGCCAGCTCGGCGACCCAGCCGCACGCGCGGGCGCTGTCGAGCGCCACGAGCTTGACAGCCGCCGCCGCGACGCCAGCGACGTCCTCATACAGCGCCAGCCGGGCCGCCCCCAGCGGCTCGATCCCGGCTGCTCGGGCGACGGCACCGAGTGAGACCGCCCGCGGCGTGAGTGAGCTCGCGGCCGCGTACGCGGCGAGCAGCTCAGCCTCGGGCCAGAGCGTCCGGCCGGTCCGCAGCAGCCCGCGCCCGAGCCGCCGGTCGGCCGCCCGCAGCGCGGCGACCGGAGTCCGCGCGGCAGCCTCGCCGTCGAGCTCGAGCAGCCCGTCGAGGCTCGGGCACCCGGCCGCCAGCGCCGCGAGCGACGCCTGGCAGCGACCCAGCGTGTGGAGCCTCGCCCGCGCGAACGCCGGCACCTCGGCCGCGCTCAGGCCACCGCCGACCGCCGCCTCTAGTCCCCCCGAATGAGCATATCCCCCGCTCGGCGTCCGCCCGTCGGCCAGCAGCAGCTCGAGGACCGGCGCGCTCAAGTCCATCATCCTCCCGACCGGTGCGCCACGACTCAGAAGAGAGAGTAGAGCTGTGCCAGGGGGAGTGACTGCGCCGGCGCTGGCACGACCGGCTCGCCATCGACGAACACGACGAACGTCTCGGCGTCGACACGGATCTCCGGGAGGGCCGCGTTGTTGGGCAGGTCGAGCTTCGTCACCCCCCGCGTGTCTGCGACACCGAGCAGGCGCCGGTCGAGGCCGAGGCGCTCATCGAGACCATCGGCGAGCGCGGCCGGCGAGACGAACGAGTAGGCCAAGTGCGAAGCGGCCGACGGCGCTGCGCCGAACATCGCCCGGCCGAGCACCGGCTGGGGTGTCGGGATCGACGCGTTCGCGTCTCCGATCGGTGCCCAGACGACGACACCTGACTTGATGACCAGTCGTGGGCGCATGCCGAAGAAAGCCGGATCCCAGAGTGTCAGATCGGCGAGCTTGCCGACCTCGACCGAACCCAGCTCGTCGCCCAGGCCGTGGGCGATCGCCGGGCAGATCGTGTACTTGGCGACGTACCGGCGGGCCCGCGCGTTGTCGGCCGCCCCGTCCCCGGCGAGCGGACCGTAGCGCTCCTTGCAGGCGTGTGCGGTCTGCCACGTCCGGATGATCGTCTCCCCCGCCCGGCCCATCGCCTGGGCGTCCGATCCGATGATCGAGATCGCCCCGAGGTCGTGGAGGAGGTCCTCGGCCGCCATCGTGCTCGCCCGGATCCGGCTCTCGGCGAAGGCCAGATCCTCGGGCACCTTCGGGTTGAGATGGTGGCAGACGATCAGCATGTCCTGGTGCTCGGCGACCGTGTTTACCGAGTGCGGCCGGGTCGGGTTGGTCGACGACGGGAGGACGTTGGGCTGGGATGCGATCGCGATGATGTCCGGCGCGTGGCCGCCGCCCGCCCCCTCGGTGTGGTAGCTGTGGATCGACCGGCCGGCGATCGCCGCGACCGTCGACTCGAGGAAGCCGGCCTCGTTGAGCGTGTCGGTGTGGATCGCCACCTGCACGCCGAACCGCTCGGCCGCCCGCAGGCAGGCGTCGATCGCCGCCGGCGTCGACCCCCAGTCCTCGTGCAGCTTGAAGCCCCCCGCCCCCGCCAGCGCCTGCTCGGCCAGACCATCGGCGCTGACCGTGTTGCCCTTCCCCAACAGCACGATGTTGACCGGCTGGCCGTCGAGCGCCCGGTGCATCATCTGAAGGCTCGACGGACTCGGCGTGCACGTCGTCGCACGCGTTCCCTCGGTCGGACCGGTCCCCCCGCCGATCAGCGTCGTGATTCCGCTCGCCAGGGCCTCGGTGACGATCGAAGGCGAGATGAAGTGGACGTGGCAGTCGACCCCGCCCGCCGTCAGGATCCTGCCCTCGCCGGAGACCACATCCGTCGTCGGTCCGATCCGCAGCGCCGGGTGGACGCCGTCCATGATGTCGGGGTTGCCGGCCTTCCCCAGGCCCGCGATCCGCCCGTCGCGGATCCCGACGTCGGTCTTCACGATACCCCAGTGGTCCAGCACGACGACGTTCGTGATCACCGTATCCGGCGCCCCCTGGGCGTAGCTCGTCGACCCCTGCGCCATCGACTCGCGGATCGTCTTGCCACCGCCGAAGACGGCCTCCTCGCCAGCGCTGCAGCGGTCCTCCTCGACCTCGATCCAGAGGTTCGTGTCGGCCAGGCGAACCCGGTCGCCGACGGTCGGCCCGTAGAGGGCGGCGTAGCGGTCTCGGCTGATCTCGGTCATCCACGCTCCTCCTCTTCCGTCGGGAGCTGGGGTTCCGGGACGCGACGGGGGAGCTGGAGTCCCGGGACACGACGGGCGCCGCCGAGTGCCACGAGACCGACCTCGCGGGCCAGCCCCGGCTCGAAGCGCAGCGACGTGCCGGCGGGGATGTCGAGGCGAAATCCGGTCGCCCCGGGTCGATCGAACTCGAGCGCGGAGTTGACCGCGCCGAAGTGGAAGTGCGAGCCGACCTGGATCGGACGGTCCCCCGTGTTGACCACGCTCACGCGCACGCGCTCGCGACCTGGCGCGAGCTCGATCGTCCCGGACGCCGCCCGGATCTCTCCCGGGATCACTGGACCGGCTGGTGGATCGTGACGAGCTTGCGCCCGTCCGGGAAGGTCGCCTCGACCGCGACCTCGTCGAGCATCTCGGGGACGCCCTCCATCAGCTCGTCGCGCCCGAGGACCGACCTCCCATCGCTCATCAGCTGCGCCACCGTCGCCCCCTCCCGCGCCCGCTCGATCACCCAGCACGAGAGCAGCGCGACAGCTTCGGGGTAGTTGAGCGCGACCCCCCGCCCGCGCCGGTCCCGGGCGATCATCCCCGCGACCGACAGGAGGAGCTTCTCGGTATCCGACGGCGTCAGATGCACGGCCGGTCGGACTCTAGTGCCCCAGCTGCCACGGCCGCCCGCGGTGCGTGGAGTGCCCCGGCGCCGGCGGGAGGCCACCGCGCATGTGGCGACCCGGTGGCGGCGCTCCGACGCGCGGGATGCCCTGCTCGGAGCGATCGATCCGCGCAAGGGTCGACCTCCCGGCACCGTCGAGCTGGCGCGCCCGGCGCGGGCCGCGGCCGCCCGGCGCCGAGAACACGCGGGCGCTGTCGAGGCCGCACGACCCGCAGGCGACCGGTGCGCCCGAGGCCACAGCCAAGGGCTGCTCGCGGTCGAACCGACCACACGCCGGACAGCTGTACTCATAGACCGCCATCAGTGCGGAAGGATGTCGCGGTCGAAGATCGACAATGGGATCCCGAGACTGACCGCGCAGTTGGGGATGTCGACGATCCCCCCGATCCGCCCCTCGACCGGCGCCGCTCCGAGCAGCAGGTAGGCCTGCTCGCCGGTGTAGCCCATCGCCCGCTTGAGGTACTCGATCGCGTTCAACGCGGCCCGCCGGTAGGCGACCGTCGCGTCCATGTAGTAGTTGACGCCGTCCTCGACGCAGATCCCCTCGAACATCAGGTACTCCGAGTAGTGCGGCTCGACCGGGCCCGGCTTGAAGATCGGGTTGCCGTGGGGGTTGGCCGCCGCCAGCCCGTAGGTCTCGACCCCGCCCTTGATCAGGTCGAACCCGAGGTCGATGAAGCCGGGCATCTCGATCGCACCGCAGAACGTGATCTCCCCGTCCCCCTGGGAGAAGTGGAGGTCGCCGATCGAGAACAGGGCGCCCTCGACATAGACGGGGAAGTAGATCCGCGTCCCCTTGGACAGGTTCTTGATGTCGCAGTTCCCCCCGTGATCGCGCGGTGGCACGGTCCGCGCCGCCTCCCTGGCGACCCGCGCGTGCTCCAGCCCGCTCAGCGATCCGAGCAGGGCGTCCTTCTCGAGCGGGAGGAGCGCCAGCGGCGGGTCCTGCACCGCGTCGCCCAGCGGCTCGCCCGTGACGCGCGACGGGTTGCGAGCGATCAGGTCGGCCTCCCGCCGGTTCCACTCGGCCAGCAGGTCGTGTGACGGCGCACACCCGAGCAGCCCGGGATGCGAGAGCCCTGCGAAGCGAACCCCCGGGAGGTGGCGCGAGCTGCAGAAGATCCCCTCGATGTCCCAGATCGCCTTCGCCGACTCCGGGTAGTAGTCGGTCAGGAAGCCGCCGCCGTTGCCCTTCGCGAAGATCCCCGTGTACCCCCACTCGTGCTCTGGAAACGGCCCCATGTCGAGGATGTCGACGACCAGGATGTCGCCCGCCTGGGCCCCCCTGATGTGGAACGGGCCGCTCAGCATGTGGGTCTTGTCGAGGTTCACGCCCGCCACGTCGGCCGGCGAGTCCGAGTTGTGGATCTGCTCGTCGGTCCAGTCCTTGCACTCGATCCGGTAGCTCCCACCCGGCTCGATGCTCGCGACCGCCGGGATGTCCGGATGCCAGCGGTTGTGACCGACCACAGCCTGCTCGGCCATCGGGACGCTGAGGTCCCGGTCGATGCTGAAGATCACCTCGGGCATGCCAACCTTCCTCTCCTCCAGTTGCCGATGGTGTGACGGACGCCGGCGGCCCGGCCGACGCCCGTCACGCTTGTGCTCGTCGTGACCTCCCGGGCCGTGGGGCCCGCCCCACCTACACGACGACTACTGCAGCTGCGGCCGGCTCCGGAGACGGAGCATCGGCTTGCCCGGGTGCCTTGCACACGTCGTGGCAGGACTTCTCGAGCGTGCAGCACAGTGAGCAGATCGCGCCCTTGTGGAAAGGGCAGGTCGACATGTCAGGTGTCTCGTAGGCCTCCCCGCAGACGATGCACATGATCTCGGTGGTGTCCTGCGCCCCGACGTCGCCGCCGAGCTCGTCGATCCGGGCGATGTAGTACTTGCCCTTGGTCGCGAACGCGATCGCCGGCGAGAGGACCATCGCGATGCCGATCGCGAGGAACGGCGAGTAGGCCTGGAGGACGTTCCCGAACGCGTGATAGAAGGCCAGGATCGAGACGATCGAGGCGATCGTCATCGCGCCGAAGCCGACCGGGTTGATCGTGTACAGGTGAGCCCGCTTGAACTCGATGTACGACGGGCTGAGCTTGAGCGGCTTGTTGATCACGAGGTCCGCGACCACCGCACCGATCCACGCGATCGCGACGTTCGAGTAGAACCCCAGCACCGTGTTGAGGAAGCTGAACACGCCGACCTCCATCAGCGTCAGCGCGATCCCGACGTTGAAGAAGACCCAGACGACCCGGCCCGGGTGCCAGTGGAAGATCCGCGAGAAGAAGTTCGACCACGACAGCGACCCCGAGTAGGCGTTCGTGACGTTGATCTTGATCTGCGAGAGGACGACGAAGAAGACCGCGAAGCCGAGCACGACGCTCGTCGGGAGGAACGTCCCCAGCCCGCCGAGGTACTGCTCGATCGGTTCGCCCGCCTTCGTCAGGCCGACCTTCGAGGCGACGTAGAAGGCGAGGAACGCCCCGCCGAGCTGCTTCAGCGCCCCGAGCACGACCCAGCCCGGCCCGGCGGCGATCACGGCCGCCCACCACTTGCGGGCGTTGACCGTCGTCTTCGCCGGCATGAAGCGCAGGTAGTCGACCTGCTCGCCGATCTGCGCGATCAACGACAGCGCGATGCCCGCCCCGAGGCCCATCGAGATTCCGTCGAAGCCCGCGCTCTTCGCGTTGCCCTTGAAGTGCGTGAAGAGATTGAATGCGCTCGGGTCGTTGAAGAGGATGTAGACGAACGGTGAGAACATCAGGATCAGCCAGACCGGCTGGGTCCAGACCTGGAGCTTCGAGAGCAGCGTCATCCCGAAGCAGACCAGCGGGATGATCACAAGCGCCCCCAGCAGGTAGCCGAGCCAGAGGGGGATCCCGAAGCCCGACTGAAGCGCCTGGCCCATGATCGACCCCTCGAGGGCGAAGAAGATGAACGTGAAGCTCGCGTAGATCACCGACGTGATCGTCGACCCCAGGTAGCCGAAGCCCGCCCCCCGCGTGAGCAGGTCCATGTCGATCGAGTACTTCGCCGAGTAGTAGGCGATCGGGACCGACGTCAGGAAGATCACGACCGCCGCCAAGAGGACGGCGATCAGCGCGTTCGTGAAGCCGTAGGTGATCGCGATCGACGCGCCGATCGCGAAGTCAGCCAGGTAGGCGATCCCGCCGAGGGCCGCCGACGCGACGACGAACTCACTCCAAGTGCGGAACTTCGACGGCGCATAGCGCAGCGAGTAGTCCTCCAGGATCTCGTTGTCGACGAGCTTTGTGAAACGACGACGCAACGACGAACCACCGCTTGGCACGGGTGCGGTTGACACGGGGGATCCTCCTCAGTGGGCCGGGGGGCGCCGCCGGTCTCCCGCCGGCGCGATGCACCCCCACAGTCTCTGCTCCGCGCGGGCGCCGCGCTACCTACCGACGGGCCAAGATAAGGGTCGACCCAATCGACCGGTAGGACCTTCGGCCGGGGCGGCCGGCCGGTGCTCGAGCGGCGGGGTTGAGCGGGTTCGGGCGGGCGGCCGGTGCGAGGGAGCTGGTCAGGCGCGCTCGGCGCGCTGCGAGCCCACTGTGCCGGCGGGTGCTCCGTCGCGGGGAGCTGCGCCGGCGCTGCGGGGGATCGGCGGCCGAGGGGCGGCCTCGGCGTGGGCGACAAGCCGCGCCTGCTCGAGCTCACCGACCTGCTCTGCGAAGGCGCGGACCCTGGCCCACCCGCGGAGTCGAGGCTCGACCTGCCACTCGCCCCTGACCGCCTCGCGGATCTCGCGCCGCCGCCGCCGCGCGGCCTGGCGGCCACTCAGCCGGCTCTCCGATGAGGCTCTGATCGACATCTGGGTCAAGCGTATCGGACCGTCGGTCCAAGCTCGGCGGTTTGGGGTCGACTGCCCGGCGGGTGCCCGAAGCCCGGATCACGAACCAGGAAACCGACCCGACGGGCGGAACCGCGCGAGGGCGGGCGCCGCAAACGGCGGGTCAGGACTGCGAAACCGCGCGCCGGTCGGCCCCGCGACGGCCGGCGGCCGGCGCGCGGCTGCCGGCTCTACGGGAACCGCGAGAGCGCGTTGACGAGGCGGGCGCCGTCGACGGTGCCCAGCCCGCTCGCGAGGTCGTAGCCGGGGACCGCGGCGAAGCCGTTGACCGTGATCGTCTGTGCGTCCTGCTGGAAGGTCACGGTGTTGTTGCCGCTCGTCACGTCCGGGATCCCCGGCGAGCGGAGCGCGCCGAGCAGGTAGAGATCCGGGTTGATCAGGCCGAGCCGGTGGCCGGCCGCCTGGTCGGCAACCGCCACCACGCCGGAGAAGAGCGGCGAGGCCTCGCTGGTCCCGCCGATCAGGTAGTAGCCGGGGTCGTCGCCGCCGAAGCCGAAGTAGACGAGGGCCGCTCCGTCGACGGCCGCGCTCATGCTGATGTCGGGCGTGCCCCGGCGCGAGCCGACGACGTTGCCGACCCCCAGCTGGAACAGCGGCCGCGAGAAGATCGACGAGAGCCCGCCGCCGGAGGCGGCCGGGCTGCCGAACAGCGCGGTGTCGTTCCAGACGTTGTCCGGGGCAATCCGCACGCCGGAAGCGTCGAGGTGCAGCTGCGTTCCCCCGACAGAGGTCACGAGCGGGTCGCTCGAAGGCCACGAGTTGACACGGAAGGGGTAGTAGCTGACGCCGTCGGCCTCGGCGTCGCTCGCTCCGGCGTCGCCTGAGGAGGCGAGCACCGTGACACGGTGGACGAGCGCGTTGTTGAACGCGCCGCGCAGGTTCAGCAGCGACTGCGCCGACGGGAACGTCTGCTCGGTCGCGCCGAAGCTCTGCGTGATGACATCGCCCAGGTTGTGGTTGATCACGTAGTTCTCGGCGGTGACGATCTCCGGGAAGCCGACGGTCCCCTCCGTCTCGGCGACGGGCGTCTCGACCAGCAGGATGTTCGCCCCGGGCGCCATCGCGTGCGAGTACTGGACGTCGAGCGAGGTCTCCTCAGCCCAGCCGACCATCTCGCTGTTCGTCGGATCGAACGGCGGCACCGGGCCGGCCGGCTGGATGACGTTCAGCGAAGGCGGCGCCGGGATCCCGAAATCGCCGTCGAACCGCGCGAGGTCGGCGGCGACGGTTGGCGAGCCGAACGAGTCGACGATCACGATCGTGCGGCCCTTGCCGGTCAGGCCGGCCGCGTACAGCGGCGGCATGTCGTAGGCCGTCTGGAACTGCGTCGGCCCGTAGCAGGCGATCCCGAACGCACCAAGGCAGTCAGCGGTCGTCGGTGGAGCCTGGAAGTGACCGTTGGAGAGCACCTTGATGTACGGCCGCGCCACGGCCTTCCCGAGCTCGGCCGCCGGCGCCGCGACCGACGGAGCGAGGCCTGCGACGGTGGCCCGAGCCGGAGCCGGAGCCGCGATGCTCAACCCGGCCAGCGCGAGGGCGCCGCTCGCGAGCGCCAAGAGGTTGCGTCGCATCGAGTGTCGGCTCCCGGCAGTGACCATGGGGTTCCTCTGGTTGGCGTCGATCGGGCGCCGCTGGCTCGGCGGCACGCACCTCGCCCGAGCCTAGCACCCCGGGTAGAGCGGCGACGGAGCTCGACGACGGCGCTCGACGACGGCGCATCCGAGCCGTGGCGGGTGGGCGCTCGAGCCTTTTCAGATCGCGCCCGCGGCCGTCTGGTGCGCGACGAACGCCCGCCAACCGCCCCACTCGGTGATCTCGCGAGCAGTCCGCGCGACCCGCGAGTCGCAGACGAACCCTGACACGCTCGACCCGTCGAGCAGCTCGACCGCGCCGATCGACAGAGGTTGGGCGACGCCCCCGATCAGGCGTCCCAAGCCGGCGTGGCCGATCCTCCAGACCTCGAGCTCGATCGACGCCCCACAGCCGGCACCGACCCAGACCAGGCCCGGCTTTGGCGGGACCGCTCCGCTCAACGCGTAGAGGCGGTAGATCGCCGCCGTCCGCGTCACCCGCTCGAGCGTCGCTCCGAGCTCTGTGAGCTGGTGGTTGAGCGGCAGGCCGCTCATGTGGGCGCCGACCACGGCGAGCAGGGTCTCGCCGGTTGCCGCGTCCGCGGTCGGGTCGGTCGCACCCGCGGCACCCGCGGCACCCGCGGCACCCGCGGCGCTCGGCGGCGCCCGGGTCGCCGTCGCCGCCTCGCCGAGCCAGCTCGCGGCGAGCTCGAGCAGTTGCGCGTCGTGGTCGCGCGGGGCGATCAACGTCACGCCGAACGGCAGGCGGTCCTCCCTGCGAGCGGCGGGTACGGCGACCGCGCAGAGGTCGAGCAGGTTGACGAAGTTCGTGTACGCCCCGAGCTTGGCGTTCGTGTCGATCGGATCCGCCGCCACCTCCTCGTGGGTGAAGATCGTCGGCGCCGTCGGCAGCAGGAGAGCGTCGATCCGCGCCCAGTCGGACTCCGTCGCACGCCGCAGCTCGGCCAGCCGGTAGCCGGCGCGGAAGGCGTCGACCGCGCTCGGTCGAGCACCCCGGCCGATGATCTCACCGACGACGGGGTCGACGGCGTCCGGGTGGGCGGCGGCGAACTCGCCGACAGCGGCGGCGCGCTCGGCGATCCACGCGCCGTCGTAGAGCAGGCGGGCGGCTGCCGCGAAGGGCGCGAAGTCGATCTCGACGAGCTGCCAGCCCAGCCCGCGCGCGTCGTCGAGCGCGGCGGCCCAGGCGCCGGCGGCCTGGAGGTCACCGAAGAACTCCATCTGCCCGGCTGGCGGGACCCCGATCCTCGGTGGCGCTGAGGCCGGCGCGGGCGCAGGCGCGGGTGGGGGCGCGGGCGCAGGCGCGGGTGGGGGCGCGGGCGCGGGTGCCGGGGCGGGCGCGGGCGCGAGCGGGCGCGAGTAGGGGTCGTCGCGGTCATATGCCGCGGCTGCCGCGTAGACCCGGGCGGCATCGTGTGCGCCGCGAGCGAACACCGAGACGCAGTCGAGCGTCCGGCAGGCCGCGACGACGCCGGCGCTGCTGAGCAGACCGAGCGACGGCTTGAGGCCGACGATCGCGTTGAAGGCGGCCGGCACGCGGCCGGAGCCGGCCGTGTCGGTGCCGAGCGCGAAGCTGACCATGCCGGCCGCCACCGCGACTGCCGACCCGGAGCTCGAGCCGCCCGAGATGTAGCGGCCGTCGACGACGCTCCGGCAGGCCCCGTACGGCGTCCGCGTCCCGACCAGACCCGTCGCGAACTGGTCCATGTTGGTCTTGCCGAGCGGGATCGCACCGGCGGCGATCAGCCGCTCCACGACGAAGGCGCTCCGCCGCGGGACGTAGGCGAACGCCGGGCAGCCGGCCGTCGTCGGCGCACCGGCCAGGTCGATGTTGTCCTTGATCGCGAACGGGATCCCGTAGAGCGGGAGGTCTCGGCGAGCTGGTCCGAGCCGGTCGAGATGGCCGGCGATCGCCTCCCAGTCGAGCAGCGTGATCCAGACCGGCTGATCGGAGAGCCGCGCCCGCTCGTGGGCCGCCCGGAGCACGTCGGCCGGGGCGCGCGCGCCGCTGCGGTAGTCGGCGAGCAGGCCCCGGATGCCGAGGTCGAGGTTCACGCGGATCGGGTTTCCAGGCCGGTCACCCGATCGCCGCTGCTCAGGCGGGGACGGGCTCCGGCTGGGGGGTCGCGGTGCGGGCGGCCGGCTTCCCGTCGGTCCCGGCGAGGACGCCGGCAAGCGCTGCGGCGTCGGCCGCGTCGATCGGATCGGCGAGATCGAACTCCCGGCGGGGGACGCCCAGGCGCGAGAAGGCGAGCAGGACGATCGCGGTCATCGCGTAGCCGAGCGCGATCTTCGGCGAGATCGCCCAACCGACCTTCGGCCCGTGGATCAGGCCGACGTAGGCGAGGATCGACGCGAAGAAGCAGTAGCCGGCGGCCAGCTCGAAGCGCCGGTCGATGATCAGGGCGCCGATCGCCCCGAGCACCATGCCCGCGAGGATCGCCCCCTGGCCGAGTGAGACGAGGCCGGGGTAGATCACGCCGGCGTTCTCGAGGTTGCCGATCCCCACCTTGGCGGCGGTCGTTCCCGCCGCCGAGAGGGTGCTGTCGACCAGCCCGGAGGCCCACTGGGCCACGTTGGGGACGATCGCCAGCACGATCGCCGCATAGTGGGCCCGCGGCACCGACGCGAACGCCTGGGCGCCGATCACGAGTCCGATGTAGAGCAGGATCGGGACGATCGCCGGGATCGGGAGGACTGCAGCCAGCAGTGGGAAGAGCCCGATCGTGCAGAACAGGAAGATACCCACGCCGGTCGCCAGCGAGTAGGTGATCCGTCCGCCGGCCCGCTTCCAGCCGGGGTGGCCGATGTAGACGGCCGGGGGGAACGGGCTGCCGAGCACCGACCCGATCACGGCGCCCGTCCCGTCGGCGAGCAGGACGTGGCGGAGGTTGTAGCTGTCGCCGGCCGCGGCGGCGCTCTCGACGTTGCTCATCGCCTCGGTGAAGTTGTAGATCCCGAGCGGGATCGCGGTCGCGAGCAGCGGGGCGATCCCGTTGAGGCCGTTGACGAGGTGGGTGATGTTCAGCGACGGCAGGCCGAGGGCGATCTCGTGGACCGAAGAGCTGACGTCGGCCGTGTTCATGTAGCCGCCGATCCAGGCGATCGCCGAACCGAGCAGCAGGGCGGCGAGCCCGACCGGGAAGTTGCGCGGCAGGCGGACGCCGGAGACGAAGCCGATGAAGATCACGAAGAAGGTCGGCAGGGCGATCCACAGGGCGCCCCACATCTGTGCGGCCGGACGCATCGAGATGAACGTGATCGAGATCCCGGCCAGCGTCCCGAGCAGGGCGGCCCGCGGTGTGAAGCGGCGGATCGTCGGCCCGACGAAGGCGCCGATCAGGATGATCACACCGATGATGAAGGCCCAGGCGACGCCGCCCTCCCAGGCCTTTATCGGATCGTGCGTGCGCAGGTAGATCGGCAGCATGATCACGAGCGAGACGATGAACATGTGGGGCACGCTGGGGCCGTAGGGGAGCGCGGTCACATCGTCGCGTCCCTCCCTGCGGGCCAGGCGGGTCGCCAGGAAGAAGTAGAAGACGTTGCCGACGAGGAGCTCGAGGCCGAGCGCCGGCAGGATCACGCGAAAGCTGTCGTGCGGGCTGAGGTGGACGACGCCGACCATCAGGCCGGCGATCACGAGGACGTTGACGAGCATGTTGATGCCGAGCCCGAAGAAGGCGTTGAGGTCGCCTCGGGTCCACAGCGGACCGAGCCCGCGCAGGGGCGAGCGGCGTGGCGGTTGGATTGAAGCGGCGGTCGACATGTCTGACTACTCCCCCTGGCTCATCGCGTTGGCAAGTGCTCGGGCCGGCGGCCCGGAATCCGGTGGGAGCGCCGCGAGCAGCGCATGCGAGTCGGCGACCCAGCCGAAGATCCCGCCCTGGGCGGCGATCATGCGCAGGCCGACCTCGTGGAACTCCGGGAAGTACGAGCCGACGCAGTCGGACAAGACGAGGCACTCGAAGCCGCGGTCGTTGCCCTCGCGGACCGTCGTGTGGACACAGACCTCGGTCGTCACGCCGGTCACGATCAGGCTGGTGATCGCCTGGTTGCGGAGGATCAGCTCGAGGTCGGTCGCATAGAAGGCTCCCTTGCCGGGCTTGTCGAGGACGATCTCCCCGGGTGCGGGCGCGAGCTCGTCGACGATGCCGTGGCCGAACTCGCCGCGGATCAGGACACGGCCCTTGGGGCCGGGGCTGCCGATCCCGAACTCGAGCTGACCGCGGGCGCGCTTGCTCGGCGGGCAGTCGGTCATGTCCGAGCGGTGGCCCTCGCGCGTGTGGATCACCAGCATGGCGGCCTCACGCGCGGCGCCGAGCACGGCCTGGAGAGGCTCGACGACGGCCGCGAGCAGGCCGACGTCGTTGCCGAGCCCCTCACCGAAGCCGCCGGGTTCGAGGAAGTCGCGCTGCATGTCGATGATCACCAGCGCCGTGGACGACGCGACCAGGGTGAACGGGTAGGGCTCGGCTGGAACCGAGACGGCGGGCGGCGCAATCCGGCCGAGGCCAGGCGTGGAGATCATTTGAGCCTTTCTGCGGCCGGACGCCCGAGCAACTTGGGCGGGAGTTGTATACAGCGTCGTCGACAGTCCTCCGATGACCACAACGTACGACCGGCAGATCGCTCGCGCCATGGACCGCGGGCACAAAGCGGCATGGACCGACGGGCCATCGCTTCGGTCGGGGACTCTGTATACGGTGGTGTGCACAGAGCGGCTGGGCGTTCGACACCGGCGTCGACCAGCCGAACCACCCCTCGACAGCGTTGCGGAGGCCCACCGTGGATGAGCTCGACGGCTACGCCCGGGCGGCGGCCCGACTGGCTGGACTGGAGATCGACGAGGCCTGGTGGCCGGGTGTGCTGCTCCACCTCGGGGTGCTCCTCGACAACGCGGCGCTGGTCGAGGCGATCGACACGACAGAGGGCTCGCCGTGAGTGGGGTCCTCGAGGACGCGGTCGGCATCGCCTCTGACGTGCGAGCCGGCAACCGCTCGGCGGTCGACGTGGCCGAGCGGGCGCTGGAGAGGATCGCGGCGGGGGACGCGGTGGTCAACAGCTTCACGGCGGTGCTCGCCGGCCGGGCGCTCGCCGACGCCCGGAGGGTCGACGAGGCACTCGCCGCGGGTGGGGATCCCGGGCCGCTGGCGGGAGTGCCGTTCGCCGTCAAGAATCTCTTCGATGTCGCCGGGGAGGTGACGCTCGCCGGGTCGAAGATCAGCGCGGTGCAACCGCCGGCGAGCGCCGACGCCGAGGCGGTCAGGCGCCTCTCGCAGGCCGGCGGCGTGCTGGTCGGGATGCTCAACATGGACGAGTACGCGTACGGCTTCACGACCGAGAACACGCATTACGGGGCGTGCCGCAACCCGCACGACCCGACTCGCGTGGCCGGTGGGTCCTCGGGCGGGTCGGGCGCGGCCGTGGCGGCGGGCTTCGTCCCGTTGACGCTCGGCTCGGACACCAACGGGTCGCTGCGTGTCCCGGCGGCGGTGTGCGGGGTTCTGAGCCTCAAGCCGACCTCCGGTCGGATTTCCTGTCGGGGGGTGCTCCCGTTCTGCGACACGCTCGACGTGGTCGGACCGCTGGCGTCGAGCGTGCGGGATCTGGCTGTCAGCTTCGGCGTGCTCCACGGCTACGACGCGGGGGACCCGTTGAGCGTCGATCGGCCGCGCGACCGCGGCACGCCCGATCTGGACGGCGGGCTCGATGGGCTGCGCCTGGCGGTCGCTGACGGCTACTTCGCGCGGGGCGGAACGGCGGAGGCGATCGGCGTGGTCGGTGAGCTGGCCGACGCGCTGGGCGTCGGCGAGCGGATCTCGATTCCGCAGGCTGCCGAGGCGAGGGCGGCTGCGATGGTGATCACGGCGACCGAGGGCGCCCAGCGCCACCTGGACTCGCTGCGGCGCAGGCCGGGCGACTTCGACCCGATGACACGCGACCGGTTTCTCGCGGGGGCGCTCGCTCCGGCCAGGGCCTACCTCCAGGCGCAGGCGTTCCGGCGGTGGTTTCGCAGGCGGATGGTGGCCGTGTTCGAGACCGTGGACGTGATCCTTGCGCCGGCGACGCCCTTCCCGGCGCCGCTCGTCGGCCAGCGGGAGGCGAGCGTCGAGAAGACGAGCGTGCCGACCCAGGCGTATCTCGGCGCCTACACCCAGCCGATCTCGTTCGCCGGCCTGCCGGTCCTGACGCTGCCGGCGGGGGCAGTCGACGGCCTGCCGCTCGGCGTCCAGCTGATCGCGCGGCACTTCGCCGAGGCGACGCTCCTGCGGGTGGGCGCCGAGCTCGAGCGGCGGGGGCTCGTGCGGAGCGTCGAGGCGGTCGGGCCGTGGAGGTGAACCTTCCGGATGTCGTGGCCGAGGTGAGCGCCGCGTTCGAACGCTACGAGCGGGCGTTCCTGTGCAACGACATCGACGAGCTCGACGAGCTGTTCTGGAACGACCCGCTGGCGGTCCGCTACGGGGCGGGGGAGAACCTCTACAGCCACGAGGCGATCGCGCGGTTTCGCTGCCGGCGGCCGGTCGACGACCTCGAGCGGGAGATCCTCCACTCGGTGGTGACGACGTTCGGCCGCGACGCGGCGGTGACATCGGCGGAGTTCCGGCGGACGAAGTCCGGGGTGACCGGCCGCCAGTCGCAGACGTGGGTGCGGACGCCGGACGGGTGGAGGATCGTCACGGCTCACGTGTCGGCGCTCGAGCGCCAGGCGGTCGCGCCGCTCGAGGGCCAGGCGGTCGCGCCGGTCGAGGGCCAGGCGGTCGCGCCGGTCGAGGGCCAGGCGGTCGCGCCGGTCGAGCGCCAGGGGGTCGCGCCGTGAGCCCGCGGGCGAGCGCGACCGCGCAACCGAAGGCGGCTCGTCGGCGCTCGCGCGACGTCTACGACGAGCTGCGGCGGGGCCTGCTGTTCGGCGAGTACCCGCTGATCGAGCGCCTCGCGGAGGTCAGCCTCGCCGAGCGGCTCGGTGCTTCGCGGACGCCGGTGCGCGAAGCGCTGATGCGCCTCGAGGTCGAGGGTCTCGTCGTGCGCCGGCCGCAGGGCGGCTTCTACCCGCGGAGTCCGAACCTCGCGGGGATCCGGGATCTCTACGAGCTGCGGCGAATCCTCGAGCTGGCGTGCCTCGTCCGGCCGCGGGAGCACGGCGAGCGCCACGACCTCGTCGCGCTGGCGAGGATCCGCGACGAGTGGGTCGCGCTCGGCGCGAACCCCCCGGATCCGGATCCGGGGTTGGTGGTACTCGACGAGCACTTCCACGTCCGCCTGGCCGAGGCGGCCGGGAACCCGGCGATCGTCGGGCAGCTGCGCGTCGTCAACGACCGGATCCGCGTCGTGCGGATGCAGAACTTCGTCCATCACCAGCGGATCGTCGTGACGACGGCGCAGCATCTCGGCATCCTCGACGCCCTGCTCGGCGACGACCCGGATACGGCCGTCACGCTGATGGGCGCCCACCTCGACGAGGCGATGGCCCAGGCCGCGGCGCGGGCAGCGCACGCGATCGAGCGGATGATGACCGCCGGGGCGCTGCTCAACGCGGCGGCAGGCGACGTGCGCAGCTGAAGCGGGAACCACCGGCCGCCGGCCGCCGGCGCTCGCCTCTCCGGCGCGAGATCCCCGGTGACGTCGAGGCGTGGTGCGAGCAGGTGTCGGCGGCGGATCCCTTTGCGGTGGCGGACAGACGCGGCTACCCTGGGCTGGTGACTCCCGCCGAGCGAGCGCAGACCAGCACCACGGGACAGGAGTCCGGTGGACGCGGCCTGCCGACCGACCGGGAGCTCCGCCGGGCTCTTGACCGGCTGAGGATCCTTGGCCTCGGCCAGGCGATCCGCGACGACGAGCTCAACCACGCGCTCGCGCCCTTCCGCGGGCGGCCGGCGATCGCCCTGATGTGCGCGAACGCGACGTGCACCGAGCCGTACGTCTGGTGCGGACTCGAAGCGGTCACGGCGCGGGTCCGCTTCGGCCCGCAGCCCCCGGTCGGCGGCCGGTGGGATCCGCAGGGCGAGGAGAGCGTCGCTGTGCCGGTGGCGATGCCGGGCGACCCGCTCCTGCGGTGGCGCTTTCGCTGCTCGCGGTGTCGGCGGCAGTCGCTCTTGAGCAACACCCGGCTCCTCTGGTTGATCCTCCAGGCGATCGCATCCGGCCGGACGGAGATCACGCCGGCGGCCGAGTAGCCCCGGATTTGTTAGGCCGGTGGATGCGAGCGGCGCGGGCGATCACGGCCCCGGCGGCGGCGAGCGCGAGCGCGAGCAGCGGATAGACGAGGCTGACGATCCGGCCGGCGTCGAAGGCCAGCTGCGCCCCGACGAGCACGAGCAGGCCGGCGAAGGCCGAGATCAGGAGGGCCCGCCGCAGCGAGCAGCGGAGCGTGAGCGCGGCGCAGATCAGCGGCAGGAGCACGATCAGCGCGACCGGGACCGGCCAGCCCGCGTCGCGCAGCGGCAGGCCGGCGCGGACGGTCGCGATCGCGTTGGCGTGAATCTCGGCCCCGGCCATCGTGCCCTCGGGAGTCCTGAAGCGGTCCACAGCCTCCCGGTCGGTCCTGCCGATCACGACGATGCGCCCGCGGAAGGTCTGGGGGGAGACGGCACCCCGCAGGACGTCGAGGTAGGAGATCGCCCGATAGGTGCCCGCCCCGCCCGCGAAGTCGATCCACGCACCGTTCGTCTTCGGGAAGGCGGCCGTGTCGACCGGCTCGCCGGCGATCTGCGCCGCGGCGACCGCCAGGGTCGGGAGTCCGACCGGCTTCGTCGCGGTGGCCTGCGTCGTCCTGGCGAGTGTCGGCAACGCGGTCTGCCCGGGGGTCAGCTCCAGGGTCCCCTGGTCTCGTACGGTGCGCAGCACGCCGTCGGGCCCGATCGGGAAGCCGGAGTATCCGGTCGCCGCCGAGAAGAACGTCCGCTGCGGTCCGCGGTTGAAGAGCACGGTGTTGCCGTCCTCGTTGATGCGGAAGGTCGCGAGGACCACCCGGTGAGCCTTCTGCAGCGCGCTGACGAGGGCCGGGGTTCCGGGTCTGGCGCCGCTGACGTACTCGATGTCGACGACGATCGCTGCCGGCGCGCCGGCGCTGATGCGGCTGATCACGCCGGCGTCGGCGGTCCGGGAGGGCGGCATCGCGCGGAGCGTGCGGTTGTCGAAGGCCACGAGGAGGACCTTCGGATCGGGGCGCTCGGAGCCCCGCAGACCGAAGCGCGCGTCGACCGTGCGCAGCTCGAGCTTTTGCAGAGCCGAAGGCTTGGCCGCATACGCGACCAGACCGGCCGCGATCGCGACGATCGCGACCAGTCCGCAGGCCAGTAGGGCGGTGCGCCGCTCGAGACCCTCGCGGCGTTGGCGCAGAGCCCAGGCGCGGACCGCCTCGGCGAGCACGTCGTGGAAGATCTCGTAGCCCTGGGCCTCGGGGTCGCCCGACGGCGCCGGGACCTTGCGGATGATGCGAGCCTGGCCGGCCGCGAGCGTCTCGAGCACATCGCGAACCTCGGCCACCGGCCGGTTGGCGTAGTCGGGATGGGCGAGGTCGTCGGCCGTGTAGCGGATCTTCGCGCCCGAGGGGGTTACGAGGTAGCCGAAGGCCGCCGCCGCCGTCGCCTGCTGCGAGCGCGTCAGCGCGGCCATCGCGGAGTCGAGGTGGCCGCGGACGATCGCGTCGGCACCGCCCAGGAAGGCGAGCGTCGAGCGGCGCAGGACCGGCGGCCGGCGGCTGGCGTCGAGCTCCCACAAGCGCTTCATGACGAGTTGGAGAAAGGCCGGCTCGACCGCCTCGCCGTCGGCCGGTGGGGCGGCCAGCCCCGCGTCGGGCGACCACCGGCGCTGGTCTGTCAGCTGGTCGAGGACGTCGTCGACGAGGCCGTCCTCGATCTCCACTGCCGGGAGTCCGGCGGCCCGCCGCCACTCGTTGACCTGGGCCACGGGCCGCTCGATCGCCCGGCGGGCCGCGGGAGGGGTCATCGGCGGCAGGCGCAGGTAGTTGTCGAAGAGGTTCGGGACCCTGCCCTCGAAGCGGTCGAGCTCGGCGAGGGCGTCGTCGCGCAGGGAGATCAGGATGTGCACGCGGAGGTCGAGCCGGCCGGCGATCTCGGGGAACAGCCGGTCGAAGGCGTCGTCGGGCGCCTCGGCCAGGGGGTGCAGCCGCAGGTACTCCTCGAACTGGTCGAAGATCAGCAGGAGGACGCCGGGGCGCGCGGCGTTACAGCGCTCGATCGCCAGATCGAGCGGGAGCTCGGGCGTCTCGTCGCCGGCCTGCTCGGCGATCCTTCGGGCCAGGGCGCCGGCCGGGTCGCCGGCCCACTCGTCGTGGACGATCAGCGTGGGCGCCGGACGACCGGCCTCGCGAGCGGCGGCCGCCTCGGTCCTGATGCGACGGGCCACGCCGGCTCGCAGGAGCGAGCTCTTGCCGACGCCGCTCGGCCCGTAGAAGGTGGTCAGCCTCGCCGCGCGGAGGTTCGCCACGACGAGGTCGATCTCGTCCTCGCGTCCGGCGAACAGGGCGGCGTCGGTCTCGCTTTCGTCGAACGGCAGGAGCCCCAGAAACGGCGAGCGGAGCGCTCGCGCCGGAGCCTCGGAGCTCACCCGGCCGGGACCGTTTCCAGACACGCCTGCACCTCCGCCAGGTACGTCTTCAGGGAGGCGCTGTGAATGTCGACGTCCTTGGCGGCCCAGAACTCCGTGTCGAGCTCGTTCGCGTCGAGCTGGACCGCCCACGACTTCCAGCTGCTGTCGCGCTCCAGCCAGATCCGATGCAGCATGACCCGCATGTTCCAGTCCTTCATCGCGTAGCCGAGGAAGAGGAAGTTGCTCGCCTTGAGCTTGGCGAGCAGCTTGACCGGGACGAACTCGCTCAGGTTGGCCTGGGTCAGGTACTCGATGTAGTGATCCTCGGTGATGACCCACGAGTCCTCGTCGGCGTCCTCGCGCACGGTGCCGTGCAGCTTGACCACCACCGGCCTGGTCTCGGCCGAGAGCTTGAGATAGCTCTTCGGCTTTCGCACCACGCAGCGCTCCCCGTCTGGTGTGACGTGCACGACCCTGCCGATGTCGCGCCGCGGCTCGCCCTCACCCTGCGCGAGGTAGTAGACGAGGTCGATCGGCTCGTCGGCCTCGGCGAAGGCGCGCTCGAGCAGGTCGTCGTAGTTGGTGGTGAGGATCAACTGGGGGCGCGGGGGCAGGCCGCGGCGGCGCGACACCTCCGGCAGGCCGGCGAGAAACCGATGCAGCGAGGTCGGCTCGTAGGCGTTCTCCCTGCTGGCGAACAGGTGGTGGAGCTCGCGGAAGACCGGCCCATACCCGCCGCTCAACGCCGCTGCCTGCGAGACCCGCAGGAGATCGGGCGGCTGATCGACATCACAACTGAACTGCGCGCCCAGCCACACGGCCAGCTCCGCCCCGCTGGGCAGCGCGGTCCGCGGTCGCGTGGCGGGCTGCCAGTGCTGCCCGGGCTCGCGATCACAGAGGTTGGCCCCGGCGCCGAGCACCGGCACGACGTCCCCCCTGAGGATCGACTGCGCGACTACGCGATAGTGCTTCGCCTCGGAAGCGCTCGGAGCACTCACGGGACCCGGCGGGCGAAGTAAGTGTGGCCCGCGGCGACGGTGAGCGTTCTGCCGCGTCCGAGGTCTGTGACGGCGACGGCGTCCTTGAGGACCTTGATCGTCGTGCCGGCGCAGGTCTCCTCGGTGCTCCAGACGGTGCCCAGCGAGCTGGCGTTGGCATCGTGTGTGTTGACCGCGACCTTCCCGCCCTTGCTGTGGGGATGGTCGATCTTGACGGCGTACGCGGGCGACTTGCCGGCCTGCCGCTTCGCGGCGCTGGATGCAGCGGGGGCGCCGGGGCAACCGGCGAGAGTCGGCAGCGCGAGCGAGAGCGTGTCGCTCTGGACCGGCTTGACGAGCTGGAAGGTGCCCGTCGCGGTCGCCCCGGTGGTGACGGTCGTCTGTGGTCGCGCCGGGCTGGCGGCGACGTTGGCCGCCAGGTTCACCCCGTCGGGGGCGTGGACGGTGTAGCCGGCCGAGACGCGTGCGCCCGCGGCGCCGAGGAGGACATCTCGAGTGGCGGCCGGCGCGCTGAGGCGCACCAGGCGGCCGGGGGTGAGCGGTGCAATCACGGCCATCGCGCGCGGTACCTGGGCGGGGTCTCCGGGGAGCGGGAGCGGGCCCCAGTGGGCGTGGGTCGCCTTTGCGATCAGTGGGCTCGGGGCAGCGGCGGCGGTGCCGGCGGGAGTCAGCGGCAGGACGTAGATCGCCGGGACGCTGTTGTGCGTGCGGGTGAAGGCGATCGCGTCACCGGCCGGCGAGAAGGACGGAAATCCGTCGATGTCGCCGTAGGTGAGCCGGCGCAGGTTCGTGCCGTCGCGATCGATCGTGTAGATGCTCCTGCCGGTCTCGGGGCCGGCCGCAAAGGCGAGCGTCGTGTCGTCGCGCCAGGCCGGGTTGACGGCGCCCGACGGAGCGTTCGTGACTGGGTGCGCGCCCGTGCCGTCGGCGCTCATCAGCCACAGTGCAAACCCGCTCTGCAGGCTGGTGAAGGCGATCTCCGGCGTGGTGCTCGACGGAGACCACGCCGGTTGGATCGCCCCGCCCGGGTCGTTGGTCAGTTGGTGCTCTGCGGTGCCCGCCACGGTGACCGACCAGATCTGGCGCACGCCGTCGCGCGTGCCGGTGAACGCCAGCGTGCTTCCGTCGGGCGACCAGGTCGGATCCTTGGCCTCCGTCGTCTGCCGGGTGATCGGACCGGTGATGTTGGTGCCGTCCACGTTGGCCAGGTAGATCTGGCGGTGTCCCAGGGCTCCCCGGGCAAACGCGAACCTCTCACCGCTGGGCGACCAGGCCGGCGTCGAGCCCGTGAAGACCGGGTCGGAGGGCCGGCGTGGGCTGCCGAATCCGATCACGGCAAACAGGCTGCCGGCGTCCGGCCCGGCCGAGGCCGGCGCGGGATACTGGTAGACGAACGGTCCGTCGGTCGTGCCCGCCGCCTGCGGCGGCGTCGCCGCGTCCGAGGCTCCGAGGACGGACGGGGCGAGCACCGCAGCGAAGCTGAGCACGATCGGGAGGACGAGCGCCGCGGCAGCGCGACGGCGCACCCGGCTGACGGGCGAGGCAGTGCCACCGAGTAGTCCCCTCATCGACGCCTCCCGTCGCGCGCGGTCGGATGGTCCCCCGCGGTGCCGGCTGCGGGCATCGTCATCCAGGCCGCTGAGAACGCCGTGGAGGCCGCGTTCGGTCAGGCACGGACACTGTCATGCCGCCCATCGTACGGATCTCTGCAGTCGACCGCCAGCACTTTCTCGGGAGTCGACCGCCAGCGCTTACCGAGCAGGTTGGAGCGCGGTCTCCTGCGGCCATCGATCGGGAGTCCCGCCGATCGAGCTCACTTCGCGTGGCCGAGCAGCCTTTCGGGGTAGCGCAGATGGTCCTTGTCGAGCGTGACGACGAGGTCGCAGAGCAGCTGCTGCACGTCGCGGTAGCGCGCCATCGACGCGGGCGCGGCAAGGTCGTCGCGAACGCGGGCGAAGTGCCGGGCGAAGCAGTCGTCATATGCGTCGCAGAACCCCCCGTAGCCCATGCAGCGGATCTTGTCGCCTGCCTCGACGATCATCCGCTCGCCGATCGCGCGCTGCTCGTCGACCCAGATCATCAGCGGCTCGTCGGCGGCCGATCTTGCGAGGCGCTCGGCGATCCGCTGCTGGAGGTCTGCGACGTCGCGCGTCTCCTGCGCGGTGGGAAAGCTCAGGAACTGGATCTCCCGACGCAGGATCTCGGTCCAGCCGAAGTACTGCGCGAAGCGAAACAGCGTCGTCATCCGCGCGTCCGCGGAGCGCTCGTGCGCACCGCCGAACTTGACGAAGAAGTCCTGCTCGAGGACGTTCCAGAAGCGGCTCTGCAGATCGAACGCGGCCGCGGCCAGCGGCTCGCGATAGCGCGTCAAAAGCTCCTCGGCGTTCAGCTGGCGATCGACGCGGGCGATCCGTTCGTGCAGCTCGGCCTCGAGGTTGTTCTTCTGCCTCGCGAGCCGCACCGCGATGCCGGCACTCGCAACCGTCGGGGCCAGCCCGATCAGAACCCCTAGAAGCGGACCCACGGCGACAAACGTACACGAGTCGGCGCGCCCCCCGTGGGTCGCAGCGGCGCGTCAGCGGACTCAGACAGGGCCCTCGGCCCGACCGGCGCCCGCCCCCGCCCCCGCACCCGCGCCGGCCCCCGCACCCGCGTCCGCCCCCGCACCCGCGCCCGCGCCCGCGCCCGCGCCCAACCGGGCCCGAGCGATCGCGATCGCCGCGGGATTGCAGTCGACGAGGACGTAGCGCCGCCCGAGCTGGGCGCAGACCGCCCCGAGCGTCCCCGATCCGGCGAAGAAGTCCAGGCACCAGCCGCCCGGGCGCGAGGATGCCGTGACGATCCTCCGCACGACGCCCTCCGGCTTCTGCGTCGGATAGCCGGTCTTCTCGGCTCCGTTGGTCGGGACGATCGTGTGCCACCAGACCGATGTCGGCAGCTTGCCGCGGGCGGCCTTCTCCGGGCCGACCAGGCCCGGTGCCATGTACGGCTCGCGGTCGACCGCTTCGGAGTCGAACCAGTATTTGCGGACGTCGCGGACGTAGACGAGGATCGTGTCGTGCTTGGCCGGCCAGCGGCGCTTGGACTTGGCCCCGTAGTCGTAGGCCCAGATCAGCTCGTTGAGGAAGCAGTCGCGTCCGAAGATCCGGTCGAGCTCGAGCTTGACGTAGTGGGCCTCGCGGTAGTCGAGATGGACGTAGAGCGTCCCGTGGATCGCCAAGCAGCTCGCGCGCCCGCTCCAAGCGGGGCGAGAGGAAGCCGAGATAGTCCTCGAAATCGTCGGCGTAGTCGCTACGCGAGACCTCCCGGCGCGCGTAGCCGCGGCCGCCGAAGCCGGGCGTGCCCCCAACCGACGGCTCCACCTCCAGCGTCCTCCTCGTCTGCCGGATGCCGGTGTTGAACGGCGGATCGATGTAGATCAGATCGAACGACGCATCCGGGAGGGCGGCCAGGACGCCGAGGTTGTCGGCCTCGATCAGGAGGTCGTCGTCGAGTGAGATCCGATCCGGCAGGCCGTCCCCGGCCAGCAGGCGCACGCCCGGCCGCCGACGCTCAGAACTCGATGACGCTGCGGATGCCGTCGTGGGCCTCGATCAGCTCGAAGCCGCGGTTGACCTCGTCGAGCGAGATCCGGTGGGAGACGAGCGCGTCGACGTCGATCTCGCCGGCGAGGTAGCGGCTGACGAGAACCGGAACGTCCTCGCGTCCCTTGAGCCCGCCGAACGAGCTCCCGCAGACGCGGCGGCCGGTGATCAGGTAGCGCGGGATGATGTCGAGCGTCTCGCCGCGGCCGGCGACCCCGGCGACGGTGCACAGGCCCCAGCCCATCCGCGCGGACTCGACGGCCTGGCGCATCACGGCGACGTTGCCGGTCGCCTCGAAGGTGTAGTCGGCCCCGAAGCCGTCGGTCATCTCGAGGATCGCGGCGACGGCGTCGGGTCCGCCGATCATCACGTCGGTCGCACCCTGCCCGCGGGCGAGCTCGAGCCGCTCGGGCGAGAGGTCGACGCAGACGATTCGCTCGGCTCCCTGCAGGCGGGCGCCGGCGACCGCGCCGAGCCCGACGAGGCCCGCGCCGAAGACGACGCAGGTCGAACCCTCGCGAACGGCAGCCGTCTTGATCGCCGCGCCGAGGCCGGTCGACAGGCCGCAGGCAAACAGGCAGGCCCGGTCGAGCGGTGCGTCGGGGTCGATCCTGGCGAGGGCGATCTGCGGCATCACGGTGTACTGGGCGAAGGTCGACGTGCCCATGAAGTGGCGCAGCGGCTCGGACCCGAGCGAGAGGCGGGTCGTCCCGTCGGGGAGGTAGCCGAGGTTCTGCTGCTCGCGGATCGCCAGGCAGAGGTTCGTCTGAGGGCTGCGGCAGTGGACGCATTCGCCGCACTGGGGCGAGAACAGCGTGACCACGTGGTCGCCGGGCGCGACCAGCCGCACGTCGGCGCCGACGCGCTCGACGACGCCGGCGCCCTCGTGTCCGAGGACGGTCGGCGCGTAGCCGGACGGGTCGGCGCCGGACGCCGTGTACATGTCGGTGTGACAGACGCCGCAAGCGACCAGCCGGACGAGCACCTCGCCGGGGCCGGGCTCGGCGAGCTCGACGTCCTGCACGACGAGCGGCCTGCCGAACTCCTCGAGTACTGCGGCGCGGATCCTCATCGTCGGCCGGGCTCGATCCGCATCAGAAGGCGAGCATACCCCCGGCGAGCGCGCCGTCGGGTCCGGGAGATCGTCTAGAGTCCGCGAGCGGCGTCCACCCGCCGCACCGATCATGCGCGCACCCCGTCTCAAGCCACGCACAACGACCCATCGAAGCGCCGTCGCCGGCGGCCTGATCGCGACGCTGGCGATGCTGCTGGGCCTCAGCGCACCGGCGGGGGCCCTCTCGACGCCCAACCTCGCGACGATCGCCTCGGGGACGGTCCCGGTCGGCGGGACGATCACCGACACGGCGCTGGTCGGCGGCGGCACGAACCCGATCGGTGGAACGATCGTCTTCACGATCTACGGGCCGGGCGACACGAAATGCGCGAACGCGCCGGTCTTCACGTCGCCGGCGGTCAAGGTCGGCGTGCCGACGACGGTCTCGCCCCCGTATCAGGCGACGTCGCCCGGCACCTACCAGATCATCGCCGCCTACAGCGGGGACGCCAACAACGCGGCGGTCTCGGGCACGTGCGGCGAGGTCGGCGAATCGGTGCTCGTCACGCAGGCCACGCCGGCGCTCACGACAGCGGCGTCGCCGGTCTCGAGCGCCGGGACGATCTCCGACACGGCGGTTCTGACCGGTGGCTTCAGGCCGGCGGGGACGGTCACCTTCAGGCTCTACGGCCCGGGCGACGCGACATGTTCTAGCCCGGTCTTCAGCGCCGTGGTCGCGGCCTCCGTCTCGACGGTCTCGCCCGCGTTCGCGCCGGCGAGCGCCGGCGCCTACCGGTGGATCGCGACCTACAGCGGGGACGCGAACAACGCGACCGTCGTCGGATCGTGCAGCGATCCGGCCGAGACGGTGACCGTCGCGGCGGGGTCGAGCGCGCCCGCCGCAGGGCAGCCGGCCTGCTCCCAGGCGACCGCCCAGGCGCTGGCCAGCTCGGTGCTGGGCGCGCTGACGGCGGCGCTCACGGGTGCCCCGCCGGTCGGCTTCAAGACGACGTGCTCGGCGGGTCTGCGAATCGTCCTGCGGGCCAAGGAGATCCGGCCGGGCAACAAGGGCTCGCCGCGTCACGACGGCTTCACGACGATCGCCAACAACCTGACGCACACGACGACGACCGGGCAGCTGGCGTTCTCGCTCAACGCACAGGGAGTCGCCCTGAAGGCCTACGCACTGGCCAACAACCGGAGCGTCACGGCCTTTGCGATCGTTCACGTCAGGCCGGATCACACGCTCCTCTCGAGCGAAGCGATCCAGATCCTCACACTCGGCTGACGCCCTGCCGGGCGGCTGACGCGGATCCCGGTGAGGTTGGCCGGTCCGCGTTCGCAGCGGCGCCCGGCGAGGCGCGCGCGGCGGGTTCTCGGGCGGGCAGGGTGCAGCGCAGTCCGCCGGCGGCGCGTGGGCGGCGCCGCCGGCGGGGGGTGGACTGCGGTTTGGCGAAACGCGGCGGATAGGGCCCGCGGCGTGTGCCGCGGGACCGCATCTACGTCGCGGAGGTCACGTCGCGAGCGACGTGCCGCACCAGAACGCCGGTCAGGTGCTGGATGCGGGTCGGTGGGCCGGTGTGTCGAGCGGCCGGGAAGAGGGTGACTTCATGGCGATCAGGATCGCGGATCGGCTTGGCACCCGACAGGGACAGGCGTCCAAGATCCGCGGGCGCCGGATGGACCGGCGGTAGAGTGACACGCCGCTGCGCGGCCGCGCCCGGAGCGGACGCTCAGCTGCTGACCGACAGCTCCGAGATCCCGACCGTGCCCGCGGTCACGCCGGCAGGTGCGTGTGTGATCCAGACGAGCAGGAAGCGGAAGGACTTGCCCTGTGTCTTGAGCGCGATCGTCGTCGACGGCTTGATCGCGCGACGGTTGGCGAGGTGCACCCAGCCGGGAGCGATGATGGAGACGGGGGCGATCGATCCGGTCGCGCCGTAGAACTCGACGGTCATCCCCGGCGTGAGGCTGGTGACCTTGATCGCCCGCGCCGGCTGGAGGGCCTTCATGTCGATCGTCAGACCGACGAGGGTCTTACCGGCCGTGGCCGGGTCGAGCTTGTAGGTCCAGGCGGTGTCCGTGCTCCCGTCGATCGCCTTCGCGGGGTCGGTGAAGCTCGTCGCCGGCAGGCTGTATGGGTTGTACGTCGTCGCCGCATCGGTGTCGAGCACGATCGTCTGGCCGGCGGGCGTCGTCGGCGTCGTTGCGCTCGGCGTGGTCGCCGGCGGCCTGACGGTCGGCTTCGTCGTCTTTGGCGGCGCCACGACCACCGGTGGTTTCACCGTCACCGCGGGTTTCACCGTCGTCGGGGTCCCGGTCGCGATCACCGGCGGCGTGCCGGCGGCGGCCCCGGGTGTCGGCGTGGCGGCCGGGATCCGCGGCAGCACCGGCAGCGTGGTCCCCGTGGTCGGCGTGACCGGGGGCGAGACGACGGTCCCGCCGGCGCCCGTGACTGCTCCCGGCACGCCGGAGGTCGCGCCGATGTCTGGCGTCGCCTGGACGGTCGCGCCGGCGACCGCGGCCGGCGGTGCCTTGACGGCCTTGTTGGAGTCCGAGCTGAGCGCGGCGTAGGCCGCGGCGACGGCGCCGAGCACGAGCAGCAGGGTCAGGCCGACGACGCCCATCGACGAGCCGATCCCGGGTCCGCCGCCGAGCCGCCCGCGGACCGCGGTCCCGCAGTCCAGGCACCAGTCCTGGCCCACGGCGAGCGGGCTGCCGCAGTTCGCGCAGTTCGGACTGAGGGCATCCGTCGCGCTCGCGGACTTTCCCGACCGGAAGGAAGGCAGGCGCATCAGCTCGATTCTTGCAGCTGAGACCCCGGCGTGGGTGCAAACCGGGGTCCGCGCCGCGATCGGCGGCCTGGCGCGCCTGTCAGCGGGGCGCGGGAGGGCCGCCGGCGACGATGTCGCGGCCGGTCGGCCGGAGGTCCTCGTCGAGCTCGAGCTGCCAGTAGTAGCGGGCGAACGTGACGCCGGCGCGGAACTCCCCGACGTGCGGCGCGACGGTCTCCCCACGGGCGAGCCTGACGATCAGCTCGGGGTAGGTGCGTCCGGGGAGCGCCCCATACATGTGGGACGGATAGCCGCCGCCGAAGCGGATGTTGACGTCGGTCACGCGGAGGCCGAGGACGGGGTCGCGGAAGGCCTGGACCATGCATGGACCGCGGGCCCCGACCGCCTCGGACACGGCCCGGCCGAGCTCGACCAGATCCGGGTCGCCGGTCACGGTTCCCTTGACCGACTCTCCCCCGCGCGACTCCGTCATCGAGCGCGGGATCGCGTTGAGGCAGCGGCCGTCGAGGTCGCAGAGGCAGTCGATCGAGAACTCGGGGCCGTCCATCGCGCGCTGGAGGATCACCGGCTCGTCGGAGTAGCCGACGAAGAACGCGGCCTCGGCGGCGTTCCGGGCGAGGTGGATCCCCCGGGAGTTCGATCCCCAGCGGGGCTTGACGATCACCGGGTAGTCGTCGGGGCCGTCGGACTCGCCGGGGAGCACCGTCGGTGGGGACGGGAGGCCGAGGCGCTCGAGCAGCAGGTGGGTCGCGTACTTGTCGAACGTCGCCTCGGCCATCTCGAGGTCGGGGACCAGCGCCGGCAGCTCGCCGCGGCCGCGCGCGGCCGCGAGCACCGCGATGTCGGGATCGATCAGGGGGATCACCGCGCCGACGTCGTGGAGCTCGCAGAGGCGGCGCAGCTCGGGGACGTAGGCCGGGTCGTCGATCCGCGGCACGATCGCGCGTATCTGGGCCGCGTACTGGCCCGGCGCGAGCCGGCTCGTCTCGGTCGCGACGACGGTCGTGTGCTGGGCGAACGAGGCGACGATGTCGTAGCGGCGCCCGGCGCCGGTGATCATGATCGCGCTCATCGCCGGGCCGCTCGCGTGAGCGCGGTCATCTCGACCATCCTCCGGTCTCTCCCCTGTAGAGGCCCTCGCCGCCGAGCAGGACGGCGACCGTGCGCCTGAGGATCTCGATGTCGAGCGCCAGCGAGCGGTGCTCGATGTAGTGGAGGTCGAGCTCGATTCGGTCGGCCCACGGGAGCGACGTCCTCCCGTTGACCTGGGCCCAGCCGGTGATCCCGGGGCGGATCGCGAGCCGGCCGCGCTGGCGCTCGTCGTAGGCCTCGACCTGATGGGGCAGCGTCGGCCGCGGGCCGATCAGGGACATCTCGCCGCGCAGCACGTTGAGCAGGTTCGGCAGCTCGTCGACCGACCAGCGGCGCAGGAGCGCCCCGACGCGGGTGATTCGCGCGTCGCCGCGGTCGATCGCCAGGCCGGCGCCGATGTGCTCGGCGCCGTCGACCATCGTGCGCAGCTTGAGCACGTCGAAGGGACGACCGTCGAGGCCGATCCGCCGCTGACGGTAGATCACCGGGCCCGGCGACTCGAGGCGGATCGCCAGCGCGGCGAGCGCGATCAGCGGGGCGGTGGCGGCGAGGCCCGCGAGGCCGACGAGGATGTCGATCGTCCGGCGGATCATCGGGTGCCCTCGGCCGCCTCCCACGCGGCCTGGGTGCCGTGCCGAAGCCAGTCCCACAGGCCGAGGCCGAGCGAGGCGGTGGTCAGCACGTAGTAGCGGGCGAGCAGCAGCGGGCGGGCCGGGAGGCGCCCGGCGAGCGCCGCGCCGGCGAGCAGCGCGACCTGGAGTGAGAGGCAGACGACGTAGACCGGCCCCTGACCCAGCAGCAGGCAGTTGGCTCCCAGCGCGAGGACGTGGAGGCCGGGCGAGGCGTAGCGGAGGATGCGGTGGCTGAAGATCATCACGGCGTAGCCGGCACCGTATCCGCGCGGCGCGAGCATGCCGCCGCGGACGACGATCGGCCAGGCGTGGCTCATCATCCGCCGCTTGCGGGCGAACTCGCCGTCGATCGTCGGGACCATCAGCTCGTGAGCCCTGGCGCCAGCCACGTAGACCGCCCGCCAGCCGGTCTTGACCATCTTGAATGGGAGGCTCAGATCGTGCCCCATGATCGGGTCGACGTTGATGTAGGACTCGCGGCGAGTCGCGTAGATCGCGCCGTTGCCCGCGGTGATCGAGCGCAGGCGGGACTCGAGTGCCCGCAGGGCGAGCTCGTAGCGCCAGTAGACGCCCTCCTGGTTGTCGCCGCCCTCGGCCCGGACGAAGCGCACGGCACCGCAGGCGTACCCGACCCGGGGGTCGGCGAATGCTCCGGCCAGCCAACGCAGGGCCTCCGGCTCCCAGGTCGAGTTCGCATCCGAGAAGGCGAGCAGGTCGCCGCGCGCGGCGGCGACGCCGGCATCCTGCGCGCGGATCTTCCCCCCGCGCGGGAGCTCGAGGACGCGGTCGGCGCCGGCCGCCCGGGCGCGCGACGCGGTGCGGTCGGTGCAGCCGTCGCAGCAGACGATCAGCTCGAGGCGCGCGCGCGGCCAGTCGAGCGCCAGCGCGTTGGCGACCTTCGCGGCGATCACACGCTCCTCGTCGTGCGCGGCCACGATCAGCGAGACCACCCCGAGATCGTCGGTCGGTGCGCCCGGGTCGGGATCGCGGCGCCGGCTCAACCGCGACCAGACGATCAACAGCGCGCCGTAGCCGAGCTGCGCGTAGACCAGCAGCCCGACGGCGACCCAGAAGACGATCGCCGCGGCGCTCATCGGACGCCGATCGTGGCAGCGCTCATCGCGAGCTCGCGATCGGTCGGCCGCTCGGCGCGCGCGCGAGCAGCGTCTCGTACAGGGCCGCGGTCTCGCCGGCCACCGACTCCCAGGAGAGGCGCCCGCCCGCCGCCCGCCGGCTCTCGTCGGCGAGGCGCTCGCGCTCGGCCGGATCGGCGAGCACCGCTCCGAGCGCGGCACGCAGGGCAATGGGGTCGCCGGGAGCGACGAGCCGGCCGGCCCCGACCTCCGGGAAGCCGCCGACGTCTGAGAGGACGAGCGCGCTGCCGAAGGCCAGCGCCGTGAACAGCACGCCCGACTGGTCGATCTCGCGGTAGGGGAGGACGACGACGTCGGCACGGCGGAAGAAGGCGCCGAGCTCGTCGTCGCCGACGAAGCGCGCGACGAAGCGGACGTTCTCGGGGGCGGCGGCCCGCAGCGGGGCGATCTCCATGCGGGGCATGCCGACGATCCACAGCTCGGCATCCCAGCCCGGGTCCCACGCCTCGATCAGGACGTCGATCCCCTTGTAGGGACGGATCAGGCCGAAGCAGAGGACGACCGGGCACGCGACGGCGCCGAGCTCGGCCGCCAGCGGCCGGCTCGGCCGATCGACGAGGTGGTCGAGCACGCCGTGGGCGATCAGATGGACCCGCTCGGGCGCCAGGCCGAGCTCGTCGATCAGGCGCCGGGCGCCGTGAGCCGAGTGGACGACGACGGCGTCGAAGCGATCGAAGAGCCTGCGCTGGGCCGCGAGCTGGCCGGGGCGTGGCTCGCGCGGGAGGACGTCGTGGGCGGTCAGGACGAGCGGGCGCCCGCGCGGCAGGAGGTGGGCGTCGACGTGGGCGACGGCCAGCCACTGGAAGTGGACGATGTCGGCCGCTTGGGCCCGCCGGCGGTAGTCGAGCATGTCGGGGACGTGCTCGGCGAGCTTCGTCGCCCGCCGCAAGCGGGAGTTCGGGGCGCCGCGCGCCCAGCGGTAGAAGACCTCTTCGCGGGTGTAGCCGCTCGCCGCCGGCACCGGCCCGTAGGCGAAGCGGCTCGTCAGCAGGCTGACGTCGAGGCCGGCTTTGGCGAGCGCCCGACAGAGGGCGTGGTCGTAGGGGGGTGTGTAGGCTGCCGGATCGACGACGTGGACGCGCATCGGCTCAGACAATATGGACGCTGAGGTCGAGGTCTCCTACTGCGTCGTGAACACCGAGGGCGCCGACGTCCTGATGGCCTGCCTGGACGCCGTCGGGCGCGAACGGGCGGCGGTCGGATTCGCGACGGAGCTGCTCGTGCTCGACAACGGCTCCGACGACGGCTCGGCCGACGCCGTCCGCGCACGGCGCGACCAGCCGCTCGAGCTGATCGCGCTCGCGGCGCGCCGGGGCAAGGCGGAGAACGACAGCGAGCTGATGCGCCGGGCGCGGGGCCGCTACTGCCTGCTGCTCAACGAGGACTCCGAGCTGCGACCGGGCGCGAGCGCCGCGCTCCGAGCCGCGCTCGAGGCCGACCCCGGGGCCGCGAGCGCCGGCGCCGCCCTGCTGCGGGCGGATGGCACCCCGCAGCCGTCGGCCTGGCGCTTCCCGTCGGTGCGCAGCGCCCTGGCCGGCGCGGTCTTCGCCCATCGGCGCTACACCGTCCAGAGCGTCGGCACCGTCCCGCGGCGGGTCGACTGGGCCCAGTCGGCCGCGCTGATGGTCAGGCGCTCGGCGGCCGAGGCGGTCGGCTACATGGATCCTGCGTTCTTCGTCTACTCCGACGAGGTCGACTTCCAGAAGCGGCTGCGCGACGCGGGTTGGCACTCGCTCCACGTCCCGGGGGCGCTGGCCGTCCACCACGAGCAGCTCTCGACCGGCGCGCTGCCGACCCGGCGGATCGTCGAGCTGTCGCGAAACCGCGACCTCTACATGCGCAAGCACCACAGCCGGCTGGCCGCGCGTCTCGTCCGCTGGCTGACCGCGTGGACCTACCTCGCCCGGGCGATCGCCGCCGTCTTCCTCCCGGGCCACGACCCGCGTCGCTACGCCCGCCACGTCACGGCAACACTCCACCCCGACCGCGGCGAGGGCCTCCGCGAGGCGGCGGCGCTGCGCAACGCCCGGGTGCTCGGCGACTGACGGCGGGACCGGTCACGGTTCCGGACCCTGGGCGGCTGGGAGCGCAAAGCGCTGGAGCGCTCGGATGATGGCGCCACCCCCTGCCCGGCTTGGCCGAGGAGTATGGAATCGACGTGTTCAGCGTCGGTGACCGCCTCGGACCAGGCGATGGCCGCCGGCACGCCGGGGATTGGGATCACTGGGACAGGTCGCGCCCCATCCCGCCGATGCCAGTTGACCGACTGTGCGCTCGTGCGCCCAGATCTTGCCGCGGCGCGATCTCCTGCTTGTCACGATGCCCGGCATGCACCTCGGCCCGCTTCTCAGCGAACAGATCGGGATCCCGTGGGGCTTGGTCGCAGTCATGCCCGGCCTGTTTCCCCCGCCACCCGACCGGCCGACTGGGCCGCCTCGCTCGCATGTCGCGCTGCCGACACCTAGCTTGCGCGATATGCGCCGGCGGATCGGCCTAGCCGAGCGAGAGTTAGACCTTCGGGAGTACCCGCATGCTCCGCGCGTGCTGCTCGCCAACAGTCGGCATTTCAGCGTCCCGGCCGGCAGCATCAAAGTCCCCGGCGCACAGGGGCGGGGGTCCGTACGGTGGCCGTCACGAGGATCCCATTCGCCTCCCTCTGGCCGGAAGCGCACGCTCGCGCCACGGACCGGCCACTCGACGTTCCCACGACCCCCAGCAGCAACGCGGCCGCGAACAAGCATCGCATGTGCGCCTTGGGAAGACGACGTCCAGCTCTCTGTCTAGGTGACTTTGGTGTTCGCTTTCACCTTGGTGTTCGCTTTCACCTTGGTGTTCGCCTTCACCTTGGTGTTCGCCCTCGCCTTGAGAGCCGGGTGGCGCTTCTTGGCTGTCGCGGCGCAGGCTCGCTGCTTGACCGTCGCGCGGGATCCGCAGGCTTTGATTGCGGCTGCGAGCGCCCGCGCCTGCGGTTGGACATGCGGCGTGATGATGGATGGGTGTTGGACCCCAGCGGAGTATGGCGCTGGCCCGGAGTTACCGGTGGTGTGGGTCGAGCCACCGGCGGTGTTGGCGCCGGTCTCCACACCGTTGGTGTTGTCCTTGACCATCAGGGCCCCGTTGACGTGGTTTGGTGTGCAGCCGTCTGGGGATTGGCCGACGATTACGACGCCTGCCGACTTCTTGATGTTGAGCGCGCCACTGATCGAGCTGCCGCAGACGCGGATCACGCCCCCCGCCGTCGCGTCGACCGAGCCGTCGATCGTCGCATTCTCGACGTCGAGTGACGCGCCTGGCTTGACGAGCACCGCGCCTTCGACGTGAGCGCCTGCCGCGAGACACGCGGTCGTCGTGACCGTCAGGGCGCCCTGATGTACTCCGCTGACGTTCACGGCGCATGTAACGCGATATTGCAGATCGCCGGAACTCGGCAGGAAGTTGTGATCGCCGACGTAACTCGCGGCGATCGTGTGGGATCCGGCGCTCAAGGAGGACGTCGTGATGCTTCCCGACCCGCTGGCCAGGGTGCCCGTCGCGACGGTCATGCCGTCGACCGCGAAGGCCGTCGATCCCGTCGGGGAGGGTGCTCCGGGAACCTTTGCCGCCGAGACGGTCGTGAACGTCGCGGGCTGGCCGAACGTGGCGGAACCCGATGGCGCCGCCGTTACGGTCGTGGCAGTTTCGGCGCGAGTGATCTTGAACGACTGGCTGCCCGTGCTGGGGAGGTAGAGCGGATCACCACTGAACGACGCGGCGATCGTGTAGTCGCCGACCGATTGGGTCGGCGTGATCGAGCACGACGCCGTGCCCGACGCGTCGGTCGCGGCGTGGCAGGTGTCGCCGGCACCGAGTGTAAGCGTGACCGTCTTACCGACGACCGGCGCTCCGCCGCCCGCTTCGACGAGCGTGGCGGATGCCATAAACGGGGTGTAGTACTCCGAGGTCGTCGCGCCTGTATACGTCGCTCTGGTGGCCTCTCGGTTGATCGTGAATGGCTTGCTGTCGGCGCTGGCGTCGTGGGTTGGGTCGCCAGCGAATGACGCGGCGACCGTATAGGCTCCCGGTGTCTGCGTTAGCGTGACCGAGCATGAGGCGTCGCCAGCGGCATCCGTCGTCGCCGAGCACGACTCCGAGCCGAGGGAGAACACAACAGACTGACCCCCGAGCGCTGCCGATGCCGTCGCATCGACCAGATGAGCGCTCAGGATTGCCGGCTGGCCGTATGCGCCAGAAGTCGCGCCGGAATAGGCCGTCGTCGTCCGGTCCGGCAGCGTCGGCGGCGGACCAGACGACGTGGTATCGGGCGACACATAGCCATCGAGGTCGCCGCCGGCGACGCCAGTGTTCGACTCATGTGACGCGATGATGACGCCGTAGTTCGTCGTGTGTGGATAGTCGACGGCCCAGTTCCCGTTCACGACCGTCGGGCTGTCTGCGGGCCCGCTGACGTAGATGCCGCTGTGGCCTGGGCCGGAGGCCTCGGTCAGATTGCCGTACACGGCGACATCCCCGGGTTGCGGTGTGTAGCCGCTCGCCAGTGGGTGCCAGTTACCGGTCGCCATGCCCCAGAAGTAGAAGCTCGCCGACCACGCGTTGATGTCCGACGCGCCGCCGCCATATGTGAAGCTGACCCCCGCCTGCTGCCATACCCAGGCGTCAAAATCCGCGCACCAGGCGTTGGCGCGCAGGCCGTTCCCGCAGGCCGAGCCGTCTCCCCAATGTGCCGTGTACGGATTGCATCCGTCCCCGGTCGTGGCAGGAACATTGACGACAGCCGCACCGTTCTGGTCCTGCGATTCGGCGATGCTGACGATCGACGATCTGAGGTCGGCGGACGCGGGCGCGGCGAAGCTCGATAACAGGGCGGTCGACGCTAGCCCGACGGACAGCGCCAATTGCGTGAGCGCCTTGATTGCAAGGATGCGGCGAGGCCGGCTTCTGCGTCTCATTCGTGCGCGTCGTCCTTTGTCGTTGATGCGTAGGGTCGGGACGTGTCTGACGGGACTGAAGTACAGCGGGAATCGTCGGGAAAACGTCACGGAGCAAGGCCCGGGATGACTTCGGCGGCGAGCGAGCCCATCGCGTCCTGGCCGGCCTGTTTGGGGTGAAATGAGCCGGCTCCGTAGTCGATCGTGGAGAACCCGTTGAGCCACGGTTGGGTGGCGCAGAGGTTGTGCCGTGGGCCGCTGGCGGGCTCGAAGAGGTTCTGGTCTGAGCCGGAGATGCCGGCGCTGCCGCCGGAGTTGACGTCGATGAAGGTGAGGTGCACGCCGTTGGGGTGTTGGGCGTTGATGACCTGGACGTCGTAGCCGATCGTTGCGTTCAGGTCGCCACCGAGGCCGCGAATCTCGTTCGCGTCGGTGACACCGATCAGCGAGCAGGAGCTCGTCCCGGCCGGCCACAGCGTCGGGATCTCGACGAGCTCCGGGTAGCCGAGGACAACGATGTTCCCGCCCGTGGTGACGGCGTCGTCGGCGACCTTGGTCAGAAACGCGCGGTAGGGTGCGACGAGCGTGCTGGCGACGCGGGCGCGGACCAGCGCGTCGCGAGGGCATTTGTGGCCGGGGTCGCTGGGGAGCCTGCCCCCGGGAAGGCCGATGCACTGCTCGAGGATCTGCGAGAAGCCGATGTCGTTGCCGCCGAAGGTGAAGGTGACAAGATCGAACCGGCCGAGCCCGGTTGTCCACTGGCTGGTGAAGAAGCTGCTGCTGCTCGCGCCGGTGCAAGCGACCAGGCTCGGCCGCGCGAGGCCGGGGATTGTGTTCGCGAGCTTGTCGCGGGCGATGTCGGCCCAGTCCTCCGAGCCGGATCCCGGGAGCGCTTGGGCGCATGACCCGGTCGCGTGCGGGAGGCCCTCGCCCGAGGAGTACGAGTCGCCCGCGGCGAGCCATGACCGTGACGGGGCGGCGCCGCTCGCGGTGATCGCGCCCGCCGCCAGGCACAGGACGCCGAGCGCTGCCGCCGCGAGCAGACGCCGCGTGATCCGGGCCCGCAGCCGGGTTGACGGCACCGCCCGGGAGCAACGACGACTTGCGGGGTTTGGAATGTCGCTGCGGTTCATGGGCTAAACGTACGGCGAGAGTTTCCGTTGGAACACGGGGAAAAGTGATGATCTTCGGGGCCGTGTCCGGCTTCGCGGCGCCTCGCCACCGCCTGAAGGCGCACCGCGATCACGCGCGAGCTCCGCTGTTTCGGCCTACCCGACGGCCGCGGTGCGGCGGCGAGGTGGTGGCGGACAGCTCTACGAACGGACGCGGCGTCGTGGGGTTCGGCGTCTGTCTTAGGGCCTGGTCGGGGCCCGTCTGGTTCGCCGGCTTTTGGCTTGTCGGCGTGGGGTGGCGTCATCGAGGCGAGAACGATCGTTGCCCGTGGGCTGGGGGACAAGGGGATGAAAAGTGATATTCCGGCTCTGTAGCCGCGTGATGTGGTCAGAATGGGTGTGTGCCGGAGGGGGATTCAGAGCTGATCGCTGGTCAACGCGGCGCGGGCGTGACGGCTCGGGTTGTGGCGTCGGGTGGCGATCTGCGGGAGCTGCCACTGTCGATGCGGGTTTTGACGATCGCACTGGTGCTCACGTTGTGGGTCGCGTCCGGCAGTTTCGTGCTCGCCGCGACAAGTCTCGGCGGCGATCCGCTGCGGCGCCTCGCGGTCGGCGCTGTGTTCGTGGTCGGCGCGACGCTCGCGCTGTGGCGGCGCGCCGCGGTGTGCAGCGCGCTGCGGGCTCGCCCGTGGCTGGTGGTGGTTGCCGGAGTCGTCTTGCTGGGCGTCGCGCTCGTGGACGGGGTTGATGGCCCGTATGTGTCGGTCACGGAGACCGTGATCGGAATCGCCGCCGTCGTTGCCGGCCCGCGGCTGGTGTGGCTGTGTGTCGCGGCCCTCGAGGCGGGGTACGGCGCGGCGGTGCTCGGGTCCAGGTCGCCCGGCTCGCTGGGTGGCGTGCTCGGGGAGATGCTCGCGTACCCGTTTGTCGCGCTCGTCGTTGTCGGGCTCGCAAACCTGTACAAGCGATTTCTTGGCCGCGCCGACGAGACGCTCGCCGCGTTCAGGAGCGGCGCTCCCGCGCTCACGGCCGCGTTGACACGCGCAGTCGAGCTCGGCACTGTCCGGCGCGTAGCCGAGCTGCGAGCGCCGTCGGCACCATTGAGCTGTCTCTCCGGTGAGGAGCGCGGCGTGGTTGAGGAGCTGGCGGGCGGCAGGCGACCCAAGCAGGTCGCGCTCGCGTGGGGCGTCTCGCTCGCGACGATACGCAAACACATCCGCCACGCGAAGCGCAAGACCGGTGCACAAACGCTGCCCGAGCTCGCGGCGATCACGGCGCGAGGCGAGCGGCCCCGGCCCGAGGTCGCGCCGTGAACAGCGAAACCGTCACGACGACGAACGTCCCGCGCCCGCGAGACCCGGCCGAGCCCGGGCTTGGCGAGGGCGGAGATCGCGTGCGCTGCGGTGCTGAGCTCGTCGCGCTCTCGGAGCACTTCTATCACTGGGTGTTCGTCATTGCGCTCGGATTTGTCGCGCTCTCGACGTTCGCGGCGCTCGTCTTCCTGCCGGTGCGCCCGTCCGCCGGCGCAGCGCGATCCCTGGCGCCGGCCGCTGCGGCGGCACTCGTCGTGCTCGCGCTCACCGCGGTCACGATCCGCCGCGCGCGTGACGTCTACCTGCTGTTGCGGCGTCGCCCCGCGCTCGAGCTCGTCGGGGTCGTGATCGCGGCGCTGCTGATCTCGGTGGCCTCACCGCTGCGCAACGAGTTGTGGTGGTCAGCAGGGGCGATCCTCGTCGTGATCGCGGTCCTCGCGCCGCTGCGACGCGCACTGCTGTACTGCCTGCTGGTGCTCGGCGCGAACCTCGCCGCACACCTCCTCGCCGGCGACCTCCGTGAAACGCCCGCCGTTGCGATCCTCGGGCTGTGGATCGCGCTGCCGTTCTGGACCGCGATGGCCGCCGTGATCCCGGAGCGCATGGCCGCCCACCTGCTGTGTCTGAACGCGACCCACCGCCCGACTCGCCGGCCAGTGCTGAGGGTCAACGCGTGGATCACAGCCCCTCCGCCGCGACGCGGCCACATGGAGCAAACCACTCGGCACGGTGACGCCGGCTCGACCCCGGCCACCGCAAGCGACGACGCGGTTCTCCCGGCGGGCAACGATGTTCCTGATCAGCTGGGTCGTTTGACGGCCCGCCAACTCCAGGTCGTGGCGCTACTCGCCGACGGTCACCGCTACCGCGCTATTGCGGCGTGCCTGTCGATCTCGCCCAACCAGGTTGAACGTCACGTCCGCCACGCCGTCGAGCGGCTCGCTGTTAACAGCCCCGCCGAGCTCGTCGCGGTCGCGATCGTAGGAGGCATCCTCCCCACCCCGCCGCCAGCCACCGTAGCGCGCCTCGACAACGACCCCGGCTCCGCTACTCCCGGGCGGGTGGGCGGGCCGACCGTCGCGCTGCTCCCGTAGACAGGTCACGTGCGCCAGCCCAAGCTGCCCGGTGCGACCGCCTCAGCGACCAACGAGGTCGCCGTCGCGGTGATGCGCGTCGGCTTCGGCCTGATGGCCGCCGTCGCCGCGTCGGACCTGCTGTTCGCCGCACTCGCCCATGCCGACGCGACGATGCTCGTGGTCGGGGCCCTGCTCACCGCGTGCGCCGCCGTTGGCCTGCTCTACCCCGACCCCGCAGCGCGGCTGCTGCGTGCTCGTGGCCGCGCACTCTGGCCCGCGGCACTGTTCGCCGCCGCCGGCGCCGTCGACCCGGGCGTCCAGGTCCACTACCCCGAGGTCGCCTCAGCGATCGTCTGGATCGCCGTCATCACGTCATCCGCCGGCATCGTCGGCCTGTGCGTCGCGCTGTCGGCCGCCGGCTATGTCGCCGACCTTGGGGTCCAAGGGCACGCAGCGGCCTGGCTTCTCAACGGCCCCGGACGCGACCTGATCGCCAACCAGGTCATCGACCTCGCAGCCAACGCTGGCGTGATGCTGCTCCTGATCGCGCTGCTGCGCTGGTTCATCGGCACAGCGCCGCAACGAATCGTCGACGTGCGTCTGGGCGGCCTGTCGCTCACCCCTCAGCTCGCGCTCGCCGCCCGCGCCCCGCTGCTCACCCTGTCACGAGCCGATCCCCGCGCGCTTGCGAAACGGTTCACGACCGCCGAGCGCAATGTCCTCGTGCTCCTTGCCGAGGGCCGCGCCCCAAAACAGGCGGCGCGAGAGCTGGTCGTCAGCCTCGCGACCGTTCGCTCGCACATCGCCTCAGCGAAACGCAAATGTGGGGCGCGCACGCTCGACCAGCTTGTCGCGATCTTCACCGAGGCAACCCTTGACTACTGACCTCCAGGCCGCCGCAACCGCGCAGCCACCGACGCCCGTGCTGGGCAGCGGTGTGTTCCGGTGCGGCGCCGAGGTCGTCCATCTCGCCGAGGCGCTCTACATCCACTTCTTCCAGTTCGTCCTTGCGGTCCTGCTCGTCGGCTGCGGGCTTGCCGTGACGCTCGGCAGCCAGAGCTCCGCCGGCCCCCCACGCCCCCTTACCCTTGCGCTCGCCGCGCTCGGCGCAGCGTCCTCGATTATCGGTCTCTGCTGGAGCCGCACCGTGTACCGCTGGCTGCGCTACAACTCGCTGCACCAGATCACGCCCGCCGCGATCGCCGCGATCGCGCTGACGATCAACGGCCCCGACAGCGCAACCTGGTGGGAAGCCCTACCGCTGCTGTGGATCGTCGCCGTCGTCAGCTCAACCCGCCTCACCCTCGCCGCCAGCCTCATAACCGCCGCCGGATACCTCGCCGGCACACTACTCGGCGCCGAATCGCTTATCTCCCAAGGAGACAACGGAATCCTCGCAGCAGCGATCGGACTGCCCGTCAACGCGATGGCCGGCCGCTATGCCTCCGAAGCATTCGCGCGCTTCGTACTGCGCCTCCACCGACTCGACCACCAAATCACCACGCCCGATCGACCGCTCGCCGTACCAAACCTAGCCACCCGAACCCAGCCCACACCCCGCCGGCCCGGGACCACCCTCGCACCGCGGGACCCGGTCACCACCGAAGCGGACCGCGTGCGAAGGGCGCTCCACCTCACCGCTCGTCAGCTCGAAGTGGCTCTCCTCACCTGCGATGGCCTGCGGCAAGCCGAGATCGCAGTATGCCTTGGAATCTCCCCACGCCAAGTCGACCGACTGATCGGTGAGGCCCGCGAACGTGCCCACGCCGCAACCACCAGTCACCTCTCCGCGCTGCTCATCCGCGCCAGGATTGCTCCCGCCCGAGCCACGTAGTACCGCCAGGCCCGGCCCGAAGCGCGGTCTCCAGGGCAATCCGAAGTGCAGCGCGAGCATAGTCCTGCCGCGGAGGCCAGGGCGTCCCGATCGGAAAGGCCGAGGTGCCATGAGTCATCACCCTGAGACGGAAGCGGAAGGCGAGCGTCTGCCCGAGGCGAGACTCAGGCTCCCGCCGGTACTGTTCGAGGCCGGCTGCTACGTGTGACCAGCCACACCGGACCGGCGTAGATCGAGCTTGCTGGCATGCGCGAAACGCCCATGCCAGCAGCCCAACTCGTTAGACGCCGGATGTCGGGAGCTGTCTCTCGGGTTCTGTCTCGAATCCCGGGCATCCAGTCTGCCGCTTCAGACGGTTAGCACCCCTGCATGACTCCATACTGGTGATCGACGAGCGACGAGTGCACCCAGCCGTTGTACGGCCACGTGATGTGGAACCAGCGTGTCGACCAGTAGTTCCCGAATACGTTCTCGGTATCGCAGTAGCTATACAGCGTCACCCACGAGTAGTTGTACATGTTGGCCTCGACGTTGCACCAAGTGTGCGGGCAGTAGCGGATGTGCGCCGTGTACGGAGGCGCCCACACGTTGATGTTTGCCGCCGAGGCGGATGCGGTGCCGGCGAAGGCCATAGCGGTTCCCACCGTCGACACCATCGCGACCGTCAGCACGGCGGTCTTCAGGGCGTGTCTCAGGCGGACGGGCAGGCGGGACAAGTAGCTCGATAGCATGGTTGGTGCGTCCTTTCTTGTTCTTTGGTCACTAGGTGCTGGGGAAAGTGCTGTTGCCTTTTAAAGCGACAGAGCCGGATCGCCTCCCCGTTGCCCCGGCGCGGCCGTGTGCGCCGGGCAGCGTGTCAGCGAACTTGGTGCGATCGACAGCGGACCCGACGAGGGGCGTCGCCTGAGCGGAAGGTCCGGTCGCGTCCAGGAGGCCCTCGCAGTAGGGAGTGTCCGGCGGCCAGCCCGCGCTGGGATAGCGACATTGCCGAGAGGCGCCTTGCCTGACCCGCAGGCCACGGCGCGCCTGTCGTCGGTCCGACGAGCGTGAGGCCACGGCGCCACCGGGCTTCCATGAGCCCGCACGGGGGTCGCGACCGCTGGTCGTGTTCGCTGTGTCGGCGAGGGCGCTCATGGCCCCGAAAGTACGCTCGCCGCCCCGCCGCTAACACGGTGAAAAGTGATGATCTTTGGGATCAGCCAGGTCCCGCGCCTTGTTGCGGCTGTCTGGCACGATCTGCGCAGCGACGAGCATCGCCTTGTGCTGCCTCGTTGTGTGGGCGCCTGCGCGGTCTTGCGCGTCGTGTATGAGCCGCTCCACTGGCGCGGCGAGATGCCGAGGCAGACCGCGCTCTCGCCTTGACGCAAGCAGTCACAGGCGAGGAACGCAGCCTCAAGTTGACGTGCGGTGAGGTTCAGCGCCGTGCGGATGCCCGACCGCTGCACCCCGCCAGGGCAAACGCGACCTCGCCATGCTTCACCTCCTGGGGTCCGTCGGGCTTCGTCGCGCCGAGACCGCGAACTTGCTGGGCGGCGGCGTCGAGGACCGCCGCCGCTCCAGCGACCACCGCCTGGGCAGTCGATCGACGTCGATGCCGACTACCAAAAACTTCTACCCAGTTGTCGAGGTGCTCTGGGACCGAGACACCCGCGGACGAAGGCGTCAGGTTCTGTCGCTCGTGGCTAAAGCTCGCGAACTGATATGGACGGCCGCTTGTCAACCCCGCACATTGTTGGGGCTATGTCGCTACCAGCGGGCGCGTTGGTCGTGGGTCCTCCACGACGGCTGCAAACCCACCTTGCCCGCTCAGCAGGCCGGGCGCCGCAGCCGGGCGCGGAGCATGCCCGCGAGCGCCCGCGCCTGCTCCCACTCGCCGCGGCGAAAGAACCGGCTGGCGACGAGCAGCGGCCCGATCGCGAGAAACGCGGCCGCCCGCGTGAGGAAGCCGACAACACCGCTCGCCGGCAGCAGGACGTCGCCGCCCGCGCCGACGCCCGACAGGACGACCACGAGCCGGACGAGGCGACCCCATTCGAAGCCGACGGTGAAGGCCCGGCGGGTCAGCGCGTAGATCACCACGACCATCGCCGCGTAGGCCGCGCAGAGCGCGATCCCGGCCCCGGCGATGCCGAGCGGCCCGACGAGCAGGACGATCGCGATCACGTTGACGGCGAGACCGGCGGCCGCGGCCGGCAGGTTGCGCGTCATCGCGCGGGCCCGTCCGGCGATCACGACGAAGACGAGGTAGAGCCCGTAGAGCGACCATCCGAGCGCCAGCCACGGGAGCGCCGCGACGGCGGCGAGGTACCCCGGCGCGAGGATCAGCAGCGCCCAGCGGCCGAGCAGGGCGACGCCGGCCACGACGACGCCGGTCGCCAGGAGGTAGTAGGTCGTGACCAGCGAGTACAGACGGGCGGCCTCGTCGTCGTCGACGACCGAGTAGGCCAGCGGCGGCCACGCGTACTGGAAGCCGCGAACCGCGACGAAGACGACCGTCGCTACCTTCGCGGCGACCGCGTAGAGGCCGGCGGCGGCCGGGCTGTCGGCGCGGAGCAGGTAGGCGCGGTCGATCACCTGGAGGGCGTAGACGCTGACGTCGGCGGGGACGGTCGGCAGGCCGAAGCCCAGCATCCGCCGCAGGGGAGCGCCGACACTCGCAAGGCCGCCGCGCAGCGGCCCGAAGATCCGCCTGCGCTCATGCCACCAGAGGCCGAGCAGGACGAGCGTCGAGCCGGTGAAGTTGCCGAGCAGGAGCCCCTGCGCCCCGTCGTGGCGAAAGACGACGAGGTAGATCGTCAACGCGATCGAGATCGCGACGTTCGTGACCGAGGCGACGATGTAGGTCTTCGCGCGTCCTTCGACGCGCAGCAGGCTGTAGGCGACCTCGAGGTTCGTGAAGGCCCAGAGGCCGAGCAGCGCAGTCGCCGCGAGGGCCGGCGAGCGGATCCCGAGCTGGAGCTCCGAGAGCCCGCCGGCGCAGGCCACGCCGATCAGGCCGGCGACGGTCGTCGTGAGGGCGACGAAGACGACCGTGCCCGAGAGCATCCGCTCCCGTCGGCGGGGATCCTCGTCGTCGAACCAGAACCTGACGAAGGCCTCGCCGATGCCGAGCCGCAGGAGGATCGAGACGAGCACGACCTGCGTCAGGAGGGTCTCGGCGTAGCCGTACTGGGATTGCGAGACGTAGCGCGTGTAGAGCGGCAGGGTGAAGATCGCGAGCGCCTTTGCGACGAGGTCGCCGGCCTGGTAGGCGGCGCCCGTCGTGACGAGGCGCTTGAGGTAGCCGCGCACCGCTCAGAGCACTTGTGGCTGGCCCACGCCGGCCCCCACCCCGGCTGCGGCGGCCCCCGGGCGCGGGAGCGCGGACGCTCCGGCCAGGGCCGCGCCGATCCCGAGCAACGTCCAGGTGATCGGATCCTCGAGGAAGTCGGCGTAGGCCATCGTGTGGAGGACGAGCGCGGCGAAGGCGGTGGCGATCGCCGCGCGTGCAACCGAGTTGCGCACGTCTGCGCCGAACAGGCGGCGAAAGCAGGCGACGAGCAGCACGACGTACAGCGCGAGCCCGAGAATGCCCTGTTCGGCGGCGATCGTGATCGGAATCGTGTGCGAGGCGGAGACGGCGCTGCCCGCCGAAGAGCCCTGGTGGCTGCGGTACTCGACCGCGAACGAGGCCGCCCCGTAGCCGGTGACCGGTCGCTGCTCGAAGAGGTCGATGCCGCCTCCGATCAGGTTGTAGCGGCCGGTCGTCGCCTGGTCGGCGCCCTTCGAGCTGCTCAGGTCGACGCGGATCGAGCTGCCGGCGAGGAGCACGAAGGCGACGCCGGCGATGCTCAGCACGGCCACCACGGCGCCCGTCTTGCGCGCGTCCCAGCGCAGGGCGGCGAGCACGCCGAGGCCGACCAGCAGGGCGGCGATGCTCGACTGGGAGATGCTCGTCATCAAGCCCGCCCCAGAGGACGGTGAGGCAGAGCGCCGCGACGAGCACGTCGCGACGGCGCGCCGCCCAGAGCATCGCGGTCGTGACGAGCACCATCACGACCGCCAGGAAGCGGCCGTAGATGTTGGGATCGAAGAACAGCGAGTTGACCCGGAAATACGACTCGACCATGTTCGCGCTGATCACCTTGGGGTTCAGCAGGAGCTTGCGGCGCGCGTACTCGACGAAGCCGACGAGGACGAAGACGAGCGCCAGCGAGACGAGGATGCCGAGGCATCCGAGCAGCAGCCGGGAGCTCCAGCGGATCCTCCGCAGGAGGATGAAGAGCAGCGAGAACGGGACGTAGAAGAAGACGATCTGCTCGAGCGCCTTGGTGAAGTCATGCGAGTAGCTGGTCTGGATCGCGTAGAGGCCGATCAGACCGACCAGCGACCACTCGAGCAGTCCGGCCGGCGGCTCGTCGGGCTCCGACGCCCCACCGCGCAGGAGACGGCCGATATAGGCGAGCGTGCCGGCGGCGACGATCGCATACAGCGGGATCAGCAGGTTCGACGTCTCGCCGCCCGCGGAGATCGGCACGCGGAAGGGAAGGGCCGCGACGCAGAGCAGTGCCAGCACGTGCGGGCGCCGGGAGATCACCACGGCGAGCACCGCCACGACGGCGAGCGCCGCGAGGATCGCGGCGACCCCGACCAGCGGACGCTGGCGCAGCGGATGCAGCTGGGAGGAGTCCCAGATCGCTGCGACGAGGAGGATCGGCGTCGCCGCCAGGGCGAGCGCCATCGCCACTGCGCGGGCCCGGTCGAGCTCGCTGCGTCCCGCGGCCAGCACGGCGAAGCCCGCGAGCAGGACCGCCGCGATCACGCCGAGGTGCTCGGCCAGGCGTCCGGCTCCCGTGGCCGCCGCGATCATCGGCGGCCCGGGGCGATCGGCGCCAAGCCGGCGCGGGTCATCGGGGTGCCCCCGGCGGGCGCGGTCATTGGGGCGGCCCCGGCGGGCCCGCGGCGACCCGGATCGTCACGAGGTCGCCGTTGGATCGGCTCAGCAGGAACGACCGGCCGGCCCCACGCAGAGCGATGCGGATCGTGTAGAGGCCGAGCGGGGCCTGACGCCCGGCCCGGGTCACGCCACGCCAGCTGAACGCCCGCTGCTGATAGGCGGGCATCTGCGCTGCGCTGGCCAGCGTGTCGATGGCGTCGCCGTTGGGTCCGACCACCGTCACGGTGACCTCGTCGGCCTGGCGGATCTTGAACGAGATCACGGCCCGCCGGTGGCCCGTCACCGGGTAGATGTAGGGGATCGCCGTCGCCGCCTGGACGAGGGTCGGGGAGTGCTTGAGGCGTTGGGTGACGAAGAACGCGGCGAACGTCGCGATCACGAGCAGTCCGAAGACCACCCGGGTCAGCGTCGGCGTCGGCGCGTCCGTCGGCGCGCGGCCGGCGGCCGGGCTCGTGGCAGCTGCGGGTGGCACCTGCCGGCCGAGCCCACGCCTACCCGGCCTGGGGGCCGAGGTCGAACGTGTCCGAGCGGAGCCCGAGGCGGAGCGTCTCGAGCGACAGCACATCGCCGGGGGCGATGTTGCCGAGGTTGCAGTTGGAGCCGAAGCGCCGCAGGAAGAAGACCTGCTGCGACTTGCGCGGGGCCTCGAAGATCAGCCGGTCGGGATCGACGGCGTGGGCGATCTCGTCGATCAAGCCCATCCGGACCTCGCCGTCGGCCCGGTAGATGCCGGCGTTCCCCGCCTCGCGTGCCTCGGCGATCACCTTCCAGGCGCCGGCGGCCAACTCGGCCTCGATCTCCTCGACCCAGCGGTAGGGGGCCATGATCATGTCGATGTCCTTGGAGCCGACCTCCGAGAGCACGACGAACTCCCTGGCGAGGCGAGCGATCAGCTCGCGCTTGGCGGCCGGCGCGAGCGAGATCGTGCCGTCGGAGACCTCGACATGCCGCAGGCCGAGCTCGCGCAGCCAGGCGATCAGCCCCTCGATGCGACCCTGGCGGAGCGCCACCTCGGTGAGCGTCCCGCCGAGCATCACGGGGATCCCGTGCTCGGCGTAGCGGGCCAGCTTGGGCATCAGATTGCCGGTCACGACCGCCGTGCCCCAGCCGAGCTTGACGATGTCGACGCTGTCGCCGGCGACCTCGACCAGCCCGTCGACGTCGACCAGGGAGAGTCCGCGGTCGAGCACGTGGGTGAGTCCTCGCTCGCGCTGCTTGGGCGTGCGCGCCGGGAGCTCGAGGAAGCTCACTGGTGCAGGTCGCTGCCGACCGACACGACGACCTGAGCGCCACTGACGCTCGGGCTGACGGCTGCCGTCGCCGGATCGAGCGGCACGACCGCGGTCGAGCTGAGACCGAGCGCCTTGGCGACCTGCTTGGCGGCCGGCTGCTCGTTGAGCGCGTACTCGACGCTCGTCGGGCCAGCCGACTTGGTCGGGGCGTCGCCGACGTAGCCCTTCACGTATCCGGCGCCCGTCAGCCGCTTGGCGATCTTCGCCGCGAGCCCGGCGACGGTCGTGCCGTTGAGCACCGCGACGGTCACCGTCGCCGGTGCCACGGCCGCCGGAGCGCTCACGGCGGGTGACTGGGAGCCGGCGCTCGGGACCGAGCTCGTCCTGGGGCTCCCGGCCCCCTTGCCGCCACCGCCGAGGAAGTGGGTGGCGGCGAAGACGAGGATCACGAGGATCACGAAAGCGCCCGCGACGAGCCCCAGCGTCCGGCGGTTCGACGGTCGCGTACGCGCTGGGGAGGACCTGCCCGCCGCCGGCGCACCGCTCGTCCGCTCGGTCCCCGGCACCGACGACCGACGAGGTGGGACCTCGGCTGCCGGACGCGAGACCGACGCCGGCCCGGCGAGCGGTTGGGCGCGGCTCGCCCCGACGCCGACGCCGGCGCCGACCGGGACGGGCGCAGCCGGAAACCGGGACGCCGCGGACGGGGCCTGCGGCGCCGGCGGATACGCAGTCCCCCCGCCGGGCACCGGCGGGTAGCCGGCGGGCGACGACGAGGAGCCGCCGGGCACGGGCGGGTAGCCGGGCGGGGACGCCGGAGCGCCGGGCACGGGCGTGTAGCCGGGGCCACCGGAAGCCTGCGGACGGGCGGGCGGGGGAAAGCCGGCCGGCGCCGCGGGCACCGACCCGAACGCCTGGGTCGCTCCGGCGCCGGGCGTCGTCGCCTGCGTCAGGGGGCTCGCTGCGGCGCCCGGGAAAACGGGCGCGGGCGGCGTACCCGGGGGACGCCCCGGGGGCGAGGTCTGCTGGGCGGGCGCGAACGGTGCGGGCGGCTGGCCGGGGAGCTGCGGGCGGGCGGGTCCGACCGGCCGGACATTCGCCAGGGCGCCGGGCGACACGCCCGCCGCCGCGCCCGACACACCCGGCACGCCCGCGGGAGCAACCGGCCCGGCGGTGGCGCCGGCCACAGACGGCCCGCTCGCGGCGCTGCGCTCGGGGGCGCGGCCGGCCCACTCGGTGAGCCGGCGGATCTCGCGGGCCTGGGCGAAGTAGAGCAGCGCGAGGAGAGCGAGACCGACGACCGCGGCGAACCCCGCGTAGGCGCCGAGCGACTTGATCTCGCCGGAGATTGATAGCGCGAAGGGCGTCATGGGCGCCAGTCTATGTACCGGACTGGACCGGCTGGGTGTCGAAGTGGGGGGCCTTTCGCATCGCCGAGAGCTCGGAGACGCGTGCGGCGAGTCCGGCGGCGTCTCCTTCGAGAACGAGCAGGCCGATCTCGTCGAACATCAGCTCGACGCTCGCCGTGTCGAGCGGATCGCGCTGGGCGAGCACGATGCGGTCGGCCTCGGTGGGCTCGGCCCGCTCGAACGGATTGAAGAGCTCCTCGTGGAGCTTCTCGCCGGGGCGGCGGCCGACCAGCTCGATCGCGATGTCGCGGTCGGGGTCGAGACCCGAGAGCTCGATCATGTCGCGGGCGAGCTGGAGGATCGAGATCGGCTCGCCCATCTCGAGCACGAAGACCTCGCCGCCGCGCCCGAGCGAGCCCGAGCGGATGACGAGCTGGACGGCCTCGGGGATCGTCATGAAGTAGCGGGTCATCCGCTCGTCGGTGACGGTCACCGGGCCGCCGCGGGCGATCTGCCGGCGGAAGATCGGGACGACGCTGCCCGAGGAGCCCAGCACGTTGCCGAAGCGCACAGCCATGAAGCGGGTCCGCGCGAAGCGGCGCTGGGCGGCCTCGATCGCGAACTCGGCGAGCGCCTTGGAGGCGCCCATCACGGTCGCGGGGGTGACCGCCTTGTCGGTCGAGATCAGGACGAAGGCGTCGACGCTCGACTGGCCGGCGATCGTCGCGACGACGCGGGTCCCGATCGCGTTGTTGCGGATCGCCTCGACCGCGTTGGTCTCCATCAGCCCGACGTGCTTGTAGGCGGCCGCGTGGAAGACGATCGTCGGACGGTGCTCGGCGAAGATCTCGCGCATCCGCTCCTCCTCCTTGCAGTCGCCGAGCACGGCGGCGACCACCGAGGGATGGACGTGGCGCTCGTCCTCGAGCTCGCGGACGATCTTGAAGAGGTTGTCCTCGGCGTGGTCGAGGGCGACGAGGCGGCGCGGGCCGACGCGCGTGATCTGCCGGCAGAGCTCCGAGCCGATCGACCCGCCGGCGCCGGTCACGAGGACGGTCTGGCCTTCGAGGTAGGCACCGACGACGTCGAGCTCCATGCGGACCGGCTCGCGGCCGAGGACGTCCTCGACGCGGACCTCGCGGACCTGGCGGACGGGGTTGGAGCCGCCCTGGAGGAGCTCGAACACGGTGGGCAGCGTGCGGACGGGGATGCCCCGCTCGCGACAGGCGCCGACGACGCGCTTGCGGAGCGAGCCGGGGGCGGATGGGATCGCGATGATCACCTCGGTGGGCTCGGCCTCGTCGAGGATCCGGGGGAGGTCCTCGGTCGTGCCGCGGACGCGGACGCCGTCGACGCGGAGGTTGCGCTTGAGCGGGTCGTCGTCGACGAAGCCGACCGGACGGAGGCCGAGCTCGGGGTTGCGGAGGATCTCGCGGAGCACGAGTCGTCCGCCGTCGCCGGCGCCGACGATCAGCACCTCGCGGGCGTCCTTGCCGGCCCGGAAGCCGCGGATCGGGCGGTCGTGGACGCTGCGCGCGAGCAGCCTCGCGCCGCCGAGGAAGGCCACGACGAGCAGGAAGTAGAGGGCGATCACGCTGTTGGGGAGGACGATCGTCTTGGTGCCCTGGTGGTTGACCTCCTGCACCGGCCGGAGGATCGCGACGGCGCCGACGAGGATGATCGTCGCGACCACGACCGCCCGGACGAGGGTCTGGTAGTCGCGCTGTCCGGCGTAGCGCCAGCGTCGCTGGTAGACGCGGGAGACGGCGAGGACGAGCGTCGTGCCGAGGATCACCCAGGGCCAGGTGCGGTGATAGAGCAGGCCGTAGGAGCCCTTCGGGCCGCTGTCGAAGCGCAGCTCGAACGCGAGGAAGTATGCGAGTGCGACCAGTGCCCCGTCCACGCCGAGCTGCGGCAACGAATGGCGATGCAGCGGGAGGGTCGCCGAGCGAAGCCGTCGGCGCATCCGCGCCATTCTACGCCGCCGGACGGCGGCGCGCGGAGCAGATCGGCGGGCCGCCGAGCCGGGGTGACGGGCTGCCGTCAGCGGGCCGCCGGTGCGCTGAGCAGGCCGACGAGCAGCCCGACATCGCGACGGACCCGCCCGGCGACGGATCCGGGAGCGCGCTTGCGGATCTCGAGCTGGTCTGAGCGCTCGAGGCGGCGGAGGCGGCCGTCGGCGATCAGGGCCGCGTCGACCGCGCCGAGGCGGCCTTCGAAGGTCGTCCAGACGGGGGTCCCGAGGGCGACGGCCTCGCGGTTCATCGTGCCGCCGGCGCTGATCACGAGGTCGGCGTGGGCGATCAGCGACTGGGCGTCGATCGCCTGCTCGGGGACGATGAAGCCGCCGGCGGCGACGAGCTCACGCCGCTGCTCGGCGATCCGCGGGAGGACGACAGCCTGGGTGCCGCGGACGCGGGCGAGGACGTCGGCGAAGAGGTCGTTCTCGAAGCGGTGGTAGAGCGAGACGGCCGGCGGCGTCCGCACGACGACAATCGGCTCGCGCGGGTCGAGCCCCAGCTCGTCGAGGACGCGTCGGTCGGGCTCGAAGTCGGCGAGGTAGTACTCCTCCTTGAGGCCGGGATAGCGTCCGAGCTTGGCGGCGGCGCCGTAGCGATCGAGCCGTCGGGGGGGGATCGCCTCGGGGACGACGACGGCCTGGGCGAGGCGGCAGTTGATGTTGTGCTGGACGGTCGCCCACTCGTAGTCGAACATCGTCGAGCAGGGCACGCCGAGCAGGCGGGCGGCGACGCTGAGGTCGTTGGAGCCGTGGCCGAGCGCGAGATCGAAGCGCCGGCCGCGGGCCCAGCGGGTGAGCGCGGTCGAGCGCTCGAGGAGACCGCGCGCCTTGGCGGCGATCGCACCACCCCGATGGCGGCCGATCGGCGTGTGGTCGATCCCGAAGCGCTCGCAGAGCTCGAGCGTCTGGGAGAAGTCGCGGGCGGTGACGGCGACGGCGTGGCCGTCGGCCCGCAGGCGGGCGATGATCGGGCGCATGACGAGCACGTGGGGGCTATTCGTGAGATCGACCCAGACCCGCATCCGCGGGCGAACGGTACCCTTCGGCGCCGATGATGGCTTCCGTCACCGATTCGCTGGTCACCCTGGCGACCGACTTCGTCAAGAGCGGCGGGCTGCCGGCGATCTTCGTGCTGATGACGCTGGAGAGCGCGTGCATCCCGATCCCGTCGGAGGCGACGATGCTCTTCGCGGGCTTCGCGGTGGCCGACGCGGCCGCGGCGCCGGGCCACCACCTGACGCTGTTGGGGATCGTCGCGGCCGGCGTGCTCGGCAACCTCCTGGGCTCGTGGATCGCCTACGGGGTCGGCTACTTCGGCCGGATCGAGCTGCTCGAGAAGCACGGGCGGGCGCTGCACATCAAGCCGTCGCAGCTGCGGCGGGCCGACGCGTGGTTCGAGCGCTACGGTGACGCGTCGATCTTCTTCAGCCGACTGCTGCCGGTGATCCGGACCTTCATCTCGCTGCCGGCGGGGGTCGCGCGGATGCGCTTCGGGCGCTTCACGGGGCTGACCCTGCTCGGCTGCGTCCCGTGGGTGCTGGCGCTCGCGTTGATCGGTCAGGCGGTGCGCAGCCAGTGGACCGATTGGAAGGCGAACCTCGCGTACGCCGACTACGTGATCGTCGTGGCGGTGCTCTGCGCGATCGCCTACGCGGTCCTCCAGTGGCGGCGCCGGTCGGCGGCCGTGCCCGTCGATGGGCCCGAATAGGAGCTTGCCGGACGCCGGCGGGGTCCGCACGCAGGCCGCCGGGTTCCCGCTGGGCGAAGCGATCGTGCTCGGCCTGGTTCACGGACCGGCCGAGCTCCTTCCGATCTCATCATCCGCACACCTCACGCTGATCGCGTGGCTTTTCGACTTCTCCTATGCGGAGCTCGCGTTGGCGTACCGCAAGGATTTCGAGGTCGCAGTGCACGCCGGCACGGCGGCCGCCCTCCTGATCGGCGCGCGCAGCGGTCTCGGCGAAGCGGCCTGGGCGGGGGACCGGCGGGCGGCTGGGGTGCTGGCGCTGGCACTGGGCCCGCCGGCGGTCGCGGGGCTCGCGTTGGAGGCGGGCATCGAGCGGCTCGGAACCCCCCGTCGGATCGCCGGCGGCCTCGTGCTCGGCTCGCTGGCGCTCGTGCTCGGCGACCGGCTGGGGAGCTCGCGACGACCGGCGAGCGACGCGCGCGCGCTCGACGGGCTGCTGCTCGGCTTGGCCCAGGCGGCCGCGCTGGCCCCGGGGATCTCGCGCAACGGAGCGACGCTCGCGGTCGGCCGCGGTCGGGGCTTCGACCGCGCGGCGGCGGAGGCCCTCTCGCGCGACTGTGGGCTGCCGGTGATCCTCGGCGCGAGCGCGCTCCGCGCGGCGCGCCTGTGGCGGGGGCGGCCAGTGGGCAGGGCCGGCCTCCACCCGGGCCAGCCGTCCGGGGCGGGCCGGGCGGCGGGGAGACCGCGAGCCGGCTCGGCGCGGGAGCGGCCGGCGCGTTCGTCTCGACGGTGCTGGCTCGGGACATCCTCGAGCGCCGGGAGCGGCCCGTCTCGCTGCTCGGCGTCGCCGCCTACCGGGTGGCGCTGGCCGCCGTCGTCCTCGGGCGGCTGACCCGCGGCCCGGGCCGCCTGAGCGGCCCCGGGTGACCCGATCGGAGTGGCGCGTATCGCTGACCGGTTGGGCGCGTATTGATTACTACACACCTGAGACCCCGATCGGCGCACAATATGGGTGAGACAATGGGAAGCACGCGATGAGAGCCCCGACCGGCACCCTGCTCAACGGCCGCTACCGCCTCGACGAGCAGGTCGGGATCGGCGGCATGGCGCGGGTCTACCGGGCCTTCGACACGGTCCTCGAGCGCCAGGTCGCGGTCAAGACGCTCAACCGCGAGGTGGCCTCGGATTCGGACCCGCTCGAGCGCTTCCGGCGCGAGGCCCGGGCCGTCGCCCGGCTCAGCCATCCGCACATCGTCACCGTGATCGATGCCGGCGAGGACGACGGGACGCCGTACATCGTCTTCGAGTACATCGAGGGCGAGACGCTCAAGCAGCGGATCCGCAGGCTCGGCCGACTCGACGTGGCCGAGGCCGTGGCCTACGCGATCGAGCTCGCCCGGGCGCTCGGGGCCGCCCACGAGGCCGGCGTCGTGCACCGTGACGTGAAGCCTCAGAACGTGATGATCGACGGCGACGGCCGGGCCCTGATCACCGATTTCGGGATCGCCCGGACGCTCACCGAAGAAGGGCTGACGATCGACGGCAGAGTCCTCGGGACGACCGACTACGTCTCTCCCGAGCAGGCGCTCGGCAAGTCGGTGACCGGCCAGTCAGACATCTATGCGCTTGGCGTCGTGCTCTTCGAGATGCTGACCGGGGAGGTTCCGTTCAGCGCCGAGAACCAGGTCGCGGTGGCGATGAAGCATGTCCGCGAGGAGCTCCCCGACGTCCAGCAGCGCCGGCCGGAGGTCTCGGCCGGGCTGGCCGCCGTGATCGACCGGGCGACGGCCAAGGACGTCCGCCGGCGCTACCCCGACGCCGCGGCGATGATCGACGACCTCGCCGAGGCCCTCGCGATCGAGGCGGTCCGCACGGGGCACGCGCCGGGGGAGGCGACGACGGTCCTGCGCACGCTGCCGCGTTCGGCGACCCGGCGCCTGCCGCTGCGGCTGCGCAACCCCCAGCGCATGACGCTGACGCTTGTCGTGCTCGGCCTGGGCGCGGTGATCGCGGCCGTGATCCTGATCGGGCAGACCCACCGGGGGATCGGCGCGCCGGCCAACGTCTCGCCGCCGGCGGCCTTGAGCGTCGTCCCACTCGCGCAGAACGCGGCCCACGACTACAACCCCTATGGGACTCCCGAGCACGTCAGCCAGATCCAGAACGTCGACGACGGCGACCCGAACACGTTCTGGTCGACCTTCAGCTACAACGGCGGCCAGCTCGGCAAGCCGGGCACCGGGATCTACCTCGACGCCGCGCCGAGCGTCCACGCCGGGGCGATCGTCCTCCAGACCACGACGCCCGGCTTCGTCGTGCAGGTCTGGGCCGCCAACACCGCGACCGACCCGACGACGACGCAGACGAGCCCGGCGAGTGGATCGCTCGGATCGCTCGGATGGACACGGGTCGACACGGGTGACCGGACGGTCGCCGCCAAGCAGCAGATCGACCTCGACACCGCCGGGCGGAGCTTCCGCTACTACCTCGTCTGGATCACGAGGCTCCCGCCGGGCAAGCAGAGCGCGGCGATCAACGAGCTGACGCTCTACAAGTGCGCCGCAAAGCACTGCAGCACGGCGGCGCCGGCTGCGGCGCCGAAGACCCAGGGCACGACCGGGGCGTTCGGGCTCGGCGCGACGGCCGGCTGAGGCGACCGGCCCGCCGGCGCTTGCGGGCGCGGGCCGACGCCGGCGCGACGGCCGGCCGAAAGCGGCCGGGCCGCCGGGGATCTGCGGGGCGCCGGGCCGACGCCCGCGCCACGGCCGGCTGAAAGCGGCCGGGCCGCCGGGATCTGCGAAGCGCCGGGGATCTGCGAAGCGCCGGGCCGACGCCTGGGCGGCGACTCGCCGGCGGATCGGCGCGCGGGAGCGGCTGGTCGACTCAGAAGCGGTAGGCGCGGGCCTGGGCGTGACGCGCGATCGCGTCGCGGCAGAGCTCGTCGACGAGCTCTGCGTAGGGGATCCCGGTGGCCTCCCAGAGCTTCGCGTAGACGCTCGTCGCCGTGAAGCCCGGCATCGTGTTCAGCTCGTTGAGCAGGACGGTCTCACCGTCGACGAAGAAGTCGACCCGCGCGAGGCCGCTGACGCCGAAGCGCTCGAAGGTCTCGCAGGCGAGCTCGCGGACGCGACGGCGCGCCGCCAGGGAGATCCGCGCCGGGACGACCAGCTCCATGCCGCCGGGCTCGTACTTCGCCGCAAGGTCATACCACTCCGCGGCGAGCACGATCTCGCCGGGCAGCGAGGCTCGCGCAACCGTGCCACCGAGCACCGAGCACTCGACTTCGAGGCCGTGTGCGATCGCCTCGACGATCACCAACGGATCGTGCTCGAAGGCTCGCGCGAGGGCCGGCGGGAGCTCGTCCGGGACGCTGACCTTGCCGATCCCGACCGACGAGCCGAGCCGAGCGGGCTTGACGAAGACCGGCAGTCCGAGCCCGGCGAGGGACTCGAGCACGGTCTCCGGAGACGCCCTCCACGCGGGGTCGCGGACGCCGACGTAGGCGACCTGCGGGACGCCGGCGGCCGCGAGCAGGTCCTTGGCGAGGACCTTGTCCATGCAGAGCGCCGACGCCAGCACGCCGGCGCCGACGTAAGGCACGTCGAGGCATTCGAGCAGGCCCTGGACGACGCCGTCCTCGCCGTAGGGACCGTGCAGCGCGGGGAACACCACGTCGGCGTCGAGCAGGCCGCCGGCCGGCGTCAGCGACAGGTCGGCGCCGTCGTGGGTCCAGCGTCCGGCGCGCGAGATGCGGACCTCCAGCGGGTCGTGGCCGGCCGACCGCAGGCCGGCGCAGACGCCGGCGGCCGAGGCCAGCGAGACGTCGTGCTCTGACGAGCGTCCGCCGGCGAGGACGGCGACCTTCACGGGGTCGGCGTGGTCGGCGTCGTCGGTGTCGGCGTGGTCGGCGTGGTCGGGGTCGGCGTGGTCGGGGTCGTCGGCGTGGTCGGCGTCGTCGTGCCGGAGAACTTGCCGATCGTCAGCGTGACGGTGTCGCCGACCGCGACCGTCGTGCCTGCCTTCGGCGACTGGGCGACGACGAGGCCGTTCTGCGTCAGGTCGCTGACGGTCTGGGTGCTCGTCGAGACCTTCAGGCCCGAGGCGCCGAGCGCCGACGCGGCCATCGACTCGCTCTCACCGACCAGCGACTGGATCGTCAGCGTCTTCTTCGCAGGCTTGGCCACGCTCAGCGCGACCGGGCTCCTGGCGGGCCGGGTGCTCCCGGCGGCGGGCGACTGCGAGATCACCGTGCCCGGGGGCTGCGAGGAGTCGACGCTCGTCACCGTCGAGGTGAACCCCGCCGCCGCGATCAGCGCCTGGGCCGCGGCCTGGAGCTTGCCGACGACGCTCGGCACGGCAGCCTGCTGGGGACCGCCGGAGACGACGACGGCCACGGAGCTTCCCGCCGGGACCGCGGTTCCGGGCCCCGGATTCGTCGAGATCACATGGTTGACGGCGACCGTCTGAGACGGAACCGTCGTCTCGATGACGGTCAGACCCGCCTTCGTCAGTGCGGACTTCGCGGCCAGCCTACCCTTGCCGACGACGCTGGGAACGGTCGCCGTGCCCGGGCCCTCGGAGACCGTGATCTGGACGACCGAGCCCTTCGCGGCGCTCGCTCCGGAATTCGGCGACTGGCCGATCACGATCCCCGTCGGCGCCTTCGTGGTGACGAGCGCCGGGACCGGGTTGAAGCCGGCCCTCTGGAGCACGGTGAGCGCGCTGGCCTCGGTCCGACCGACGACCCTCGGGACGCGGAGCTTGGCAGCCGGCTTGAGTGCAAGCACTCCGATCACGATCAGCACCACCAGCGCGAGGACCCCGCCGACGATCGGCGCCCACGACGGGAGGCGACGGCGCGCGGCCGCGACGGCGAGCGGCGGGGCCGCGACGGGGTCGACCAGGACCTGCGGCGCGCCCGCGGGCTGCGCGTACGCGACCGCAGTCGCGGCGGCGAACTCGGCTGTGTGATCCGGTCGCACCCAGCGCAGGCGCTCGCGCTCGGCCTCCAGCGCGGCGAGGAATCCGTCGGCGTCGGCGTAGCGGTGCTCGGGATCCTTGGCCAGCGCCGCGAGCACGATCGCGTCGAGCTCCGGCGAGACCGCCGGGTTGTAGGCGCTCGGCGGAACGGGCGCCTCGGAGATCTGCTTGAGGGCGATCGTGACCGCCGAGTCGCCCTCGAACGGCAGGCGGGCGGTCAGCAGCTCGTAGAGCACGACGCCGATCGAGTAGAGGTCCGAGCGTGGTCCGACCGCGTGACCCTGGGCCTGCTCGGGAGACAGGTACTCGACCGTACCCATGATCGACCCGGTCTCGGTGATCTCCGAGACGCCGGCCCGGGCGATCCCGAAGTCGGTGACCTTCGCCCGGCCCTCCGCGTCGACGATCACGTTGTGCGGCTTGATGTCGCGATGGATGACCCCCCGCTGGTGGGCGAAGCGCGCCGCGCCGAGCACCTGGGTGATGATCTCGATCGCCCGCAGCGGCGCCAGCGGCCCCTCCTCGCGGCTCAGCGCCTTGAGCGTCCGACCGTCGAGGAACTCCATCGCGATGTAGTAGGTCCCGTTCCACTCGCCGCGGTCGAACACGCCGACGACGTTGGGGTGCGAGAGCGAGGCCGCGCTCGACGCCTCGCGGCGGAAGCGCTCGACGAACTCCTCGTCCTCGGCGAAGCGCTGGTGGAGAACCTTGACGGCGACCTGCCGGCCGAGCTGGAGGTCCTCGCAGCAGTAGACGTCCGCCATCCCGCCCGAGCCGATCCTCGAGACCACGCGGTAGCGTCGGTCGATCAACGTCGAGGCAGCCAGCTCACGCATCGCCGCGGACCCTACCCGCCGCCGAGCAGCGACTGGAGGACCGCCTTGGCGATCGGCGCCGCCACCGTGCCGCCCTGTCCGCTCGCCCGCTCGACCGTCACGGCGATCGCGATCCGCGGGTTCTGGAGCGGGGCGAAGGCGATGAAGGAGACCTGATTGAGCGACGTCCCGGCTCCCAGCTGGGCCGTCCCGGTCTTGCCGGCGACCTCGATTCCCGGCAGCGCGGCGGCCGCCCCGGTGCCCCCGTCGTTGACGACATGGGACATCATCGCGCCGACGGAGCTCGCCGTCTGCGGGCTCATCACGTTGCTGAAGACCGTCGGCGCGATCGTCTCGACCGCCCGACCGTCCTTGTCGAGCACCTTCTCGGTCAGGTGCGGTGTCATCAGGGTCCCGTGGTTGGCGACCGCCGCCGCGACCATCGCCATCTGCAGGGGGGTGACCTCGAGCTTGTCCTGGCCGATCCCCATGCGGCCGACGTCGACGAGATCCGAGGTCGGCGAGATCAGCCTGCCGTGGGCGTACTCGCCGCTCGGTCGCCGCTCGTCCGCCGGGAGGTCGATCGGCGGGGGCGCGTCGAAGCCGAGACGGTTCATGTACCTGGCCATCGTCGACTTCCCGACGGCGACGGCGACCGGCGCGAAGACGGTGTTCACCGAGTTGGTGAGGGCCTGCGTGAGGCTGATCACTCCGAACGTCTCGCCCGCGTCGTTGGCGAGCGGGACGCCCGAGATCGTGACCGGCGAGGCGCCGCTGAGCATCGAGTCCGGGGTGTACCTGCCGCTGTCGATCGCGGCGATCGCCGTCACCACCTTGAACGTCGACCCCGGCAGATAGGCGGCCTGGGTCGCCCGGTTCTGGAGCGACTGGCCCGAGGAGACGAGGTTCGCCACGGCCGACGGCCCGGCGCGCAGCAGGTTGGGGTCATAGCTCGGGAACGACGCCATCACCTTGACCGCGCCCGTCCGCGGGTCGAGCGCGACCACAGACCCCTTCTGGCCGGCGAGCTGGGCGACGGCGATCCGCTGGGCCTTTGGGTCGAGCGTCGTGTAGACGTCGTCGCCGACCTGCTTGTGGCCGGTCAGCTGGTCGATCACGGAGTTCAGCTGGCTGACGTTCGCGCGCCCCGTCAGCTCGTTGTTTCGCGACGACTCGAGCGCCGCCCGGCCGAGGCTCGTATACGAGTAGCCGATCGGCAGGGCGAAGAGGTCTCCGGTCGGATAGCTGCGCGTGTACGCGCCGCCCCTGCCGCGCGTCGAGCGCGCCAGCACGGTCCCGTCGGCCGCGCGGATCGCGCCTCGCGGGATCAGCTGCTGCTCGAGCAGCCCGCGGGCGTTGAGGGCGTTGTCACGCAGCGACTGGGCCTGGAAGACCGTCCAGCGCGAGGTGAACGCGATCAGGAGGGCGAACAGCACGATCACGAGACCGAACAGCTTGGCGATCGGGCGATTCACCGGCTGGCGTTCATCGGGTCGATATCTGACCGAGCTCCACCCGGCGCACGAGGTCGGTGGCGTCGGCGAACGAGCGCAGTTGGTTGTTCAGCAGGCGGCTGCGCTCGGCGGCGCTGAGCTCGGCGACCGTGACCCCCGAGACGAAGTACGTCGAGTAGAGCTTGATGCCGGCCGGCAGGTCGTAGGGGAGCCCATTGAAGACCGCCACCCGTCCGCCGGGGTCGGTTCCGACGAAGTAGATCGCCTGATTGGCGAAGAAGAAGGCTGCCCCGAGCACGCCGACGACGACCAGCAGGCCGAGCATCAGCCGCGCCGCGCCGGGCATCTCCCGACGCCGGCGCCGGCGCGGCTCCTCCACCGCCGGTCGCGGACGCTGTGCCCGAACGCCCGGCTCGCGCGGCGCCGGCGGCACGGCGGCGACCGGCGGCACGCGGCGACCGGCGGCACGCCGGCGAGCGGTGGCGCGTCGGCGACCGGCGGCGCGGCGCCGAGCGGAGGAGCTTCGGCGAGCGCCTGGCGGACGGCCGCCACCGTCGGGGCCGCGGCGCCGACCGATGTCGGCTGGTCGTAGGAGGCCGCCGATCCCGAGCCCGCGACGTCCTCGAGGCGGAACAGGATCACCGTGATGTTGTCGCGGCCCCCGGCCTCGTTGGCGGCGTCGATCAGGCCCAAGCCGGCCTGCTCGAGCGAGCCGGCGCCGACCAGCACCTGCCGGAGTCGTTCGTCTGCGAGCATCGAGGTCAGCCCGTCGCTGCACAGCAGGTAGACATCGCCGCCGCGCGCCCGGACCGTCATCGTGTCGACCATCACGACCGGCTCGGGTCCGAGCGCCCGCGTGATGATCGAGCGCTGTGGATGCTCCTCGGCCTCCTGCTCGGTCAGCTTGCCCTGGCGCACGAGCTCGCCGACCAGCGAGTGGTCCTCGGTCAGCATGCTCAGCACGCCGTCGCGCAGGCAGTACGCCCGGCTGTCGCCGACGTGCGCGATCGCCAGCTCCGAGCCGCCGACGTGGACCGCGGTGATCGTGGTGCCCATCCCGGCGCGGCGGGCGTCCGCGCGCGAGAGCTCGTGGATTCGCTCGTTGGCGTCCTGCACGCGGCGCGCCAGGCGCTCCTCCGGCGCCTGGATGCGCTCGTCGAGACCGCCCGCGAACAGCTCGACCGCCGTCCGCGAGGCGACCTCGCCCGCCCGCGCCCCGCCCATCCCGTCGGCGACGACGAAGACCGGCGCGCGCGCGAGATAGGAATCCTCGTTGGCCCGCCGCTCGCGCCCCGTGTCGCTGGCCGAGTAGTGCTCGGCGACGCGGAGCATCAGCCCTCCTCGTAGGTGAACTCGCTGTCGCCGATCCTCACCCGGTCGCCCGGGTGCAGGGGCGCGGGTCCCCGCAGCAGCTCCTCGTTGAGATAGGTGCCATTGGTCGAGCCGAGGTCCTCGAGCACGACGGCTCCCGCCTGGGTGAGGATCCGCGCGTGCTTGGAGGAGGCAAAGGGATCCTCGAGGCGGATCTCCGCGGCATCCCCCCGGCCGAGCACGGCGCCGTCGTCGATGTCGTAGATCATTCCCGGCGTGTGGCCGGGCGCCCGCTCGACGACGAGGCGCGGCGCCACCTTCGTCTGCGCCGAGACCAGCCCGGTCGACGCCGAGTGCAGCCCGGTCCCGTCCAGCGGTGGCGCCGAGAAGCGGTCCGGACGAGCTGTGCGCAGGTCGCGCAGCGCGCTGCGCGAGACCCACAGCAGGAACAGGTAGAGCACGGCGATGAAGCCGAACTTCAAGGCGACCGAGACCGGCTCGAGCGTCGTCGTCATCGTCGCGCCTCCACGCTCACTCGACCTCGAACACGGCCGAGACCGTCCCCAGCTCGATCTGGTCGCCGGGACCCAGCGGCGCGGCTCCGCTCACCGGTTGGCCGTTGACGCGCACGCCGTTGGTCGACCCGAGGTCCCGGATCGTCCAGCCGGCGCCGTCCGGCCGGATCTCGGCGTGACGCCGCGAGACGTCCGTGCTCGCGACGACGACGTCGCAATCCTGGGATCGTCCGATCACCGCGCCCTGCGGACCGACGAGGACCCGCCGACCGTCGACGGCGACGAACGTCCGCGACGGACGAGCCCCCCGCGCCGCCTCGAGCGGTCCGGCGTAGCGCTCGGCCGTCGAGAAGACCATCGTCGCGCCGCTGACCGGCTCGTCGGCGAATGCGGCCGGCTGCGGCGCGGGCTGCTCGTCGCGTGAGCGGTCCAACGGCTGGGTCTTGATGCCGCAGTCACCGAGTGCCAGGCGCTCGTCGGTGCGGAACTCGATCACCGGTCGGGCGAGCAGCGTCAGCCCCTCCGCGCGAGCGTGCTCGAGGATCGCCGCGCTGAGCTCCTCGCCGAGCTCCTGCTCGCCTCCCGCGTAGTGGGCCCGGTCCTCGGCCGAGAGCCAGATCGCGTACTCGTTCGGCACATAGACGCGCTCGCCGGACACCGTGCGATTGTCGTCGCACTCCCGGGCCAGGCGCCGGGCCAGCTCGATCGGCTTGATCTCAGACCGGAAGGCACGGCCGAAGGCCCCCTCGACAAGGCCGGCGATCTTGGTCTCGAGGCTTCGGAGGACGCTCATCGTGTCGTGCACTGCGGGGATCGGGCGCAGGCGGCCGACCGGCGGCCGGGCTGCGGGCCACCGTCATGCTACGGAACCCCGCGCGCCGGGCGCGTGGCCGACCCGCCCGGGCCGACGCGCCGCGACGATGCAGAGCGCGAGCAGGCCTCCTCCGATCAGTGACGTCGTCCCCACCGACCCGAGCTGCTCGCCGGCGAGACCGGTCGTCGCGATCAGCCCGCTCGCCCACGCGATCGCGCCGAGCGCCCGCGCGCTCGGCGCCCGGGCACCGACGATCCGCGGGCCCAGCGCCGCAGCCGCCGCCCAGGACGCGGCCAGCAGGAGCTCCGCGCCGCTCAGCAGCGGGATCACCCCGTGCGCCACGGTGTCCAGCGGCAGCCCCGTCCAGCTCGCCGGTGAATTCACGCCGGTCGGGGGGCCGAACAGCAGCCGGTGGCCGAACGCCACTTCGGCGAGGCCCAGCCACCAGACGCCGAGGGCACCGAGCGCGCTCCGCTGCCGGATCGCTCCGATCCGAGCGGCGAGCGCCGGAAACGCGAGTGCTAGGCCGAGCAGTCCGAGCACGGGCGCCAAGGCCGGCGCGCACCAGAGCCACGGCGTCGAGCGCAGCAGCGTCGGCACCGGGGCCATCGCGAGCGCGACCAGCAGCGCCGTCCCCGCCGCGCCGTCGACGCCGAGCCAGACGACCAGGCCCACGCCGACCGCGAGCCAGCCCAAGCGGGGCGCCAGGCCGACCGCGACCGCCGCGGCCGCGGCCACCCAGAGCCGGGTCGGGGCGCTCGCGAGCGCCGGCAGGCTCGCGAGCAGCGCGAACGCGAACGCACCGGCCGCGAGGCCGCCGATCGCACGGGCCTGGCGCGGGACGCTCGGCCCTCCCGGGCGCGCCCTCCGGCGAGGGGTGGTCCGGGAGCTCGGCAGCTCGCCCGCCAGGGCGGCGACGCACGCCCCGCGCAGTTCGACCAGCGTGCCCCGCCGGGCCGGGTCGACGCTCAGCGCACGATCGATCGACCGGCAGAGCGTGACCGACAGATCGCCGCGCTCGCGCTCCAGCGGCGCGGCGCCCTGACCCTGGAGGCGGGCGGTCAGCGCCGGAGTCGAGCCGCGGACCGGGTTGAAGCCGGCGAGCCCCTCGTAGATCGTCAGGGCCAGCGAGTACAGGTCCGAGGACGCGTCCGCCGGCCGGCCCTGGGCCTGCTCGGGCGCCATGTAGGCGAACGTTCCGATGATGTCGCCGGTCCGCGTCAACGGCTGGTCGCCGGCGATCCGCGCCACGCCGAAGTCGGTCAGCTTGGCGGCCGCTCCCCCGGCCGTCGCCTCGTCCGGGACGATCACGTTCTGCGGCTTGACGTCCCGGTGGATGACCCCGCGGGCGTGGGCGTGGGCGAGCGCATCGGCCAGCACCACGCCGACCCGCAAGAGCTCGCGGTCGCCGATCCGCCGGGACGCGAACAGCTCTGCCAGGCTCGACCCGCGAACCGGCTCCGAGACGAGGTAGTAGGCGTCCTCGTCGGCCCCGGCCTCATACAGGGCGACGATCGCCGGGTGGCTGAGCCGCGCCGCTGCGATCGCCTCGCGCCTTGCCCGCCGGCGCTCCTCCTGGCCGTCCTCGGAGCTCCGCGCGATGCGCTTGATCGCGACCTCCCGCTGGAGGTGCTCGTCGTGCGCCAGCCAGACCGTCCCGAACGCGCCCGCCCCGAGACGCTCGAGCAGCGTGTAGCGATCGAGCACGAGCCGGCGCGAGTCGGTCTTCACCAGCCCGCGTTCGGCGCGCCGGCGCACCGCCCCTGCCTGGCCGTCTCCGATGACGAAAAACTTGCACTCCGCCTGCCTACCAGCCGGCCCGTCATAGTTCTCGCTCCCCACCTCCGCCAAGGAGCCAACTTGTCGTTCGACGACCAGGGCGGTCGGCCACGCAACCCGAAAGCACCTCGCCCCCGCAGCACCGCGTCAGGGCGACCCCCAGGCGTCGATGACCGCACGCTGCTGGTTCGGCGGGCGGTCGCCGCCGTCGGCGGACTCGTCCTCGTCCTCCTGCTCGGGCTGGTCGTCCGCAGCTACCTCAACGGCAAGCGCGACGCCGCCCTGCGCTCCTACAACCAGAAGGTCGCGACGCTCTCCAGCGACGAGGCCCAGATCTCGGGGCCGCTCTTCAAGATCCTCACCGACGCCGCCACGACCGGCCAGCCGCGCGTCGGCGACGACGTCAACTCCTATCGCGTCCAGGCCCAGCTCGAGGCCTCCAATGCCCGCGGTCTCAGCGTCCCCAGCCAGATGGCCGGCGCCCAGCAGAACCTCCTGCTCGCCCTCGACCTCCGCGCCGAGGCGCTCGCCGCGATCGCCAACAACGTCCCGTCGGCCCTCGGCACCGACAGCGCGGCCCAGGCGATCACGACGATCGCGGCCGAGATGCAGGCCTTCCTCGCCTCCGATGTGATCTATGCCGAGCGGGTCGCCCCGCTGATCGGCCAGACGCTCGCCGCCCAGCACATCACCGACCAGACGGTCTCGACGAGCCGCTTCCTCCCCGACCTCGGCTGGCTCTCGCCGCAGACCGTGACCCAGCGGATGCTCGGCAACTCCGGCGGGACGACCGCGACGGGGGCGCTGAAGCCCGGGACCCACGGCCACGGGATGCTCTATGTCGCCGTCAACGGAACGACGCTGCCCGCCAACAGCACGTCGGTCAACCCGATCAAGCTGACTCCCGCGCCGACCTTCACGCTCGACGTCGCCAACCAGGGCGACAACGACGAGACCGGCGTCGTCGTCACGCTGAAGGTCGAAGGCGCCCCCGGCACACCGGCGCTGGTCGCGACGAAGACGATCAACACCAAGTCGATGACCGACACCAAGGTGATGATGGGGCTGACCGGGACGCCGCCCGTCGGCGTGACCGTCAAGCTCGTCGCCACGGTCAAGCCGGTCCTCGGGGAGATGGACAAGACCAACAACACCCTGACCTACCTCGCGAGCTTCAGCCGCTGACCGGCGCCCCGCCCGCCCCCCCGCCTGCCTGCCCAGCGGGTACCGTTGCAGGCGTGAGCTCGATTACATCGACGCAGGGCGTCGCCGCGCTCGTCGGCGCCGGCGGAGCCGTCGTCGCCCTGCTCGCCTGCGCCGGCCTCGCCCTTGCCATCCGCCGGCTCCGCGCCGGGCAGCGGGCCGTCCTGGGCGAGCACGGGGATGCCGACCTCGTCGACCACGCGGCCGAGCTCCAGGCCGCCTTCGGTGCGCTGCGCGACTGGGTCGAGACCGTCGCCACGACGCTCGACGGCCGGCTCGCCGAGGCCGAGCAGCGCCTCGCGGGCGCGATCACCCACCGCGCGCTCGTCCGCTACGACGCCTACAACGAGATGTCCGGCCGCCAGTCGCTCTCGATCGCCCTGCTCGACGACAGTCGCTCCGGCATCGTGCTCTCCTCGATCCACCACCGCGACCAGGCCCGGATCTACGCAAAGCAGGTCCACGACGGCGAGAGCGAGCTCGAGCTCTCCCCCGAGGAGGAGGACGCCCTGCGCATCGCCCTCGGCACCGGCAGGTAGTCACCGCATGCGGATCGCCTACCTCGGGCCCGAGGGCACCTTCTCCCACCAGGCCCTGATCGCCGCGGGAACTCCCCCCGGCGCCGCGCTGCGCGGCTTCACGACGATCTACGACACCGTGATGGCCGTCCACGACGGCACCGTCCACCGGGCCCTCGTGCCGATCGAGAACTCGCTCGAGGGGTCGATCGACGTCACCCTGGACGCGCTGGCCACCGACGCTTCGGACGTGCGGATCGTCGGCGAGACCGTGCTCGCGATCCGCAACTGCCTGATCGCCGGCCGGGACACCCCGCTCGAGGAGATCGAGACGGTCTATTCCCATCCCCAGGCCAACGCCCAGTGCGCCCGCTTTCTGCGGACCCGTCTCTCCGGCGCCCGCGTCGTCGCGGCCGACTCGACCGCCGACGCCGTCCGCCGGGTCGCCGCCGATCCCCGACTCCCGCACGCCGCGCTCGGCAACAGCCTCGCCGCCGAGATCTACGGCGGCCACGTCCTGCTCGACGGGGTCGACGACGACGAGGGCAACCGAACGCGGTTCGTCTGGCTGGCCCCCGCCACGGCGGCCGCCTCCGCCGTCGACGCGCCGGCCAAGACGTCGATCGTCTTCTGGGGCGCCGGCGACGAGTCGCCCGGCTGGCTTGTCCGCTGCCTCGCGGAGATCTCCGAGCGGGAGATAAACATGACCCGCATCGAGTCGCGCCCGCACCGGACGGGGCTCGGTCACTACATGTTCTTCGCCGACCTCCTCGGCGCCTTCGAGACGCCCGCCGTGGCCGAGGCGATCGACGGTCTGCGGCGCCACTGCGAGGAGGTCCGCGTGCTCGGCTCCTACCCCGCGGCGACGACCGTCGGCGGCGTCGCGATCGAGTAGACCGGCGCTCGCGATCAAGTGGATCGGCGCTCGAGATCGAGTAGACCCGCGCTCGCGCAGAGACTCCGCCGCCCGTGGCCTCGACCGTCATTTCGAGTCGCCGACTCTTGCCCGAACGGCAAGCTAGACTCGCGGCTCAGAGCGATGGCAACCGGGGTTCCACCAGCACCACTGGGGTCCGCGTCCCTACAAGAGCACCGGCGGCGCGGACCGTCACCACTGCCCGGCGCAGTGGTCGTTGGCCGGGTGCTCGTCCTCAACGCCACCTACGAGCCGATCAACGTCTGCACGGTCCGCCGGGCGGTCGTCCTCCTCCTCAAGGAGAAGGCCGAGGTCCTCGAGCACGCCCAGTGGGAGCTCCACTCCGAGACGACGGCGATCTCCAGGCCGACGGTGATCCGCCTGACGAGCTACGTCAGGCTCCCGCGGGATGCCCACCGCCGGAAGATCACCCGGCGGGCGGTGTTCGCCCGCGACGACTGGAGCTGCCAGTACTGCGGGATCCGTACGAACCTCACGGTCGACCACGTGATCCCCCGCTCGAAGGGCGGGTCCTCAGACTGGGAGAACATCGTCGCCTCCTGCGCTCCGTGCAACCGGCGCAAGGGGGATCTCACGCCGGCACAGGCCGGCATGCACCCGCGGCGTGCGCCGCGCGCCCCGCACCCCGAGATCTTCATCCACGTCTCGAGCCCCGTGATCCCGCCGTCCTGGCGGGCGTACCTCCCGCACGCGGCCTGAGCACCGCAAGGTCCCGGGCTCGTCGGCTAGTCGTCGAGCTTGCCGGCGTAGAGGGCGAAGCTCGCGCCCTGGGGGTCGGCGAGCACCGCGAACTTGGCGATTCCGAGGTCGTGCGGTCCGCTGAGCTTCGTGCCGCCGAGCTCCTCGACCTTCGCGATCCCCGCGTCGATCTCCTCGGTCGCGAAGTAGACGAGCCAGTGCGGCGGGGCGCCCGGCGGGAGCTCGGTGATGCCACCGTTGCTCCGCTCGCCGTTCATGATCACGAAGTACGTCATCGGAACCCCGTCCATCGGCTTGAGCTCCCAGCCGAAGAGGGCGCCGTAGAAGTCGGCTGAGGCCTGCGGGTCCGGGGACGCGAGCTCGTTCCAGCAGAGCGCGCCCGGCGAGTTCACGAGCGCGGCGCCGAAGTGGCGTCCGGGCTCCCAGATCATGAAGAAGGCTCCCTGGGGATCGGCGATCACGGCCATCCGGCCGGCGTCCATCACGTCGAACGGGGCGGCCTGGACGGCGCCGCCGAGCTCCGCCGCCCGCGCGGCGCTCGCGTCGACGCTCTCGACCGAGATGTAGGAGTTCCAGAGCGGCGGAACCCCGGCCTCCTGCTGGGACTGCTGCTGCGCCGAGATCGCGGCGACGTGCTTACCGTCGCGGAGCATCATCGAGTAGACCGGGCCGCCGTCCTCGCCGACCGGCATGTCGTCGGCCTTCCAGGCGAAGAGCTCGCCGTAGAACCGCTTCGCCGCGTCCTGATCGCTGGTCGCGAGGTCGGCCCAGATGAACGTGCCAGGTGTGAACTGCGTGCGTTGTCCCATCGGCCCAGCCTAACCAACCGATCGCCCCGGAGGTGAAGAATTCGAGCGCCAGCACGCACGAGGGGCGCCTCGACGGGGCGCCCCTCGCTTGATGGCGTGCTTGGACAGAGCCGCATTGACATCTGCCGCGTCCGACACGCTTTGCGCGCGTCGAGCGGGGCGCGCCGGGGGGACTGGGTCCGGCTGCCGGGATGCGGCGGTGGTCCGGTTGGATTCCGCTAGGCGGGTCCAGGCGCTGCCTCCGGCCTAGGTGCCGGCCACCTCCAGAGTCCCGCAAGTACTGTCAACCAATGTAGGACCACCTCCTTTCGCTGGTAGCGGAAGAGTAGCGAACTCGGATTCCTGCGTACAGGGGTCCGCCGCCGATCCGCAAGCGAGATGACCTACTCCGCCTCCGGAGCGGGGCCGCCGGACTCGGGGCCGGCGCCGGACTCGGGGGCGGGCGCGCCGGCTGCGGCCTCTTCGATCTCCTCTGCCGACTCGGCGACGAGCGCGATCGCGCTGACGGTGTCGTCCTCTTTGAGGTTCATCACCCGTACGCCCTGCGAACCCCGGCCATAGCGGTTGATCCCGCGCACCGACGTCCGCTGGACCATCCCGGTGTGGGAGATGAAGACGAGATCCTCGTGCTCGCGGACGACCAGGGCTCCGGCGAGGGCGCCCTTGCTCTCGGTCAGGGCGATCGTCTTGACGCCCATCGTCGCGCGGCCCTTGCGGGGGTAGTCGGCCAGGGCCGTCCGCTTGCCGTAGCCGTTCTCGGTTACGACGAGCAGTTCCTGCTCGTCGCGGGCGACGTCCATCGCCAGCAGATGGTTGCCCTTCTGGGCGACGTTCATCCCCTTCATCCCCGACGTGTCCCGGCCCATCGGGCGAATCTGCGACTCGTGGAAGCGGGCGGCCTGTCCCGAGCGGCTGACCATCAGGATGTCGTCGTCGCCGGAGGTCCGCCGCACGGCGACGAGCTCGTCGTCCGGGCGGATGTTGATCGCGATGATCCCGTCGGCGTTGATCGGCGTGTTGTAGGCGCCGAACGCCGTCTTCTTGACGATCCCGTCGCGCGTCGCGAAGATCAGGTACGCGCCCTCGTTGTAGTCGCGGGTCGAGAGCACCGACTGGACGCGCTCGCCCTCACGCAGCGGAAGGATGTTGACCAGCGCGCGGCCCTTCGCCGTCCGCGATGCCTCCGGCAGCTCGTAGACCTTCGAGCGGTAGACCTTGCCCCGGTTGGTGAAGAACAGCAGGTAGTCGTGAGTCGAGCAGATGAAGAGATGCTCGATGAAGTCGCCGTCCTTCATGTCCATCCCGGTGACGCCGCGTCCGCCGCGGTGTTGCTGGCGGTATGTGACCAGCGGCAGCGACTTGATGTACCCCGACCGCGTGATCGCGATCACCATCTGCTGGTCGGCGATCAGGTCCTCGATGTCGATCTCGTCGTCGGAGGCCGAGATCTCGGTCCGGCGGCGGTCGCCGAAGCGCTCGGAGATCTCTGAGAGCTCCTCCTTGATGATCGAGAGGACACGGATCTCGTCGCCGAGGATCGCCCGCAGCTCGCCGATCCGCTCCATCGCGTCGGCGTGCTCCCGCCGGATCTGGTCGGACTCGAGCGCCGTCAGCTGGGACAGACGCAGGTCGAGGATCGCCTGGGCCTGGATCACGGTGAGGTCGAACTGGGCGACGAGTTGCTCGCGGGCGGTCTCCCGGTCGGGCGAGGACCGGATCAGGGCGATCACGGCGTCGAGGTGCTCGAGCGCGATCAGCAGGCCTTCGAGGATGTGGGCGCGTGCCTCGCGCTGGGCGAGCTCGTGCTTGGTCCGGCGGACGATCACCTCGCGCTGGTGGACCACGTAGTGGTGGATCACCTCGCGGAGCGAGAGGGTCTTTGGCACGCCGTCGACGAGGGCGACCATGTTGACGCCGAACGTCGACTGCATCGACGTGTGCTTGTAGAGCTTGTTGAGGACGACCTTCGGCAGGGCGTCTCGCTTGAGCTCGATCACCAGGCGCATGCCCCGCTTGTCGGACTCGTCGCGCAGATCGGAGATCTCGGAGATCTTCTTCTCGTGGACGAGGGCGGCGATCTTCTGGATCAGCCCGCCGTCGCCGCCCTTCTTGACCATGAACGGCAGCTCGGTGACGACGAGCGCCTCCTTGCCGTGGGTCAGCGGCTCGACGTGCGCCCGCGCCTGCACCCTGACCCGGCCGCGCCCGGTCTCGTAGGCGTCGCGGATCCCCGAGCGGCCGAGGATGATCCCGCCGGTCGGGAAGTCAGGGCCCTTGACGTGGCGAGCGAGCCCTTCGACATCGATCGCCGGGTCGTCGATGTAGGCGATCGTCGCGGCGATCACCTCGCGCAGGTTGTGCGGCGGGATGTTCGTCGCCATCCCGACCGCGATCCCCGACGAGCCGTTGACGAGCAGGTTCGGGAAGCGTGCCGGGAGCACCGTCGGCTCCTGCTTGCGCCCGTCGTAGTTCGGCACGAAGTCGACCGTGTCCATGTCGAGGTCGCGGAGCATCTCGGTGGCAAGGCGGGCGAGGCGGGCCTCGGTGTAGCGCATCGCGGCGGCCGGGTCGTCGTCGACAGAGCCGAAGTTGCCCTGGCCGTCGACCAGCGGATAGCGCATCGAGAAGTCCTGGGCCAGACGGACGAGCGCGTCGTAGATCGCCGAGTCGCCGTGCGGGTGGTAGTTGCCCATCACCTCGCCGACGATCCGTGCGCACTTCGCGTAGCCCCGCGTGGGTCCGAGGCCGAGCTCGCTCATCCCGAACAGAACGCGTCGATGGACCGGCTTGAGGCCGTCGCGGACGTCCGGGAGGGCCCGGCCGACGATCACAGACATCGCGTAGTCGAGGTAGGCCGAGCGCATCTCGTCCTCGAGCGCCCGTGGTTCGACGTTGCCGCCGCTGAGGATCTCGGTCGCCATTGCCGATCACCGCCCCCTAGACGTCGAGGTTGACGACGGCGCGGGCGTTGTCCTCGATGAAGGCCCGGCGGGGCTCGACCTGGTCGCCCATCAGCATCGAGAAGATCAGGTCGGCCTCGACGGCATCCTCGATCTTCACCTGCGCGAGGGTTCGCGACGCCGGATCCATCGTCGTCTCGGCCAACTGGTCGGCGTTCATCTCGCCGAGTCCCTTGAAGCGCTGGAGCGAGATCCCCTTCTGGACCATGTTCATGACCGCTTCACGCAGCCCGTCGAAGGACGCCGCCTGCTCGTGGGCGTCGCCCAGGCGCACGCTGAAGGCCGGTGTCCCCGCGAGCTCGGTCAACTGCTGGTGGACTCTGACGAGCTGTCGGTACTCGGTCGAGTCGAACAGGCCGCGGCGGAGGTTCAGCGTCCGGGCGAAGCCCGTCCGCCGCTCGATCACGCGGACCAGGAGGTGGGTCTCGTCCTGGCTGACGAGGCTGGCGGCGTAGACCGAGTTGGCGACCTGCTCACGCTCGAGCAGCGTGACGACGGCCTCTGAGCCCTGGACGCCCTCCTCGAGGATCGAGCACTCGTCGATGAAGCGGACGACGTCGGCGCCGTGGGCCGCCCGCAGCGAGGAGGACCAGCCCTCGTACTGCCGCAGCAGGCGGACCAGCCGCTGCCAGCGGGCCTCGGTCATCTTGAACTCGCGCCCGCTGCGGTCGGTCACGGTGAAGCGGTCGAGCTTGTCGAAGACGAGGATGTCGTCGAGCTCTGACTCCTTCTCGATGTAGCGCTCCCGGCTTCCCTGCTTGAGCTTGTACAGCGGCGGCTTGGCGATGTAGACATACCCGGCTTCGATCAGCTCCTGCATCTCGCGGAAGAGCAGCGTCAATACGAGCGTCCGGATGTGGGCGCCGTCGACGTCAGCGTCTGTCATCAGAATGACCTTGTGATACCGGGCGTTCTCGATGTTGAACTCGTCACGAACGCCGGTCCCGATCGCCGTGATCAGGGCTTGGATCTCGGTGTTCTGGAGGACCTTGTCGATCCGGCTCTTCTCGACGTTGAGGATCTTCCCGCGGAGCGGCAGCACGGCCTGCGTGTTGCGGTCGCGTCCCTGCTTGGCGGACCCTCCGGCCGAGTCGCCCTCGACGACGAAGAGCTCGGCGAGCGATGGATCCTTGATCGAGCAGTCGGCGAGCTTCCCCGGGAGGGTCGAGTTCTCGAGCGCCGACTTGCGGCGGGTCAGGTCGCGGGCCTTGCGGGCGGCCTCGCGGGCGCGCTGGGCCTGGACGGACTTCATGATCACCGAGCGGGCCTCGGCCGGGTTCTCCTCGAGGAACTCCGCGAGGCCGGCGTTGACGATCGACTCGACGAAACCGGCCATCCCCGGGTTGCCGAGCTTGGTCTTGGTCTGTCCCTCGAACTGCGGGTCGCGGAGCTTGGCCGAGATCACGGCGGTCAGCCCCTCGCGGACGTCCTCACCGACGAGGTTGTCCTCCTTCTCCTTGAGCATCCCCTTCTCGCGGGCGTAGCGGTTCAGCGTCCGCGTCAGGGCCGAGCGAAAGCCGCTCAGGTGACTGCCGCCCTCGTGGGTGTTGATGTTGTTGGCGAACGAGAAGATCGACTCCTGGTAGGAGGAGTTCCACTGCATCGCGACCTCGACGGCGCCCTCGTCGCTGTCGCCGGAGAAGAAGATCACCTTCTTGCCGACCGGCTCCTTGTTCTGATTGAGGTAGCGGACGAAGTCCTCGATCCCGCCGTCGTACTGGAACTCGACCAGCGTGCCGGCCTCGCGCTCGTCGGCGAGCACGATCTTCAGGCCGCGGGTCAGGAACGCCGTCTCGCGCAGTCGCTCCTCCAGCGTGCGGACGTCGAACTCGAGCACGTCGAAGATCTCGGGATCCGGATGGAAGGTGATGCTCGTCCCGGTCGGCTCGTCGGGACCGAGCGCACGCCCCTCGACCAGCGGGTGCTGGGGCGCGCCGCGGGCGTATTCCTGCGACCAGACGTGATCGTCGCGGCTGATCTCGATGACGAGCCGCTCGGAGAGCGCGTTGACGACCGAGACGCCGACTCCGTGGAGTCCGCCGGAGACCTTGTAGCCGTCGCTGTCGCCGAACTTGCCGCCCGAGTGGAGGACGGTCAGCACGACCTCGACCGCCGGGCGACCCTCCTTCTCCATGATCCCGACCGGGATCCCGCGGCCGTCGTCGACGACGGTGACCGAGTTGTCGGGGTGGATCGTCACGGAGACCTCGTTGGCGAAGCCGGCGAGCGCCTCGTCGACCGAGTTGTCGACGACCTCGTAGACGAGGTGGTGGAGACCACGGACGCCCGTCGAACCGATGTACATGCCCGGACGCAGCCGGACCGCCTCGAGGCCCTCCAGCACGGTGATGTCCTGGGCGCCATAGTCGGCGGCACCCCGGTTGCTCTGATCTGCCAATGATCCTCCGATTACACGAGAACGCCCCGGTCGGTGTCGGGCTGACGACAGGCCGGGGCGGGTCTTCCTAAGTCCTTCTCATGTTACCACAGCGGACCTCCCGAAGACCCCTGGCACGTCGGACGAAAGCCCTGCAAATCGGTCTATTTGGGTTTCCGACGGCGGGCTCGCCGGGGGGCCGGGCGAGAGGCTGCCCGGGAGGTCACGGCGTTGAGCAACTCGGCGCCCACCGCAGCGTTGATCGCGGCGACGAGATCTGGGCCCATCAACTCGATCTCGTTGGCCCAGACGGCTTCGTCGCAGGCCACCGTGAGAACGCCGTTGCGCTCACTGATCGGGGTGCCGTGGGCGCCGACGGCGGGGCCGGCGGCCGCCAGCCAGACCGCCTGGACGGAGGCCAGCGTGCTCGCCGGCGCGATCCGTGCCAGCAGCGCCTCGAGTGCCGGCCCGAGTGGCCGGGGGGCCCGCCGGGTCAAGCCGCGACGACCTCCCCGAGGACCGCGCCTCCGACGACCTCCACCCGGGCGACCTCGGCGTCGTGGCCGCCGGGCACGTGCTCGACATCGGTCGTCGTGATGAGGGCCTGGCCGCCGCGGCGCAGCTCATCCGAGAGGCGCTGACGGCGGTCGTGATCGAGCTCGCTCATCACGTCGTCGAGCAGCACCAGCGGCGGTCGGTCGCGCTCGGCGGCCAGCGCGTCACGTTCGGCGAGTAGCAGCGAGAGCAAGGCGAGGCGCTGTTGTCCCTGCGACCCGTATGCCCGAAGTTCGTGGCCCTCGTTGCGGAACACCAGATCGTCGCGATGGGGACCGTGGCCGGTGAACCCCCGCTCGAGATCCTGCGAGAGACGCTCGCCGAGTTCGCCCGCGAGCTCGGCGGCGGACGTCGCCTGCGTGCGCGGCCTGTAGGCGATCGTCGCCGAGCCCACCAGGCCGAGGGTCTCGGCGTGTCGCTGGAAACGCTCGGCGACGCCCCGCGTGGCGGCCGCTCGGTCGTCGCGCAGCGCGACCCCGTGGGTCGCGAGCTCGAGATCCCAGGCGGCTACGGCCTCCCGTCCGCAGGCTCCCGAGCGCACCCGGGAGATCAGGGCGTTGCGCTGGGCGAGGGCCTGGGCATAAGCGCGCCGGGTCGCGGCGCGCGCCGGCCACAGTCCGGCCACGACCTGGTCGAGATGGGCGCGGCGGAGTCCGGGTGCGCCCTTGACGAGCTCCAGGCGGTCGGGCAGGAAGACGCAGACGAGCGGGCGGTGCGGAGCGTCCAGCAATCGCTGGAGGGGGGCTCCGTCCGCCGTCATCCGCTTCGCCTCTCCCGGCTCGAATCCCACCGACAGCTGGTGGGGCTCCTCCGCGACACGGCCGTCGAGCACGACGCGCGTCGCGCTGGCGCCGAAGCGGACCATCTCCCGCTCGTTGGTCGTCCGACACGACCGGGCCGTGCAGGCGAAGTAGACGGCCTCGAGGAGGTTCGTCTTGCCCGCTCCGTTGGGCCCGTGGATCACCGTCAGACCGGGACCCAGGGCGACGGAGGCGCTCTCGTAGGAGCGGAAGTCGCGCAGCTGGAGGCGCTCGACGCGCACCGCTGACGCGGCCTCAGACGTTCAGCCTGATCGGCATGACCAGGTAGACGAAGCCGCTTCCGTCGGCCGCCTCGATCAGGCCGGGGCGCAGCGGGCTCGTCAGCTTGAGGATCAACTCGTCGGACTCGACGCTCTCGAGGCCGTCGCGCAGGAAGTCGGGATTGAAGCCGATGTCGAAGGCCTCTCCCTGAAATGGCACGGGGAGCGTCTCGCTCGCCTCGCCGACGTCCGGCGTCCGGGCGGACACGGTCACCTCGCCGGGCGCGAACGCGAGCCGCACCGGGGCGTTCTTCTGGGCCAGGAGGCTGATCCGCCGCACGACGTCGGTGAGCTCCTGGCGCGCGAGTCGCAGCTCGTGCTCCGAGCGCTCGGGCAGAAGCTGGCGATAGTTCGGGAATTGACCGTCGATCAACCGTGAGGATAGGACGACGCCGTCGAAGCTGAACACGATCTGGTTCTGGCGCGGGCTGACGGTGAGGCTCGCGAGCTCCGTCTGGCCGGCGATGCGGACCAGTTCCTGAAGGGCGCGGGCCGGGACATTGGCCTCGAACGGGCGCTCCAGAGGCTGGGCGAGGACTGTTTCCTTGACGCTGAGCCGGTAGGAGTCGGTCGCGACCATGCGCAGCTCGGAGGCCGAGGCGGAGACGAGGATCCCGGTCAGGATCGGCCTCGTCTCGTCGCGCGAGGCCGACCGGGCGACCTTTGCGATCGTCTCCACGAAGGCAGCCGCCGGCACGGTGATGTCCGCCTCCCCGCCGGCCTCGGGCAGCGGCGGGAAGTCGTCGGCGCGCAGCGTACGGATGTGGAAGGTCGTCGCTCCCGAGACGATCTCGACGTCCTGCTCGGCATCGCGCAGCTCGAGCGATACTCCGGGGCCGGGCAGCGCCCGTGCGACGTCGAGCATCAGGCGTGCAGGTAGGACGACCTGGCCCGGGCGCGCGACCTCAGCGGTCAGCGTAAGGCGCAGGCCGACCTCCATGTCGGTCGCGAGCATCTCGACACCATCGGTGCTCGCCGCGATCTTGATGCCGGAGAGGGCCTGGATCGCGCTCCGCGTGGAGGCGACTCGCGAAGCCGTCTGCAGTTGGTGCAGGAGCTCGGCTGTCGAAAGGGAGATTTTCACGGATACCTGACTGCTCGGAGTAGAAGTCTCAGGAGCTGTGGATACGGGGATAGGCGCCCACATGCTCGCATGTGAGGGGGACGGTGGACGGAGAGCCTGTGGAGAGCGCTGGAGCCGGCGTGGCGCCGGGTCACGCCGGAGGTTGGCGCAGATCGGCTGTCAACTGCTCGATGGCACTGTAGGCCTTCGGGTCGGTGGCCAGATGAGCTGCTGCGCGCTTGCACGCGTTGAGGACGGTCGAGTGATCGCGTCCCCCGAACTCCCGGCCGATCACGGGTAGCGAGTGGTCGGTGAGCTCCCGGGCGAGGTAGATCGCAACGTGGCGCGGCCAGGCCAGGCGCTGGGCCCGCGAACGCGAGAGGAGCTCCTCGCGGGTGACGGAGAAGTACGCGCAGATCGCGCCCTGAATCGTCGAGATCGTCGGTGTGGCCGCGCGTCGACTGCGGAGTCCCAGGCGCGCGATGACCTCTGCGGCGAGCGCGGGGGTCGGCTCGTGACCGGTCAGGGACGCGTACGCCACGACCCTGATCAGGGCGCCCTCGAGCGCGCGGACGTTGCTCGCCACGCTGCTGGCGATCTCGGCGAGCGTCGCATCGTCGATCGCGAGCCCGTCGTGAGCCGCGCGCTTGCCGAGGATCGCCGCGCGCGTCGCGTAGTCGGGTCGACCGATGTCGGTCACGAGGCCGGACTGGAAGCGCTCACGCAGGCGATCCTCGATCGCTGCGAGGTCGCCGGGCGTGCGGTCGGACGTGATCACCAACTGGCTGCCCGCGTCGTAGAGCGCGTTGAAGGTGTGGAAGAGCTCCTGCTCGGTGGCCGCCTTGCGCTCGAGGAACTGGATGTCGTCGATCAGGAGCACGTCCACGCCGCGAAAGCGACGCTTGAACTCGTGCTTGCCGGTGGTCCCCCCGCCGAGGGCCGAGACGAACTCGTTGGTAAATGCCTCGACGGTCGTGTACCGAACCGTCAGGCCGCCACCGAAGGCCCGGACGTAGTTCCCGATCGAGTGGAGCAGGTGGGTCTTCCCAAGGCCGGGAGGGCCGTAGATGAAGAGCGGGTTGTAAGCCTGGGCGGGAAGCTCGGCGACCGAGAGCGAGGCCGCGTGCGCGAGGCGGTTGGATCCCCCGATCACGAACTGCTCGAAGTTGTACTTGGGGTTCAGGGCATCTGGTGCAGGGTGCGCTGGCGGCGCCGACTGTGCGGTGGCCCGAGTGGCCCCGGTGGCCCTGGGGCGAGTACCGTCGCCGGGTTGCCCGGACGGGAGAATGCGGACCGAGGTGCCGGCGCCCAGCGCGTTGACCGCAGCCCGCTGGATGAGCTCGCCGAGGCGGTCGGCGGCCCATGCCGAGACCTCCGGTGGCCCGCTCAGGCTGAGTGTTCCCTCGTGCAGGCCCTCCCAGCGCAGCGCCTCTATCCACAAGCCGTAGGTCCGCTCACCGACGACCGCACGCAGCTCGTTGCGGATCTGGCTCCACGCGACTTGAGGCTCCAGTGACATGACGCGCGAAAGCCTCCCCAACGGGTCCGACGTCGAGTCTGTGGCGAGAGGGGCCCGACCGTGCTCGCCCCGAGCGGCGCGAATATAGCAACGGGGTCGTGGGCTCCCAGGAGGCCAAGGCGCATTTGGCGGGAAAAACGCGGGCCGACCGCCGGGCGCATCCGACCTCTGGCGGCGTCTATACTCCTCTTCCCGCGTACGACCCATCGGTCGGCGATCGGCACTCTGATGAAGCGGACATACCAACCGAAAAAGCGCAAGCGCGCTCGTGCGCACGGGTTTCGTGCCCGCATGCAGACGCGGGCCGGGCAGCTGACGCTGAAGCGGCGACGCTCAAAGGGCCGCAAGCGCCTCACGGTCTGAGCGTGGTCGAGCGCCGGTACGCCGGTACGGGCCGGCGGGCGGCGGGCCGTCTCTCACGCAGCGCCGAGTTCGACCGCGTTTACCGCCAGGGCCGCTCGGTGGCCAACCGGCACCTCGTGCTCTACACGTTTCCCCGCGCGGACGGCGACGCTCCGCGGCTCGGCCTGTCGGTTGGCCGGCGGGTCGGCGGCGCGGTCGAGCGCAATCGTGTCAAGCGGCTGCTGCGAGAGGCGTTCGGCGAGGATCAGACGACCGGATGGGCGGGATTCGATGTTGTCGTGGTCGCCCGACCGCCGTCGCGCGAGCTTGCCGAGACCGAGGGCCTGGATGGCATCCAGCGGGCGGTCGACGAGCTCCTGGCCAAGTCGGGTCTCCGGCTCGGGAGCACGACGCGATGAGGCCGCTGCGGGCCGTCATCCTGGGCACGATCGCCGCGTACCAGCGGACGATATCCCCGCTCACGCCGCGCCGTTGCAAGTACGAGCCGACCTGCTCGCGGTACGCCGCGCAGGCGGTACGCGACTTCGGCATACTCAGAGGCCTGCTTCTGTCCGGGTGGCGCCTGCTCCGCTGTAACCCCTTCAGTCACGGCGGCTTCGACCCGGTCTCGGCGCAGCGACTGTTCCGCGTGCCGCCGCCAGACCCATCTTCAAGCTGATGCCGACGATCTCCGCCAACATCATCCAGGACGCCTTCGGCCCCCTGATCAAGGTGTTCGAGACGATCCTCGTCTTCATTCACGCGCACATCACGGGCGGGAGCTGGGGCCTCGCGATCATCGGCTTGACGATCGTCGTGCGCGCCGCGCTCGTACCGCTGACGCTCAAGCAGTTCTCCTCGATGGCCAAGCTCCAGGCGCTGGGGCCGGAGCTGAAGGAGCTTCAGAAGAAGTACAAGGACGACAAGCCTCGCCTCAACGAGGAGATGATGAAGTTCTACAAGCAGAACGAGGTCAACCCGTTCGGCTCGTGCCTCCCGCTCGTGCTCCAGCTGCCGGTCTTCCTGTCGCTCTTCTACATGCTGCGGCTGGACCTCAAGCCGCATATCTGCGGCGCGGCGCTGAAGGCCCACCACATCGTCTCGCAGACGGCGATCGGCAACACCAGCTGCGGCGCGATCGACCCGAATTCCGGAAAGTTCCTCTTCATCCCAGACGTCACCTCAGCGGCACATGGAGGCGTGCTGGCGATCCTCGTCGTCCTCTACGTCGGATCGCAGCTCGTCGCGAGCCTGCTGACTACCGCGACGGTCGACCGCAATCAGCGGCTGCTGATGCTCGGGCTGCCGTTCGTCTTCGTACTCTTCATTCGCGGATTCCCAGCCGGTCTGCTGGTCTACTGGATCACGACGAACATCTGGACGGTCGGCCAGCAGTACATAGTCAGGCGGCGCTCTGCGCCGATGCTGGCCCTGGCGGCCGAGGCGAGGGTGGCCGCGGCGGCGAGCGGCGGCGGCGGCCGCGGCGGCGGTGCGGCGGGAAAGGCGGCCGCTCTGCCGCCCGACAAGCCCCCGCCCCAGGGACTGATGGCCCGGCTGGCGGCTACGCGCGAGGCCGCGCGGAGCGCGGTCACCGGATCCAGTCAGGCCCAACCTGCCAAGAACGGGCGGACGGCGCCGAAGGGGGGAGGCGCCCGACCGACTCCGGCCAAGCCGAAGCAGGCGGCCACGACCCCGGGCGGCAGGGCCGCGAAGGCAGGCGGAGCGGCTTCGGCCGAACCCGGCGCGTCGCGGGCGGCACGGACCGCACCGGCGAAGGGCTCCTCAGCGAAGGGATCGCCCGCGAAGGGGTCGCCTGCGAAGGGGTCGCCTGTGAGGGGGTCGTCCGCGAAGGGATCGCCTGCGAAGGCGGCGTCGAAGAGCTCGGGTTCTGGGTCGACCGACCAGGCGGGCGCTCAGCAGCCGACGGACGGCAAGGCGGGGCCCGGCCCGACCGGCGCCGCGCGAACGCCGGCCGCGAAGGCGACACCGGGCAGGGCCCGCCCCGCACGGGGCGCGCCGAAGCCGCCGGCGGGCGCCGGGCCCGACGGGACTGCGGCCAAGGAGGAGCCGGCCGCCGCGCGGCCGCGGGGCTCCGCGCCCCCGCCCCCGCCGCGGAAGAAGAAAAAGCGCTCGGGGAGGCGTCGGTGACGATCGGGAATGGAGATTCGCCGGCAGTAGAGGAGTTCGATCCGGCGGGCGAGCTGCGCGATCTGCTCGAGACGCTCGTCGACGCGATGGACCTGACCGCGGAGGTGCGTATCGTCGAGGCTGACGGGCTCCTCACCGGGACGCTCGACGGGGCGGACCTCGGGCGGTTCATCGGCCGCCACGGGCAGACGATCGAGGCCGTCCAGCACCTCGCCCAGCGGATCGTGCTCCGCGGGGGTGCCGGTGGGCCGCGGGTGGTCGTCGACGCTGCGGGGTACCGGCAGCGTCGCGAGGAGGCCCTGCGCGCCCGTGCCGAGGATGCCGCGGCGACGACCGAGCGGACGGGGGAGCCGGTCGAGCTCGACCCGATGTCCGCGGCGGAGCGCCGGTTCGTCCACGAGTATCTTCGCGAGCGCGGCGGGGTGGAGACCCACAGCGAAGGTGACGAGCCCGAGCGGCGGCTCGTCGTCACGGCCGCTGCCGGCGGGCCCGCGCCGTCCTGAACAGGCTCGCCGGCGCCGCTTCCAGGTCGCCCTGTCGCCGCTGTGTTTCACGTTTTTCATGACGGTGAAACAACATCCGATCAGGATGAGACGATCTTTCTCGTGACAAGGAGGGCGGACAGATCCCTGGCGTGGGCAGCCTGACGCCGTTCGAGCAGGGCATCGTCGTGGGGATCCTCGTCGGCGAGGGCTCTTTCGGCGGCGACGGCAAGCAACCCCAGATCACGCTGCGGATGCACACGCGTCACGCGGCGCTTTTCGCGTGGCTCGTCGAGCGCTTTCCGCGCACCAAGCTGTACGGGCCGTACGGCCACGGCGGCCGGAGCTACTACCAGTGGATGGCCCGCGGGCCGGGGCTCGTGGAGGATGTCCTGCCAGTCCTCGAGTCGGGTCTCACGCCTGAACTGGATGCGTACGCGGCGGGCCGCCTGGCGGACATGTGCGAGCGGTATGCGGACTTCATCGCGCGGGCACGGGCGCGAGCATGACCGCCGGGGCCGACGCCGGCATCGTGACGCGCCGTCTGGCGGGCCTCGCCGCACGGTACGAGCTGACCGACGGCCAGATCGGACAGCTGCGCTGCGTCCTGGAGGTCCTGGCGACCGACGCGCACGCCCCTTCGACGGTGACCGCCGCGCGCCAGGCGGTCGATGTCCACCTGGCCGATTCGCTGACCGCGCTCGACCTTGACGTCGTGCGTTCGGCGCGCCGGCTGGTCGATGTCGGGTCCGGCGCTGGCTTTCCAGGTCTGCCGCTGGCGGTCGCGCTCCCGGGGGCGGCCGTCTCGCTTCTGGAGAGCTCGGCACGGCGGTGCGCCTTCATCGAGCGAGTGGCTTCGGCGGCCGGCGTGCGCAACGCATCCGTCGTGGGTGCTCGTGTGGAGGCTTGGGAGGAGGGCTCCGGCGGGCAGGATGTCGTGACGGCGCGTGCGGTCGCGCCGCTCGCGGTCCTCTGCGAGTACGCGGCGCCCCTGCTGCGGCTCGGCGGCGCGCTCGTGGTGTGGCGCGGGCATAGGGACCCGGAGGCGGAGGCCGCCGCGGAGCGAGCCGCCGGCGAGCTGGCGCTCGAGAGCCGCACTCCGGTCCGGAGCGAGCCGTATCCTGGTAGCCAGGAACATCACCTGCACGTCTACGTGAAGGTTGGCCCGACGCCCGCGCGGTTTCCGCGTCGACCGGGAATAGCCAGCAAAAGGCCGCTAGGAGTCTCGAGTTGAAGGTCACACTGTTTGGGCGCGAACCACGTCGGCGGGGATCGACCGCGGCCAGCCAGTCCGCGGCGGCCGCGGGGCCGGAAAGCGCCGGAGCGGCGGAGGCTCAGCCGTTTGGATCGGGAGCGAACGATGCCCCGATCTCGGCGGCCGGGCGCCCCGAGCGGCCACCTCCATCCGCGGCGTGGTCGGGCACGCGCGTGTTCGCCGTGGCAAACCAGAAGGGCGGCGTGGGAAAGACGACCACCGCCGTGAACCTCGCCGCCTGCATCGCCGAGGCCGGATATCGAACGCTCTTGATCGACATCGATCCCCAGGCCAACGCGACCGTCGGCCTGGGTATGGCGAGGACGCTGCGTCCGAGCGTCTACGACGTCCTTGCCGGGACGTGCGAGGCGGCCGAGGCGATCCACGCGACGAACGTGAACCGGCTGTTTCTGATGCCCGCCGGCGCGGGACTCGCCGGCGCCAACGTCGAGCTGCCGCGGGTCGCCGGATCGGAGAACATCCTCCGCGACGCGCTCCGCCCACTCGGCGACCGCTTCGCCTGTGTGCTGCTCGACTGCCCGCCGTCGCTGGGGCCGCTGACGGTCAACGCCCTCGTCGCGGCCGACAAGCTGATCGTTCCGGTCCAGGCCGAGTACTACGCGCTCGAGGGGCTGGCGGCCCTGCTCGAGACCGTCGCGATCGTTCAGCGGGACCTAAACCCCCGCCTCAGCGTCGGCGGCATGCTCCTGACGATGTACGACGGCCGGACGCGCCTCGGCCAGGACGTCGCAGCCGAGGTGCGCCAGCATTTTCCCGAGCTCCTGTTCGACACCGTGATCCCCCGCAACGTGCGGATCAGCGAGGCGCCCAGCTTTGGCGTCCCGATCACGGTCCACGACCCCCATTGCGCGGGGTCGGACGCGTACACGGCCTTGGCCAAGGAGGTCGCCGCACGTGCCTAGGAAGTCGCCCGTCACGTCGAGGATATCGCTGGTTGTGCATAGGCTGGAAGCGCCGATGAGTCCGCACGCTCCCCGGTCGCGCGGGATCGGCCGCGGTCTGGCCGCGATCCTCGCGGTGTCCGAGACGGTTGACGGCGAGGTCGACGAGCTCCGCGAGCTGCCGGTCGACATGATCGCGCCGAACCCCCGCCAGCCGCGCCGGCACTTCGATCAGCAGGCGCTCGCCGGGCTCGCCGACTCCCTCGGTGCCCGCGGCGTCCTTCAACCGGTGCTCGTCCGTCCGCGGACCGGCGGGACCTTCGAGCTGATCGCCGGTGAGCGCCGCTGGCGGGCGGCCAAGCTCGCCGGCCTCGAACGGATCCCCGCTCTCGTCCGGGCCCGCGGTGACGCCGAGGCGCTGGAGATCGCGCTGATCGAGAACATGGCTCGCGAGGACCTCAACCCGATCGAGGAGGCCCGGGCATGCGCCGCGCTCGTCGAGGAGCTCGCACTCACCCGCGAGGACGTCGGCCTGCGGATCGGCCGCAGTCGGGTCGCCGTGTCGAACCTGCTCCGCCTGCTCGAGCTTCCCGACGAGGCCCTCTCCCTGCTGGAGGACGGCACGTTGAGCGAGGGCCACGGGCGAGCGCTGCTGCTCGCCCACGATCACGAGGCCCGCCGCTCGCTCGCCGGAGCCGCGGCCGCCGAGGCCTGGTCGGTGCGCGTGCTCGAGCAACGCGCTCGTGAGGCCAACGACGAGGCCTCGGCGTCCCGCGATCGGCCAGCCTCTGCCGTCGCGGGTCCCCACCCAGACCAGCAGGACGCGTGTGCGAGGATCGGCGACGCCCTCGGCCTGGCGCTGGGCGCCGACGTCCGTGTCCGGCCGGCGGCCGGCGGGGCGTATCGGGCGGAGCTCCGGTTCGATTCTCTCGACGAGGCGCTCGAGTTGGCCGGACGACTGCACAGCTCGCCGCCGGCGTCGTGAGGGCCGAGCTCGCCGGGAGGCCCGCAGGGGCGTGAGCTTCATCGAGAAGGCACCCGCGGGGGAACTCGCCGGGGGCCGGTCCCGAGCCGTCAGACGGTGCGGGCGCGGCGCAGCGAGACGAACAGCGTGCCGAGCCCGAAGATCGTCGCGAGCAGGCTGATCAGGCCGCCGAGGAAGGGGATCAGGGCGATCACGCGGAGGATCGCCAGGCCGGCGATGAAGGCGACGGCCCGACCGCCTGACTTGACCACGCGGCGTCCGAGGACCATGGCGCTGGCGATGTAGGCGATCGCGTAGATCGGCCCGAGGGCGAGCAGGAGCCCGATCCCGAGCGGGGTGCCGACCACGGTCACCAGGAGCACGATCGCGAGGATCGGGAGCAGGATGAAGAGGAGGATCCCAGCGATGATCGCCCCTCCGCGGCCCGAGCGGGCGCCGCGCACGACGCCGTCGAAGAGGCCGGGAGCAAGCAGTAGTAGGAGGAGGCCGCCGAGCAGGAAGGAGATCGTCACGGCGAGCCAGAAGCCGATCGCCACCTCGATCCCGGTTGTGCCGAAAGTGCCGGCGTCGAAGCGCTTGACCTTGCCGGAGACGACAGCCCCCGGCGCGACCACCGGCCGGTCCTGCAACCACTTGACGTCGCCGCCGACCCGCGCGCGACGGCCGAGCGTCGCGCGCTTGGCGATCGTCACGACGTCCCCGGTGACCGTGCCCCGGAGCGTCACGTCGCCGCCGAGGGCGACGATGTCGCCGTGTACGGTTCCCCGGACGAGGATGTTGCCGTCGAGGACCACGAGGTCGCCGACCGTCTCCCCCTTGGCGACGAGGACATCCCCCGAGACGACGTAGCGATCCTGCGGACCGCTGGCCGCCTGCGCGCCGGCGGGGAGGAGCATCAGGAGGAGGAGCAACGCGGGGAGGAGGCGACGCATCGGCGCGAGCCTAACACGCCCGTCTCCGCCTCGCGGGTTCGTGGCGAATGTTGCAAGCCACACGTCGCTCGAGGTCGGGCTCGCGATGGTTCGCTGCGGGCGGCGGGGCGGATCGCCGGCCAGGGGACGCTGTGGCAGCGGGTCAACGCGAGCGGCCGTCGACCTGCGCGAGGCGCACCGCGATCAGCTTCCTGACGAGGGCCTCCGGCAGGGGGCGGTCGGCCGGGAAGTGCAGGGAGCTCTTGGTCATCGCATAGCCGTCGAGCTCTGCCGCAAGCTGCGCGAGGACCGAGCCGCTGAATGGCAGGTAGCTCAGGTGATTTCGAAACGCGGCAAAGCCGGCGATCGTCGCGCCGCGGGCCCGGAAGGCTGGAACGCTGTAGGAGATCACCTGTTCGGCGTCCGGGACGATCTCGAGGATGGTGCGCCGCAGCGTTTCAAGCGTGCTGCGGCCCGGCTCGTCAACACCACGAAGGTACTCGTCGACCTCGCCGGGGGACCCCGCCGGCGCGTGCGGATCGGCGGAGGCGGGAGCGTCCGCGTGGAAGGAGAGGCCGCGCTCATGAAGCGTCCGGCGCAGGGTCGCGATCGCAGCCGCCCCCATGCCGTGCAGCTTCGCGAGATCGGACTCGGAGACCTGAGCCAGCTGATCGAGCCGCGTGTAGCCGCCGGCCGACAGCGCGCGGCGCGCCGGCGCGGCGAGTTTGGGGAAGCCCGTCTCATCATCGGCGCGCAAGATCGACCTCGCTGATCGGTTAGCAGATGTGCGACGCCTTGGCCGCACATGCTTGGACCCCGAACGAGCGCCAGATTCATCGGTCTCGCCCGGGGCCGCGCCCGCGGAAGGAGGCGTGGACCGCACGGGCCCGCAGAGTCAGCGAGGGACGGCAGCGGCCACAGGTCTCCTGTCCTTGCGTGGGGCCGACGGCTTCGAGCGGATGCCACCGTACGGCTTCCAATGAACCGCGAGACTGAACGGTGGCACAACAGGGCCGCTACCGAATGGTGGCATGATATGGTTGCAATCGAACGGTGGCAAAGGAAAGCCCATGACTATCCAGACCGTCCGTGACCTCGCGGCAGTCGTCCGCGGCCGGCGAAAGGACCTGGGGATGAATCAGGCGCAGCTCGCCGCGCGTGCCGGGGTCTCCCGGAAGTGGATCTACGAGTTCGAGGCCGGCAAGCCGACGGCCGAGTTCGGCCTTCTCCTCCGTGTTCTCGACGCGCTGGGGCTGGCCCTCGAGGTGACGCCTCGGCCCGAGGCCGACCAATCGGCTAGAGGCGACACGATCGACCTTGACGCCGTTCTCGATGAGCATCGCGGCCCATGACCGACAGCCTGGTCGTCATCCTCGACGACGCGATCGCCGGGACGCTGACGCGGCTTCCGGGCGGTCATCTCCGATTCGACTACGAGAACGACTACCGGGAGAGGCGAAACGCGACGCCGCTGTCGGTCTCCATGCCGACGCAGGTGCGTTCCCATCCCGACCGTGCCGTCACGCCCTGGCTCTGGGGCCTGCTCCCTGACAACGAGGCCGTCCTCTCGCGCTGGGCGCGCGACTTCCACGTCTCGGCGTCGTCCCCGTTCTCCATGCTGGCGACGCCGATCGGCCACGACTGCGCCGGCGCGGTGCGCTTCGCCGCCCCCGACGCCGTCGACGAGGTCATCGGTCAGCCCGGGGACGTGACCTGGTTGACCGATCAGCAGGTCGCCGACCGTCTGCGCGAGCTGCGCGCGGACGCTACGGCGTGGCTCGGTCGAGAGTTCACCGGGCAGTTCAGCCTTGCCGGAGCCCAGGCCAAGACCGCTCTCCTCTACGAGGACGGGCGCTGGGGTGTCCCCTCGGGGTCGATGGCGACGAGTCACATTCTCAAGCCCGCCGTCGTCGGCCTCGACGATCACGACCTCAACGAGCACCTGTGCCTCGACTCAGCCCGTCGCGCCGGTCTCGTCGCGGCCCGCACGCGCGTCGCCCGATTTGTCGAGGAGCGCGCGATCGTCGTCGATCGCTACGACCGCCGCCTGCTCCACGGGCGTCTCGCCCGGATCCATCAGGAGGACGTGTGTCAGGCCCTCGGCGTGGCGCCGTCCCGCAAATACCAGAACGAGGGGGGGCCAGGCCCCAAGGAGGTGGCCCGTCTCCTCCGTGGCGCCGTGCCGCCTCGTGTCGCGGAGGGCGCGATCTGGCGATTCCTCGACGCCCTCGCCTGGAACTGGCTGATTGCCGGCACCGACGCGCACGCGAAGAACTACTCCCTCCTGCTCGCCTCCGGTCAGGTGCGCTTGGCGCCGCTCTACGACATCGCGTCCGCCCTTCCGTATGGCACCCACGAGAAGAAGCTGAGGTTCGCCATGAAGATCGGCGGTGACTATGGCGTCTTTCCGTACCGCAACACCTGGCCCCAGGCCGCGGGCGATCTCGGTCTCGACCCGGAACGTGTGGTCGCGCGCGTCGAGGAGCTCGCGGTGCGCGTGCCGCGAGCGTTTGCCGAGGCGGCTTCCACCCCCGAGGTCGCCGCGCTCGACCGGCCACTGCCGGGCCGTCTCGCCGAGCTGGTCGCTGACCGCGCCGAGCGGTGCCTGGCCGTGCTTCGCGCTCCATCCCCGATCGCGCCGAGGGCTCACCGTCGCTCGTGAACTCGCGCGGGTCTCAGGCCATCAACAACGGGCCGCTCGCGCAGCCACCGTCCCACCCGGGCATTCGCGGCGCAGCAAACCGCCGCTGTCCGGGAGCCGACACCGCAAGGCGCGTTCCTCGTCGCCCATGCCACGACGGTACGCCGGGGACCGGTCCCGCCGAAGAGAGCCAGCGGACGACCGGCGATAAGATGCCGGCGGTGATGCGACCGACTCAAGCGATCGGCTGCATGGATTTTCCATCCGATCGGACGGTTGCCGGTCTCGATCGCAGGAAATCCCAGTCGCAGAGCCACAAGGGCGATTAGCTCAGTTGGTTAGAGCGCTTCTCTGATAAGGAAGAGGTCCCAGGTTCGAGTCCTGGATCGCCCACTACAAACGGCCTGCAGGTAGCCGGTTTCTCGGCCACGTCGCCAGCCCTCGGGCGGCCCGCGTGTCCCGAATCTGCCCGCCCGAGAAGTGCCTCGGCTTGGTGGCGCTCCGACCCGGCGCACCTGGCCGCCTTGGCGTCTTCTCCGACCCGCGCGTCGACCTACGGGTGGTGTGGCTTGCTGGTCGGCGAGCCGCCGGAGTAGGCCCGCTCCGCTCTGCCTGGCGCTCAGGCTCTACCTCCTGCTCGCCCGGTGGGCGCTGACACGCTCGCCAGCGTGGCCCGGCGACAAGCGGGGAGCGCCGGCGACCACCTCCAACGGGCGGAGCCGGCTCGAAGCTTCAGGCGGGCGCCGCGCGTCGTCTCGCCAGTCTCCACACCGGTGAGCGTGTGAGCACTACGCAGGCCGAGAAGGAGGTCGAGCGTGCGCGGCAGATGCGCGCCGCGCGTGCTTACATGCCGTTGCCGACCGCGAAGAAGCGTCGGGCTCGGGCCGATCAACGAGGACGAAGCGCAGCACGCGACCTGCTGGCCAACCCGAGACCTCGGAGATAATACCCCGAAAGCCTCGCGCGCGCGATCCTCCAGGCCCTGGAAGCGGTCCACCATGACTCACGAGGCGCTAAGCCTGGATCCACCGATCGGTAGGTGGGTTCTGTCCGGCCGAGACGGAAGAATGACCTCCAGTGCAGGCTTTCACGGCCGTTCACGGCAGCCGGGGCCTGCGACGGGAGGTCACCTTCGTGGTGACGATGATAAGCCGATCGGACTGAACCGGGTCGAGGTCGTTTTCGATGACGAGCGCGTCGTTTCAGACGCGGGTGTGATGCTCGTCGCGACGCTCGCCGGGCGTCTCGGCGTCGAGTTGCTGGCCGGGGATCTCGTGCGCCTGCGTCCAGGGCGGCCCGGGCCGGCCAACGCGGGCCGCAAGATCATGGCGCTGGTGTTCGCGATGATCCTGGGTGCTGACAGCATCGATGACTGCGGCGTGCTGCGGGCGGGCCGGACCGGTCGTCTGTTGGGGGCTGGATGGCGGCCCCGTCGACTTTGGGGACGTTCTTGCGGGCGTTCACGTTCGGGCACGTGCGGCAGCTCGACGCGCTGCTCGCCCGGTCGATCGAGCGGGCGTGGAAGGCCGGCGCGAGAGTGTCCGACCTTCTGTGTGTGGGGTCGGGCTGGTTGGTTGAATGCTAATGCTAGTCGGGGATTCTGTCGGTGAAGTGGATTTTGAACGCTCTGATCGCTGCTGGCCAGTCGCGGGCCTTCTCCCACTTGGTCGTGGCGTTGTGGATCGCTAGGTAGATCAGCTTCGTCGCGGCCTGCTGTCGGGAAAACTGCCGCGGGTCTTGATCGCCTTGCGGATTTGGCGGTTGAGGTTCTCGATCGCGTTCGTGGTGTAGACGGCTTTGCGGAGCGCCGCTGGGAGCGAGAGGAACGGGACGATGTACTCCCACCTGGCTCTCCACGACTGGGTGATCATCGGGTACTGCGAGCCCCATTGATCGTCGAAGCGATCAAGGGCAAGCGCGGCGTCCTCGGCGTTCGCTGCGGTGTAGATCGGGCGCAGGCTGGCGGCGACGGCGCGGCGGTCGCGGTAGGAGACGTAGCGCATCCCCGAGCGGATCGGATGAACGATGCACGTCTGAACCCACGCCTGGGGGAACACGGCCTCGATCGCTTCGGGAAATCCTTCGAGGCCATCGACGCAGCAGATCAGGACGTCCTGGGTGCCGCGCTGGTTGAGATCGTTGAGGACTGCCAGCCAGAACTTTGCCCCTCCGTTTCGCGCCACCACAGGCCGAGGACCTCCCTGGTGCCCTCCAAGGTGACGCCGATCGCCAGGTAGCAAGCGCGGTTCTGAACCGAGCGATCCTCGCGGCCTTCACCGAAAGGGCGTCCAAATAGACGATCGTGTAGATCCCATCCAGCGGCCGTGAGCGCCACGCCTGGACGTCGGCGAGGACGGCGTCGGTCACGCGGCTGACGGTGTCGCGGCCGATCTCAACGCCGTAGAGGCCCTCCAGGTGGGCGGTGATGTCGCGGATCGTCATCCCGCCGGCGTAGAGCGCGATGATCTTCTCGTCCAGGCCGGCCAGCCTCGTTTGGCGCTTGCGGACGAGTTGCGGCTCGAAACTCGCATCACGATCCCTGGGGGTCCGGATCGCGATATCCCCTAGATCGGTCGACAGCGTCTTCCGCGTCGAACCGTTGCGGATGTTCGGGCCGCCGCCGGGCGGCGCCTCCCCGGGCGGGTAGCCGAGATGCCCGGTCAGCTCGCCCTGCAAAGCGGCCTCGATGACACGGCCGGCGAGCTGCGTGAGCAAGCCGCCCGCGCCGGTGATCTCCTCCGGCCGCAGGCCCTTCACGGCCTCGGCGAGCGCCTCGTCCGGGAGCAGTCCCTTCAGCTGCTCGGCAACCTCGGGCGAGAGCTCCTTCGGAGCCCGGCGCCGCCGCTTCTTCGGCTGGTCCTGCAAGCACTGCATCTTGTAGCTCGTCGACCCAGAACGACTCTCAGACATCGGGATCCTCTCCGGCCCGCCGCTCTCGGCGAGCCCGATCGATTACCCCAACCCCACACACTTCATCGGACAGACCCGCTCGCGCCGGGCCCGGCAATAGCCGCTTGGTCATCGACGTGGACAGCTTCGTCGGCGAGGTCTGTGGCCGCCTCAAGCAGGGCGCCAGCTACGGCTACACGCAGGTGCTTGGCCTCCACCCGCTGTTGGCGATCCGTGCGGACACCCTTGGAGACGCTGCACATCCGTGTCCGCAAGGGATCGGCGAACACGCAGAAAGGAATGAAGCGCTTCACCGACGAGCTGGTCGCCAGAGTCGACCGCGCCGGCGCCAGCGGCGTCAAGCTCCTACGCGCGGACTCCGGGTTCTGGAACATCAAGGTGTTCGAGCGGCTCGAGCGAGCGGGCTGGCAGTACTCGATCGGGGTGCGGATGATCAAGACGGTCCGCGTCGCGGTCGAAGGGATCTCCGAGGACGCCTGGCAGACGATCGCCTACCCCGAGCAGGGCGAGGCACAGATCGCTGAGACCCGCTACGGCGACCGGCGACTGGTCGTCAGGCCACCCGCCTGGTTGGGCCCCAAGCCGAGTTTTGGCCCGACTGGCGCCACTTCTGCTTCATCACCAACCGTGTCGAGGAGATCACGCTTGTCGAGACTGAGCACCGCGATCACGCTGTCGTTGACCAGGTCATCACTCAAGGACCAGGCGCTCGCGCATTCCCCTCCGGCGACTTCAACGCCAACGGCGCCTGGACCGTGCTCGCCGCGCTCGCGCACAACCTCCTGCGCTGGACCCAACTCCTCGGGCTCCCCAACACCACGATCCGCGCCGCGCGCACCCTCGGCCGCCGGCTCCTCCAGATCCCGGGGCGCCTGACGAGCCACGCCCGCGGCTGGACGCTGCACCTCCCCGCCCGCTGGCCTTGGCACGGCGACTACATCGCGGCCCTGAACCGCATCCGCGCACTCCCAGCCCCGGCCTGAGCACCAAACCGCCACACCGACGACCAGCAGCACACCCCGAGCACACCACTCGCGAACACACCCGCCCGCGAACCCCCCAGATCACCCCCGCCGCGAGCATCACGAAGCCGATGCCCCCGGCCACGCCACAAACGGCGCCCAACCGGACACCGCCGACGTCGCCGGCTCCGCTTCAGGCGATCAACCGCCCCGATCGGTGGATCCGGGCTCATATGGAGTGGGTTCTGTCAAGGGGTAGCGCGGGGTTTTCCGGGTGGCCGGAGTGTCGGGGGCATGGTGGCGGGGGCGGTTCCCGGGGCGGGCACGAGCGAAGGTCCGGCGTGTTCGACCAGTCTTGGTCAGGCTCATATGCGAGGGCTGGGTACCTCAAGACCCTTGTTCGTCGCCGGGCGCTGCATTCTAAGAACGGCGCGGCCCAGCTGGGTCGGTCGCCCATAGCCCGTGGTCGTGGGCCGGTGGATGGCGACGTGGCGGCCTTCGTGTGCTCGTGCTCGCCCCGGCAGCCGTCGACGCGGGGGGCGATTTGTCTGGTGGGGGTTCAGTTGAGCGTGGCGGCCCCCCAGCAGAACGGGCGAGTTCCCGCGCGCAGGCGACGACGACGGTTCCGGTGTGCTTGCCGCGGCGGCCGCCAGATGGTTCCAGCGGGCGTTGAGGCGTCGCTGCGCGCGCCACGCGACGGCGACGACACGCGGGTCCTGGCCGACCTGGCGCGCTTTGATCGTCTCGCCGACGTTGGCGCGGTGGCGGTAGTGGTGCGCAGCCTCGACGAGTAGTCGGCGGGCGTGCGGCGGGCCGGCTTTGGTGATCTGGCCCTGCACTCGTTTCGGTCTGAGGTGTATTCGCGGGGCACCATCCCCAGGAAGCCGAACAGCGCGCGGGCTTGTCGACCGTCGAGCTGCCACCGCGGCGCGCAAGCCGGCCGGGCCAGCGTGTCGATCCCGCGGAGCAAGGCAGCCCGGCGATCGTCTGCGCGCGGCCGCTCACCGCACGCCAGTCGAGCGCCGACCAGGACAGACCGGCGCTGAGCCAGTGCTCCACGGCGCGCGGGAGTCCAGGAACGTCACCGTGATAGCGGACCCCAAGACGAGGCTCCCAGCCAGCGCAGGTAGGGCCGCGTCCATGCCCGGCCCGGAAGCGCAAGCCGGGCGACAGCAGAAACTTCGAAGGCGAGACGGGAGCCACCACGTCTGGGGCATCCCCGACGAAGCGACCAGTCACGGAACCGCTCATCGGTCTCGCTCGGCACGCACGCGGACGACAACTCGCCGGCCGAGAACAACCGCACTAGGCGCTTCGCGTCCCGCCGGTCGGTCTTCACACGGTCCCCGCATGCCCGCTGAATCGATCCCGGCGCAACGACCCGCACATCGATACCGCGCTCCGCGGCTGCCCTGGCCAGCCCGAATCCCGAGGGGCCAGCCTCATAAACAGCGCGCACAGGCCGCCCGAGGTCCTCAAGAAACGCGAGCACCACCGGCGCCGGCGCACCCCTCAGCCGCTGCACCTCGAGCTCGCCGGTGAGCGGATCGAGCACAGCCGCGACGGTCTGCGCCTGATGCACATCCAAGCCCACAAGAGCCATACCCTGCGACATGGTCGGTACCTCCCATAGCTGGGGTGT
>CAVWQW010000004.1:0-42537 GCA_963757275.1 uncultured Solirubrobacterales bacterium
CCGGCCCCGTCGCTCGGGTTCGCAGCCCAGGTCCCGACCCAGTGCGTTGCCACGCACGAGCTCGCCGCGGCGCTCGCCTGCGGGCCGGCCGCGGCGCCCGCAGGGGCGCCTGGCAGGAGGATCGCGGCGAGCAGGCCCAGCCCGGCGAAGAGCATGCTGATCGAGGCCATCCGTGGTCTGGGGTGAAGCATCCTCGCCGCAGGAAATCACATGCGGCCGCTCGGGGTCGCCAGCCGGCCCGCCGGTTGCCTCGCCGGCGCCCCGACACCCGGCCCACCGACCGGCCCGCAAAGGCCCCACCCGGCCGCCTGCGCGCGCCCGCCCGGCGCCCGCGCCGGCGAGGGCCAGCCGGACGCGCTGCTACCCTGTCGTAGTCGTCCGGACGCGCTCTGCCCGCCGTTCGACCCTCGATGAAACGGCCGCCAATCGATCTCGAGCTACGCGATGGTCCGCGCGATGAGTGCGGCGTCTTCGGGATCTACGCCCCCGACCATGACGTCTCCCGTCTGGCGTATTTCGCCCTCTACGCGCTTCAGCACCGCGGCCAGGAGTCGGCCGGCATCGCGGCCGCCGACCACGGCGGGCAGATCATCACCCGCCGCGAACTCGGGCTGGTCAGCCAGGTCTTCAAGGAGAACGACCTCGCCACGCTGGCGGGAGAGCTGGCGATCGGACACGTCCGGTACTCGACGACCGGGTCCAACCACTGGGACAACTCCCAGCCGGTCCAGCGGTCGGCCGGGTCGGACGCCAACCGGCGGGAGGTCGCGCTCGCGCACAACGGCAACCTGATCAACGCCGTAGAGCTACACGCCGAGCTGACAGCACAGGGCGTCAGCTTCCGGTCGACCTCGGATTCGGAGATCATCGCCGCGGCGATCGCCACGCACGACGCCGAGCGGATCGAGGATGCCGCGGCCGACGTGCTGCCCCGGCTCCGAGGGGCCTTCTCGACGGTCGTGATGACCCGCGACCGGGTGATCGGCTTCCGCGACCCCCACGGCCTGCGGCCGCGCGCTCGGCCTGGTCCCGGGCGTCGCGCCGGGCGATCCGTCGCGCTACTGCTTTGCGAGCGAGTCGTGCGCCTTTGACATCATCGGCGCGCAGCTCCTGCGCGACGTGCGCCCGGGTGAGGTGATCTCGCTCGGACCGGACGGGCTCGAGTCGATCCAGGTCGTCGAAGGCGCTCGGCAGGCTTTCTGCGTCTTTGAGTACATCTACTTCGCCCGGCCGGACTCGCGGATGAACGGCAACGTGCTCCAGGTCGCCCGCGGCCGGATGGGCGAGATCCTCGCGCGGGAGGCGCCGGTCGACGCCGACCTCGTGATCCCGGTGCCCGACTCTGGAAATCCTGCGGCCCGCGGGTACGCCCGGGCGAGCGGGCTGCCCCAGGACGACGGCTTCGTGAAGAACCGCTACGTCGCCCGGACCTTCATCCAGCCGGGTCAGGAGCTCCGCAAGCACGGCCTCCGCCTCAAGTTCAACCCGCTCCCGGAGATCGTCTCCGGCAAGCGGCTGGTCGTCGTCGACGACTCGATCGTGCGCGGGAACACGACCAAGCAGATCGTCGCGATGCTCCGGGACGCCGGCGCCGCCGAGATCCACATGCGGATCTGCGCGCCGCCGATCGAGCATCCATGCCACTACGGGATCGACATGTCGACGCGGGAGGAGATGATCGCCCACGGCCGCACGCCTGAGGAGATCGCCGCCGTGCTCGGGTGCGACTCGCTCGCCTACCTCTCGCTCGACGGCGTCTACGAAGCCGTCAACGGAAGCCGTGAAAAGCACTGCGACGCCTGCTTCACGGGCCAGTACCCGCTGGCCGGGAGCGACTCGGCCCAGGGCAAGTACGCGCTCGAGTTGCCGCTCGCGAAGATCTAGCCGGCCTCCGGCCCGCCCTTCATCGCCGCCAGCGACCTTCACCGCTGCGGCAGACTTAGCGGCGCTCTGAGCGCCGCTCCGCCCGGGCGGCCGCCCGCTCGTCGCGGGTTGCGCCGTCGTCGGGCACCCTCCGGCGGCGGCCGCTCATCGCCGACCAGAGCAGGCCGCTGAGCGAGCCGCCGATGATCAGGGCGACGATGCCGGCGGTCGCGCTGATCAGGAAGCCCGCGATCACGAGGAGCGCGTAGATCGGCGGGATCAGGTTGCGGGCGCGCTGTGGGTTCATCGGGCTCCTCTGGAACGAGAGCTCGCCAAGGGCTCCGCTCGTGTTGGTGTGGCGGCCCCGGCGGCGCCGGTTGCCGTGACTTTGGCAGACACCAGGCGATCGGGCTTGCCCGGCGTGCGTAGTCTGCCGCCGAGCGGTGCGGGTTACTACGCTCGAAAGTGAACTCGACGGCCGTAGAGTGGCCGTTACGAGCACTCCGCCGAGCTTTCGCGGGGGCGGTTGAAGGTCGCACCGTGACACACGGAGCACTGACTGGAACTCGCAGCCGGCGTCCGTCATCCCACCTGGAGAACATCTTGAAACAGCCTGGAATTCGTCGTGCGTGCCGGTCCGCCATGTCACACCCGAGGCAGGGTGTCGCGAGGCTGAGGGCTCCGGCGCTCGCGCTGGCGGCGTGCGCCCTGCCACTCGTTCTCGCGGGCCCGGCCGGCGCCGCGGCGTCAAGCCCACCGCTCGGCGTGGCGGCGACCTTTGCCGTGCTCGGGGGGAGCGCCGTCACGAACACGGGGGCGAGCGTGCTGACCGGCGACCTCGGCGTCAGCCCCGGCTCGTCGATCTCGGGGTTCCCGCCCGGCCAGGTCAACGGCACGGTGCAGAGCGCGCCGGTCTCGACCGCGGCGCAGGGCGATATCGGCACGGCCTACGGATACGAGTCGGGCGAGGCGTGTGACGCCGACCTCAGCGGACAGAACCTCGGCGGCATGACGCTCGCCCCGGGCGTGTACTGCTTCGCGAGCTCGGCTCAGCTGACCGGCGTGCTGCGGCTCGACGCTCAGGGCAGCCCGACGCCGCAGTGGCTGTTCAAGGTCACGAGCGGCTTGACGACGGCGAGCAACGCGGCCGTCGTCCTCGTCAACGGAGGAACCTGCTCGAACAACATCAACTGGCAGATCGGCAGCAGCGCGACGATCGGGTCAGGAAGCATCTTTCTCGGGAATGTCATCGCCAACACGTCGATCACGATGGCGATCGGGTCCAACAGCACCGGCAGCCTGTACGCCCACACGGGTGCCGTGACCCTCAACGACAACAAGGTGTCGACCTGCAATGGCGGCCAGATCCCGCCGCCGCCGCCGCTGAGCATCTCGACGACGCCGTCGCCGAGCGCGCCGAGCGGGGCCACGATCAGTGACTCGGCCACGGTCTCGGGCGGCCTCTCGCCGACCGGCAGCGTGACGTTCAGGCTGTTCGGTCCGGGCGATCCGACGTGCACGGGCACGCCGGTCTCGACGACGATCGGGACGCTCGCCGGCCGCAGCGCGTCGTCGGGCAACGTGACGGCGGGCGCCGTCGGCACCTACAACTGGGTCGCGACGTACGGCGGTGACGCGAACAACGCGGCGGTGACGTCCCCGTGCGGGAGCGAGCAGGTGCTGGTGACCCCGCCTCGTACGCTGACCGGCCGGGCCTACGGTCTGAGCGCGACGACGAGCCTGGGAGGCATCCCGCTGGTCAACGTCCGGCCGACGCCGGACACCGGTTCGATCTCGACGACGTCGTCTTCGACGACTCAGACCCCGTGCGTGACGACGCTGCGGACGCTCGTCACCGCCGACGCACTCTGTGCCAAGGTGACGACGCTCGCGGGGCCGGGCGAATCAGACGCGAGCGCGTCGGTCGCCGATGCGACCGTGCCGGTCGGGACGCTCCCGACGATCACCGCGCGGACCGTCGCGTCGACCTCGACGACGACGTGCCATGGTTCGACCGGCACGACGACGATCGCCTACCTCGCCGTCGGCAACACCGTGGTGATCGCCTCGCCCACGAACATCGCACCGAACACGCGGGTCACGGTCGCAGGGATCGGGCTCGTCCTCAACGAGCAGGTCCAGGTGACGGGGCCGGACGCGGGTCTGACGGTCGACGCGATCCACGCGACCGTGAGCGGGTTGGGCCTCGTACGGGCGAACATCGTGATCGCCTCGTCGGAGAGTGACATCGGCGGCTGCTGATCGCTCGGCGGCTGCTGATCGCGAGCAGTCGACGGAGGGGGGCCGGGACGGCGGACGCAGACGGCGTCGGGGGCACGGACTCAGGAATCACTCAGGGTCCGCTCAGGAGGCTCGTGTGAGAGTGGTGGACGATGGCGATATGTCCCCGCCATCGCCACCTCCTCCCCCCCACGCCGGGGCGCCCCACGCCGGGGTGCCCCACGCCGGGGCGCCCCACGCCACGCCGCACCACGCCGGGGCGCCCCACGCCGGGCCGCCCCACGCCGGTCCCCGCCACGCAGGGCCCGGCCGGGCTCAGCCGGACGTCGAGCTCGTCGTGCCGGTCTACAACGAGGCCGGCGTGGTCGAGGCCAGCGTCCGCAGGCTCCACGCCCATCTCGTTGGGAGCTGCGAGTTCAGCTTCAGGATCACGATCGCCGACAACGCGAGCACCGACGAGACACTCGAGATCGCCCGCCGGCTGAGCGGCGAGCTGCCCGGCGTCGAGGTGATCCACCTGGCGGCGAAGGGCCGCGGGCTGGCGCTGCGGGCGGCGTGGGGTCGCAGCGACGCGCGGGTGCTCGCCTACACCGATGTCGACCTCTCGACCGACCTCGCCGACCTCGCCGCCCTGGTCGGACCGTTGCTCGACGACCGTGGCGACCTGGCGATCGGGTCGCGGCTCGCCGCCGGGGCGCAGGTGACCCGGGGGATCCGTCGTGAGGTGATCTCGCGGGCGTACAACATCCTCCTCGCGCTGCTCCTCGAAGTCGGCTTCTCCGACGCCCAGTGCGGCTTCAAGGCCGGCCGGCGGGAGGTCATCCAGCGGCTGCTGCCGCTGGTCGAGAACGACGCGTGGTTCTTCGATACGGAGCTCCTCTACCAGGCCCAGCGCAACAGGTTCGCAATCGCCGAGATCCCCGTCAGATGGGTCGAGGACCGGGACTCGCGGGTCGCGATCGTCGCGACCGTCCGCGAGGACCTCCGGGGAATCGCGCGCCTGCGCCGAGCGGAGTCCGCAGGCCGGGTTGCCGAAGGCCGCACGCGCCGGGTCGACGCGGGCCGCCGAGCGGCCCGGGCCGAGCGGCGGCCGCGGAGCCGGCTGGAGCGAGCCCCCCACGTCGGCCGACCGTCGCACTGACCTCGACCTTCCCGCTCGAAAGGAACTCCGCATGTCGACGCCGCCGCTCACAGCCCCGGGCCAGGGATTCTCGAACCGGTCACTGCGCACGCGCGTCGAGACGCGGGTCAGGCTCGCCGTCCGGGGGGACGAGGCCGATCCGAGCTGGTCGCGGCCGCTCCTGTGGGCGGTCGCCCTGCTGGCTGGGGTGCTCGGCTTCTGGGGTCTGACACGCAACGGCTACGCGAACACCTACTACTCGGAGGCCGCCCAGGCGGCGAGCCGGAGCTGGACGGCGTGGATCACGAACGCGCTCGACGTGAGCGGGTCCGACAGCTTGGACAAGGGACCGCTCTCGAACATGGTGATGGGTCTGTCGGGCCGGATCCTCGGGTTCTCGAGCTTCAGCATGCTGATGCCGCAGGCGCTGGCCGGCGTCGGGTCGGTCGTGATCCTCCACAACCTGGTCAAGCGGACGCTCGGGCACCGGGCGGCGATCGTCGCTGCCGTGATGCTCGCGACGGTGCCGATCTTCGTGGCGATGGCCCGCTTCAACAACCCGGACGCGGTCCTCCTGCTGACGGAGATCGCCGCCGCCTGGGCCCTCGTGCGGGCGCTCGAGTCGGGTCGGACCCGCCACCTCCTGCTGTGCGGGCTCTTCGTCGGCCTGGCCTTCAACACGAAGATGCTGGAGGCGTATCTCGTCGTCCCGGCGTTCGTCGTGACATACCTGGTCGCCGGACCTCCGAAGCTCGGCCGGCGCTTGGCCCAGCTGAGCGTCGCCGGCGTGGCGATGTTCGGGGTCAGCTTCGTCTGGTATGGGGCGATGATGGCGCTCCCGGCATCGAGTCGACCGTGGGTCGGCGATACGACCGACAACTCGTGGTTCTCGCTGATCTTCGGGGCCAACGGCCTGAACCGGGTCGCCGGGAATACCGGTGGCCCGGGCGGAGGCGGCGGCTTTGGGGGGACGACGGGACCGCTGCGCCTCTTCAACAGTGTGATCGGCGGCCAGATCGCCTGGCTGATCCCGCTGGCGCTCGGCGGTCTCGGGCTCGGCCTGTGGACGCGGCGGCGGGCGGGCCGGACGGACCCGGCACGCGCGGCCTTCGTCCTGTGGGGCGGGTGGGCGGTCGTCTCGTGGGCGATCTTCAGCTTCCAGGCGGGGATCTTCCACCCGTACTACACGACCTTGCTCGCGCCTGCCGTGGCCGTGCTTGCGGCGGGCGGGCTGGTCATCGCGTGGGATCGGGCCCGCGAATCGGTGCTGTGGTCAGCGGCCGTCGGGCTGGCGCTCACCGCGACAGCGGTACTCGGCGCTGTTCTTCTGGGGCGCGCCTCGGGGTTCGTGACCTGGCTGGGGCCGGTCGCGATCGGCCTGGCCGCGGCCGGCGGCTGCGCCCTGGTCGCGGCCCGTATGCGGGATCGGGCGGGCGGGCGACCGATCCTGGCGAGGCGGCTGGCGGGCCTTGCAATCGTCTGCGGGCTGGCCGGGGTGCTCGCGGGACCGACGGCGTACTCGCTGGCGACGGTCGACCGGTCGCAGACGGGGAGCAACCCGCTCGCCGGGCCGGCGAGCGCCGATCGCGGCGGTTTCGGGGGCGGCCTGGGCGGCGGGCGGGCCGGCCGCGCCGGCGGCCCTGTCTTCGGCCCGCCCCCGGGGGGCGGGGCGCTCGCCCCCGGAGCGACGCCGCCCGCCCTGTTCGGCGGACCGGCTGGTGGCACGAGGGCGCTCGGGCGCCGCGACGGCGCCGGCTTCGGCGGCGGGCCAGGGGGAGCGTCGGTCGGCTCGAGCGTCGTCAACTACCTGGAGGCGCACCAGGGCGCAGCGACGTACCTGGTCGCGGCGGTCGGGTCGCAGACGGCGGCTGACCTGTCGCTGAAGACGGGGCGCAACGTCGTCGACATGGGCGGCTTCACGGGCAGCGACCCGGTGCCGACGCTGGCCAAGCTCGAGGGCCTGATCTCGAGCGGGCAGCTCCATTACGTCTTGCTGGACGGCGCGGGGAACCGGCCGGGCGGGGGCTTCGTCGGCTTCGGCGGACGCGGCGGGCCGGGCGGCCGGGGCGGCCCGGGGGCGGGGGCCAACACGGCGGCGACGACGGCGCGGGACGCGTGGATCAGGAGCCACGGAACGCTGGTCAAGGTTCCGGGGGCGAGCACGTCGACCGGCGGGTCGCTCTATTACTTCGCCTAGCTCGTCGGCTGGCGCTCGCCAGCTCCGGTGGACCGGCTTTTCCGGCGGCCGGCCGGCGTGGGCGGGGCGAGCGCGCGGAGCTCGGCGAGCACGCAGGCCGAGAGGTCGGCGGGCGACTGGGCCGGCTGGAGTCCGCCGACGGCGGGGGTGAAGAAGCGGACGCGGATCCGCGGTCGTCTGGGGAAGCGGGCGATGTCGGTCGTGCCCTCGATCGCGCAGGAGACGAGCCGGGCGTCGGGGACGGCGGCGGCGAGCCGGCCGAAGCCGCTGCGGGCGCGCAGCGGTCGGCCGAGGCTGCGGGTGCCCTCGGGAAACAGGCCGATGCACGCGCCGGCGCGGAGCTCGGCGATCGCGCGGTCGAAGGCGCCGGTGTCGCCGACGCCGCGGGTCACGGGGATCTGGCCCATGCCGGTGAGGATCCAGTGGAGGCCCTTGACCTTCCAGAGCGAGGCCTTCGCGAGGGCGCGGATCTGGCGAGCCGGGAGGGCGGCGATGCCGCCGGCGACGGGGTCCCAGTAGCTGTCGTGGTTGGCGGCGAGGAGGATCGGACCGGGTTGGTGGAGAAGCTCGCGACCGGAGACCTCGAGCCGGCCCCAGCGGCGGACGATCACCGAGAGGATCGCCATCACGACGCGGTAGGTCCTGGTGATCGGCTCGGGCTGGCTCACGGGGGGAGATTGTCGAGCGGGCGGCGGACGGGACGCCCGGCGGCCCGGGCGGGCAGCGTGCGGGGGCGCTCAGCGGTAGGCGTCGGCGCGGAGCTGCTGGGCCTCGTCGAGGCCCTGGAGCTTCTTGATCGACTGACTTTCGATCTGGCGGATCCGCTCGCGCGTGAGGTCGAAGGTCCGGCCGATCTCCTCGAGCGTGCGGGGCGGGCGGCCGTCGAAGCCGTAGCGGAGCTCGAGGACGCGGCGGTCGCGGTCTGAGAGGTTGCCGAGGACCTTGCGGATCGCCTGGCGGGTCAGCGACTGGGCGGCCCGCTCGTAGGGCGACTCGGCCTGCTCGTCGGCGATCGAGTGGCCGAGCTGCGAGTCGTCGTCGTCGCCGATCGGCCGCTCGAGGGAGACGGGGGGTTGGGCCGAGCGCATGATCGACTCGACCTCGCGGACGTCCATGCCCGTCTCGACGGCGAGCTCGGCGGCCGTCGGCTCGCGTCCGAGCTCGCTGGAGAGGCGTCGCTCGGCCCGACCGATCACGTTGAGCCGCTCGACCATGTAGACGGGGAGCCGGATCATCCGGGACTTGTCTGCCAGGGCGCGGACGATCGCCTGCCTGATCAGCCAGACGGCGTAGGTCGAGAAGCGCAGGCCGCGGCGGTAGTCGAACTTCTCGGCCGCGCGGACCAGGCCGAGCGTGCCCTCCTGGATCAGATCGAGAAAGGGGAGGCCCTGGTTGCGGTAGTTCTTGGCGATCGAGACGACCAGCCGGAGGTTCGACTCGACCATCTTGCGCTTGGCCTGGAGGTCGCCGCGCTCGATCCGCCTGGCGAGTTGGAGCTCGTCGCGGCTCGTCAGGAGGGGAACGCGGCCGATGTCGTGGAGGAAGACGCGAAGCGAGTCGATCGTGATGTCGGCGTCGAGGTCGAGCGGACCGTTGGGCCCGGTCGGGTCGCCGGAGCGTCGAGCGGGCCTGACGAGTACCGGCGGGGCCTGGTCGGCGGGCGGGCCGTCCGCGTCGTCGTGGTGGCCGGCGGCGTCGAGGATGCTGCGGATCTGGGCGAGGTCGGCCTCGTCGAGCTCGAGTTCGGCGATCGCGCCGACGAGCTCGCCCGGGGTGAGGGCACCGAGCAGCCCGCCGCTGGCGGCGACGCCCAAGATCTCTTCAAGCCCGTCCAGCTCGACTGCAGACATCTGACAACTCCGGTTGAGACCCGCCGCGTGTCTCCGGCACGCCGGCCGCCAGACCGCGGGAGCATACGCCGCCGCAGGCCATGCCCTTCCCCTACGTCGACCGCCGGCCGCTGGATCATCGGCCTCGCCGGGCGACCGCGGCCGTCCTACAGGGTCGCGAGCAGGTGCAGGAGGCCGGTCGAGTACTTCTCGACAAAGGCGGGACCGACCCCGCGGATCGCGATCAGCTCGTCGGGCGAGGCCGGCCGGCGGCGCAGCAGCTCCTCGAGCACGGCGTTGCTGGCCACGGTGTAGGCCGGCTTGCCGTCGGCCTCCTCGAGGCGCCAGCGCTTCAGCGTGGCGAGCTCGGCGTCGTCGACCGGCGGGCCTGGCGGCCGGGAGGAGACGGGGGTCGGGTTGGCGGATGGCCTGCGGACGGGGATCGTCACGGCGTCGAGGTCGATCCAGTCGATCGGCGAGCAGACGTCGCAGCAGCGGCCGTCGGGGGCTGTGGGGGTGTCGTCGCCGAAGTGGTCGAGCAGCTGACGGCGGCGGCAGACGTCGCGCGAGTCGGCAAAGCGCTTGAGTGCCTGGTAGGCGGTCCACCGGCGGTTGGCGGCTTCGCGGCAGAGGCGGCGGGCCTCGTGTTCGTCGAGGCGACCGGTGAAGCTGGCGGCGAGGTTTCCCGCGGGAGCCGGCGAGAGCGTGACGTGACCGGCCCGCTCGGCGACGGCCAGGGCGACGCGGTCGCGGTCGTCCTGGGAGCGCGAGTCGATCACCGCGACGCCGCCGGACGCCCGGCGGCGGAGGCGATCGATCACGGCGCGGACGTCGTCGACCGTCATCTCGGAGTTCTTGATGAACTGGATCAGCCGGCCGAGGTCGCCGCGCATCGCGAGCAGGACGGCCTTCGCCGGCCGGCCGTCGCGGCCGGCCCGGCCGGCCTCCTGGTAGTAGCCCTCGACGCTCGACGGGAGGGCCCAGTGCCAGACGGAGCGGATGTCGTCCTTGTCGATCCCCTGGCCGAAGGCGTTGGTCGCGACGACGACGTCGACGGCTCCGTCCATGAACCGCCGCTGGCTCTCGTCGCGGGCATCGGCGGCCATCCCGGCGTGGTAGCAGGAGGCGGAGATCCCGGCTTCGCGGAGAAGGCCTCCGACGAGCTCTGTGTCCTTGCGGGTGCCGCAGTAGACGATCGCCGGTCGGTTCTCGGGACCCGAGAGCCCGGCGAGCAGGATCTGGCGCTTGCGGGTCACGGCGCCGTCGCCGGCGAGGGCGATCACGTCGAAGCTGATATTCGGCCGGTCGAAGCCGCGGCGGACGATCAGTGGGTCGCGCAGGGCGAGGCGGTCGGCGATCTCCTGGGCGACGCGGGGCGTCGCGGTCGCCGTGCAGGCCATCACCGGCGGGCGGCCGAGCAGGTCGATCACAGGGCGCAGGCGGAGGTAGTCGGGCCGGAAGTCATGGCCCCACTCGCTCAGGCAGTGGGCCTCGTCGACGACGAAGAGGGCGATCTCGCGGGTCAGGAGCGCGGCCCGCAGGGCCCGGCTGACGAACCGCTCGGGGGCGCAGAAGAGGATCTGGGCCTGGCCGGAGCGGATCTCGTCGAGCGTCGCCCGGTTGCGCTCGGGCCCGAGATTCGAGGCGAGCATGGCCGAACGCTGTCCGGCCGCGACAAGTCGCTGGTGCTGGTCTGAGATCAGCGCGATCAAGGGACTGACGACTACCGTGAGGGCGTCGCTGGCGATCGCCGGGAGCTGATAGCAGAGGCTCTTGCCGCCGCCGGTCGGCATCACGACGAGGCTGTCGCGGCCGTCGAGCGCCGCCTGGACGGCCTCGCGCTGACTTGGCCGGAACCCGTCGAGGCCCATCAGGGCGAGCAGGTCCTCGGGCGTGCGGGTCGTCTGGATGCCGGTCGGTCGGCGGTCTGCGGCGCGATCGCGACCGGTGGCTTCGAGGGCGACGAGCTCGGCGAAGTCGAAGCCGTCGTCCTCGGCGTCCTCGCCCGATCCGAGGCTCTCCTGCGCGGCCAGCCAGGCGGCGGTCTCGTGATCCGGGAGGGCGGCGAGGTGAACTTCGAGCCCGACGATCAGCTCGCGCTCGGCGGCGGCGAGCTCGGGGAGGCGTCTGCGAACCCGGGCGAGGTCCCGCTCGGCGAGTGCATCGAGGGTGTCGGGGAGGGCGCCCGAGCGGTCGGCGGTGCCGGCGAGGAGGCGTCCGAGGCCGACCAGGAGCGTCCGCTCGGCGGGGTCGAGACCGCCCCAGGAGGCGCGGGCGTCGTCGAGGCCGGCCGGGTCGCCGGCGGCGGCTCGGGAGAAGGCGGCGAGCACGGGTTGCACGGGCTGAAGGTAGCGCTTCGTCCGGCTGTCATCCACGCGCGGTATGGTCAACCGCGCGTGGACAGGTTTGGCCCCCACCGATGAACCGGCCGCTGCCGATCGGCGTGCTCGTCTCCGGGGAGGGGACGAACCTCCAGGCCCTGATCGACACGGTCCACGGCGTCGAGGCCGAGATCGTCGGGGTCGCTTCGGACCGCCCGCAGGCGCCGGCGCTGGAGCGAGCGGCGGCGGCCGGGATCCCGCACGCGGCGTTCCCGCTCGAGCCGGGCGAGGACCGCGTGGCCCGCGACCTGCGGATCGCCGAGTGGATCTCCGAGCAGGGAGCCCAGGTGATCGTCCTGGCGGGATACATGCAGCTGGTCGGCCCGAAGTTCCTCAGCTGGTTTGCCGACGCGGTGATCAACGTCCATCCGTCCCTGCTGCCGGCCTTTCCGGGGCTCGGCGCGGTCGAGCAGGCGCTGGCCTACGGGGTGCGGGTCTTCGGGGTCAGCGTGCATCTCGTCGACGAGGGGATCGACACCGGGCCCGTGATCCTCCAGCGGGCGGTCGATCTGCCGGGCGTATACCGGCCGGAGCAGGTGATCGCGGCACTGCGGCCGCTCGAGCACGCCCTGCTCCCCGAGGCGGTCCGCCTGTTTGCGCGGGGAGCCCTGAGCCGCGATCCGTCGAACCCGCGGCGGGTGCTGATCGCCGAGGGCTGACGCCGTCGGGCGGTCCCGGGGCGCCGGTCTGCGGATATGCTCGACCCGTGGCAAAGGCCGCCGACATCCCGCCGGTCCCCGACCCGGTAGCCGAGCTCGTCGCGCCGGGTGACGTCCGTGTTCGCCGGGCGCTGCTGTCGGTCTCCGACAAGCGCGGACTGGTCGATTTCGCGCGGGGCCTGCGCGAGCTGGGGGTCGAGATCGTCTCGACCGGAGGGACCGCCCGGGAGCTCGGCGGCGCGGGCATCGAGGTCCGGACGATCGACGACTTCACGGGCTTCCCGGAGATCATGGACGGCCGGGTCAAGACGCTCCACCCGAAGCTCTACGCCGGCCTCTTGGCGGTTCGTGACGACCCGGTCCACATGCGGGAGGCCTCCGAGCACGGGATCGAGTTCGTCGAGCTCGTCTGCGTCAACCTCTATCCGTTCGAGCGGACCGTCGCGCGGCGAGGCGCGCTGGACGCCGAGGTGATCGAGAACATCGACATCGGCGGACCGACGATGATCCGGGCGGCCGCGAAGAACCATGCGTACGCGGCGGTCGTCGTCCGGCCGGAGAGCTACGACGCCGTGCTCGACGAGCTGCGCGAGAGCGGCGGTCTGGTCTCGATGCCGACACGGGAGAGCCTGGCGGCCGAGGCGTTTGCCTACACGGCCCGCTACGAGACGGCGATCGCGCGGTGGTTCGCGGAGAAGGGCGAGGATTTCCCGTCGCTGCACATGCGAGCCTACGAGAAGGTCATCGACCTGTCATACGGGGAGAACCCTCACCAGCGGGCGGCCTACTACCAGCACGTCGGGTCGCGGGCCCACCTGCTGTCGATGGTCCGCCAGCACCAGGGCAAGCAGCTGTCGTTCAACAACCTGCTGGACCTCGACGCGGCGCGGAGCCTGGTCGGCGAGTTCGAGGGACCGGCCTGCGTGATCATGAAGCACAACAACCCCTGCGGGGTCGCGCTCGGTGAGACGGCGCTGGAGGCCTATCAGCGGGCCTTCGCCTGCGATCCGCAGAGCGCGTTCGGCGGGGTGATCGCGTTCAACGCCGCGGTCGACGGCGAGCTTGCCGAGGCGATCGTCGGTCAGTTCCTCGAGCTTGTGATCGCCCCCGGCTTCCACGACGAGGCGCTCGAGAGGCTGGCGAGCAAGCCGAACGTCAGGGTGCTGGAGAATGGCGAGCGACGGCGCAACGGGGCCGATCCGGAGGAGCGTCAGGTGATGGGCGGGCTGCTCCTCCAGGACCGGGACATCGTGCTCGAGGAGCGCTCCCAGATGAGCGTGATGACCGAGCGCGAGCCGACCGAGGACGAGTGGCGCGACCTGCTGTTCGCCTGGCGGGTCTGCAAGCACGTCCGCTCGAACGCGATCGTGATCGCAAAGGACGGGGCGACGACGGGCATCGGGGCGGGTCAGATGAGCCGGGTCGACTCGGTCCGCCTGGCGATCGAGAAGTCGGGGCTCGACTCACTCGAGGGGGCGGCGCTCGCCTCGGATGCGTACTTCCCCTTCCCCGACGGTCCGGAGCTGGCGATCGAGGCCGGCGTCAGGTCGATGATCCAGCCGGGCGGGTCGATGCGCGACGGTCTCGTGATCGAGGCGGCCGACCGGGCCGGCGTTGCGATGGTGGCGACGGCCCGCCGGCACTTCCGCCACTGAGGCGACCGCGCGTCAGTGGGCGTCGAGCATCTCGGCGATCGTCCGCATGGCCTGCGCGGCGGCCTTCAGGTCGGCCTCGGGAGCCGCGCCGAAGCGCTCCTGCCAGATCGTCTGGGAGGCGGCCTGCTTGCGCTCGACGAGACGGCGGCCTTCGTCGGTGAGGCTGACCAGGCAAACGCGCCGGTCGCCGGTGTCGCGCCTGCGCCGGATCACGCCGGCCGCCTCGAGATGGTCGAGCATCGCCGTCGTCGAGGCCGGGTTGCAGTTGGCCGCCTCGGCCAGCGCGCCGGCCGTGGCATCGCCGTCGCGGAGAACCATCAGGGCCCGCAACTGGGCGTACGTCAGCCCGCCCTGGCGGTGGTGCTGGTCGCGCCCGCGCAATCGCCGCTCGGCGCCGAGCAGCTCCGAGAGGGCGGTGCGAACGTCGTCGATCAGGTGGTCGTGCTCGGCGCTCGCCTCGACCGCGGCGGGTGGCTCGGACGGGGTGCCGGCGACCGTGCTCACAGCGCGCCCTCGAGGGCGGGCTCGCGCGTCAGGGGAGGGCCGTCGGGCCCGTGGGGGTCGTGCAGGTCGTTGAGCGCTCCGGCGACCCTGGCGCGTCGCTCGATGCCCATCAGGACGGCGGTCGGGGCGAGGGCGACCAGGGTCAGGCCCATCACCCACCAGTAGGTCGCACCGAAGGCGCCGGCGACGACTGACGACGACGCGTGGATCCCGGCGTGGGCGGTATTCGACTCGAGGACGACGGCGATGATCGCTGTGCCGAGCGAGCCGCCGACACGCTGGAGGACCGTCAGCTGCGGCGAGGCGTCGTTGACCTGCTCGGGTGTGAGGACGGAGAAGGCGGCGGTCATCGCCGGCATGATCGCCAGGCCCATGCCGACGCCGCGGACGGCCATCGCGCCGCCGATCACGAGGTACGACGTCCGGGCGTCGATCAGGACGAAGGGGATCGTCGCAGCCGTGAGGACGAGTCCGCCGATCAGCGAGGTCAGACCGGCGCCGAGCCGGCCGGTCGAGCGGCCCGAGAGGAACATGCCGACGCCGGCGCCGAGGCCCTGGGGAATCATCAACAGGCCTGTGCTGATCGCGTCCTCACCGCGGACAGTCTGGAAGTAGAGCGGGATCAGGATCATCGCGCCGAACAGGGCGCCGCCGAGGCAGAACGTGACCAGCGAAGCGGCGGAGAACGCCCGGTTGCGAAACAGCCGGACGTCGAGCAGGGGACGCTCGACGCGGCGGGACCTGACCACGAAGGCGACGACCAGGGCCAGGCCGAGCAGGACGGGTCCGAGCACGCGGGAAGAGGTCAGGCTGCCGGCGACGCCGCTCTCCGACAGGCCGTAGGTGATGCCGACGGTGCCCGCGGCGGCGAGGATCAGGCCGACGAAGTCGAGCGGTCCGGCATCCACGGCACCGGCGTGGTCGCGCGGGAGGAGGCGGACGGCGAGCGTGAAGGCGAGGATCCCGACCGGAACGTTGATCATGAAGATCCATTGCCAGCCGGCGTCCTGGAGGAGGAACCCGCCGAGCGTCGGGCCGAAGATCGGGGCGAGGACGATCGGAATGCCGATCGCGCTCATCACCTTCGGGAGGTTCCGCGGTCCGGCCGCCTTGACGAGGATCATCTGGCCGATCGGCGTCAGCATGCCGCCGCCGACGCCCTGGAGCACCCGGAAGGCGATCAGGGATCCGCTCGACCAGGCGAGCCCGCAGAGGGCCGAGCCGGCTGTGAAGACGACCAGCGCGATCAGGTAGAGGCGGCGGGCCCCGTAGCGGCGGACAGCCCAGCCGGTGATCGGGATCACGGCGGCAAGCGAGAGGAGGTACCCGGTGATCACCCACTGGATCGAGTCGAGCGGGGCGCGGAGGTCGTGGGAGAGGTCGTGGAGGGCGACGTTGACGATCGTCGTGTCGAGCACCGACATGATCACGCCGACGATCACGACACTGGCGATCCGCCAGACGTGAGCCTCGATGCGCGATGAACCCTGTTCTGCTGAAGCCACCCGATGTCCTCCGAAGTTTGTGTTCCCGATAATTTAGCACCTAATGATTGCGCGCGCAAGGACCGCGCAAGGACCGCGCACAGGGATCTCCTTTGGAGAGGGCTAGATTGAGGGGGCGATGGTCGTCCTCAGCTGGAACGTCGCGGGTCGGGTCCGCCGGCTGCCGGAGCAGGTCGAGCGGGTCCTCGCCGCCGGGGCCGACGTCGTCTGCCTCCAGGAGCTGACGCCCAACACGCTGCCCCGCTGGCGCGAGGCGCTGGCCGGCGCCGGATACGCGGGCGTCGAGCACGCGCCGCTGGATCGGGCGGGGCCGCGGTCGCGGCCGCTCGCCGTGCTCACTGCCTGCCGGGCGCCGGTCACGACGATCGGCGTGGCGGACGTCCCCTGGCCGGAGCGGGTGCTCGGCGTGCGGAGCGCCGACGGGATCGAGATCGTCAACCTCCACTCGCCGATCAGCCCGAAGCCGGACCTCGCGAAGGTCCGCACGCACGAGGCCGTCCACCGCCACCTGGCGCATGTGGCCGGGCATCCACGGGTCGTCTGCGGGGACTTCAACACGCCGCGCAAGGAGCTTGCGAGCGGGGAGATCTGGACCTTCGCGCGGGATCAGTGGGGCCGCCTGCGAGTCGAACGAGGGGAGCGCTGGGACGAAGCCGAGCGCTCACTCCTGCGGGGGCTCGAGCCGTACGGGATCCGCGACGCGTTCCGCCTGCGCCATGGACACGAGCGGCGCGAGCTGAGCTGGGAGTGGCCGCGGTGGAAGGGCGGCTACAGGCTCGACCACGTCCTCGTCTCGAGCGACTTCAGCGTGGAGGAGATCGAGTACCTCCACGCGTGGCGGGTCGACGGGCTCTCAGATCACTCGCCCGTCGTCGCCGAAATCGAGCGGGCGGGCGGCTACGAGTCGGCCGCGGGCGCCGCTGCCGGTGCGTCTGCGGGTGCGTCTGCGGGTGCGTCGGCGGGTGCGTCGGACGCGTCCGCGGGTGCGTCGGCCGCGTCTGCGGGTGCGTCGGAGGCGGACGAGTCCGGCATCCGGAAGGCGGTCGATCCCGGCTGGAGCGGCTTTGGGGCTTCGGTCGGCCGGCGGGCGTTGAAGGTGCGGGGCTGTCCGGTCGCGGCGATCACGGGCGCCGTCCAGATCCGGGCGGCGTCGGCTCCGCATTCGGGACATGGGGCGGGCGAGCCTGCCTCGGTGTGGTGGCGCTGGGCCTCGAAAGTGCCGCAGCGCTCGCAGTTGTAGTCATAGAGCGGCATTCGCGGGTCCTTGAAGTCGGTGGGGGATGAACATGCTCAGGGGAGCACTCACGGGAGCAGCCAGCGTATCCGACCGCCCGCGTGGCCCCGTCTGGGCGGCGGCTGGTGAATGAGGCGTGGGTGGCGAGCGGAGCGGTCGAAGGTGTAGTGTCGCGCCATGGACCACGGTCTACGCCCGCCAGTCGTCCGGCGATCATTGATCGGAGTCGTGGTGGCGGCGATCGTCGGGCTCTGTGCGTCGGGAGCCGGGAGCGCGTCTGCGTTCGCGCAGCCGACGACGGCCGGCGCCGGCGCCGCGGCGAGCGCGGGAGCGGCGCCCGCGGCGCAGAGCCCGCCGAGCCCACAAGTCCCGCCGAGTGCCCAGGTCCCGCCGGTGGGAACCCCCGCCGGTGAATCGACGCTTTCGGTCACGGGAAACGGCGCGGTGCAGGTCGCGCCGGACGTGGCGACGCTGTCGATCGAGGTTCGGAGCACGGCTTCGTCGGCCACGGGAGCGCGATCGAAGGCGAACGCACGGACGATCGCGGTGCTGGCGGCGATCACGAAGCTCGGCGTCGACCGGGCATCGATCCAGACGTCGGGGATCTCGCTCTCGCGCAGCCAGGTGCCGGCGACCCGTCACCGGCCGGCCCACAAGGTCTACAGCGCGGCCAACGACCTGACTGTTCGGACGACGCGGGTCTCGGTCGTCGGTCCGATCGTCGATGCGGCGACGCGGGCGGGCGCCGACAGCATCGACGGTCCGAATTTCACGTTCGGGGACCCGTCGGCCGGTAAGGCGGCGGCGACGCGGGCGGCGCTGGCGGACGCCCGCACGCGGGCCGACGACGCGGCTGCGGCAATCGGCTACCGGGTGATCGGTGTGAAGTCGGTCGCGATCGATCCGGCGAGCTTCCAACCGCAGGTCGCGTCCGCGGCGGCACCCGCGGCGGCGCAGGGCAAGGCGCTGACCCCGACGCCGGTCGATCCGGGCCGCGAGGAGGTCGACGCGAGCGTCGACGTCGTCTTCGTGATCGCCGCGATCGGGTGATCGGCGTCGGTTCGCGCCAGGCCGCAGGACTCGTCGGCGCGGCCGTGCTGGCGGGTCTCGTGCTTGCGAGCGCGGGCGAGGCGGCCCCGGGTCGACGGGCGGTCGCGCCCGGCCGGGTCGTGTTTCCGGTCAACGGGGGCATTCCGACGAGGGCGCTCGACGGAGCACGCGCGAGCGAGGTGGTCGGGCTGCCGGGGGGCGGCGCAGTGCTGGTCGGGGGCGGGTTCCCGGGGGGGAGGGGCTTCTACGCGGCGGCGCTGAGCTCGACCGGGTCGCTGGATCCGAGCTTCGGCAGCCGCGGGGTCGCCCGCGTGAGCGTGGGCCGGCGGGTGGTCCCGGTGGAGGTGCTGCGCCAGCCGGACGGGAAGCTGGTCGTCGTGGCGTCGTCGAGCGGATCGGGGCAGCGGCGGCTGGTGATCGTGCGCTTGGACGCCGGCGGCGGCCTCGACCGGACCTTCGGCTCGGGCGGGGTGGCGCTCACGCCGGTCGGGACGGCGTGCGAGAGCTGCACGCCTGGGGCGCTGACGCCGGACGGCGGGATCATGCTGACGGGAGAGGCGCTGGGAGCGGGCGGCTCGACCAGCTGGATCGTGACGCGCCTGACCGCGTCCGGGGTGGTCGACCAGGCCTTTGGGCATGAGGGGACGATCACGCTGCCGGAGGCGGGTGCGAGCGGCTACGACGTGGCCGTGGGCGACGAGGGATCGATCATCGTGCTCGGGGTGAGCGAGCTCGCGGCGGCGAAGACGTCGATCGCGACGCTGACCCGGCTGCGGCCGGACGGGCTGCCGGACTTCGATTTCAACGGCGGGACGACGGCGGAGCTGCCGGCCGGGTCGGGAGCGTCGGCGATGGTGCTCGAGGCGGACGGCTCGGTTCTGATCGGGGGGACGAGCGCGCTGTTTCGCTACACGTCGGTCGGAGCGCCGGACGCCGGCTTTGGCACGAAGGGCGTGGTCCGGATCGGTGCGCTGCCGTTCCCGCTCCAGCTCCTGCCGGCGGCGGGGGGGGCGACGCTCGTGGTCGGGCGCTCAGCGCGTCCGAGCGCGCTGCGGGTGCTGCGAGTTGCCGCCGACGGGAGTCTCGATCCGTCGCTGGGCGGGTCCACGGGCGTCGTCGTTGCGCCGGTGTTCGGCGGGGGCGCTTCGAGCGTCGTCTCGGGCGGGCGGCCGCGGCGCATCCCGCCGCTCGGCCAGGACAGCTTCACGGCAGGCCCTGTCGCCGTGCGGGCCGACGGGTCGTATCTCGCGGTGGGCGGGGTGAGCGTGTCGGAGTCGACCGTCAGGGGCGCGGGTCGATCGGTCTTCGACTTCGCCGCGGCGGCGCTGACGCCGGACGTCACGGCCGACGCGGGCTTCGGTGGACGGGCGAAGCGGTTGACGCTGCGCTTGAGGATCCCGCGGCAGGGGGCGGCGGGCGCTCGCTCGAGCCACGCGATCATCGTGGGGCTGGACGCATCGGTTCCGGGTCTGGCGCGGGTCACGATCCGGGCTCGGGGACGTGTGATCGCGCGAGGCGTGGTGGCGATCCTCGGGTCGGGTGCCCGCGATCTAAGGGTCGGGCTGAGCGCCGCCGGGTCGGCCGCGCTCGGCGGCGGTGGGAGCGTAGGGGTGACGGCGAGCGCCGACGGGCGGGACCTCGTCGGGGCGAGCGCTCACGCGTCGGCGTCGGGGACGCTCCGCTGAGGGTCGCAGGCGGGCGGGTCGCGGGAGCGGGGTCGGGCGGGCGGCGGGGATGGAGATTTTTCGGGGCGGCCGTCACGGTTGCGGGGCTCGGTCTGGGCGCCGGCGGGCAGGCGTCGGCCGGGGGGCGGGTGGCGCAGGGTCGCGTCGTGTTCGCGGTCGGCGTCGGGACGAACGCGAATAGGGGTGCGAGCGAGGTGCTCGCGCTTCCGGGCGGAGGGGCGGTCCTCGTGGGGGGCGGCGGCCCGAACGGGTTCTATGCGGCGCAGCTGACGGCGACCGGATCGCTGGACCGGAGCTTCGGGAGGGGCGGGATCGTGTTCGTCGGGGTCGACTCGCCGCCGTCGCGGCCGTTGGAGGTGCTCCGGCAGGCCGACGGGAAGCTGGTCGTGGTGGTCTCGGGGCGCCAGACGACGGCGTTCTCGTTCGGGCAGCTGCTGGTCGTGCGCCTTGGGGCCGACGGGAGCCTGGACCGGAGCTTCGGGTCGCAGGGGATCGCGACGACGCCGCTGGAGCCGGCCTGCGATTCGTGTGCACCGGCGGGGCTGGCTGCGGACGGGGACATCTTCGTGACCGGGGAGGCAGGGCACCTGTCGGCGGCGCTCGGTGGGGATCCGTCGGCACCGGGGGCGTGGAACGTGGCCGCCCTGACGAGGTCAGGCGAGCTGGATCAGGGGTTCGGGCAGGGCGGACTGGAGACGGTCTCGGCGACGGACGCCGGTGGCTATGACGTGAGCGTGCTGCCGAGCGGGGAGATCATGACGCTCGGGGTGGCGGGCATTCAGTCGGCGGGCGGGCCGACGGCGACGTTGACGCTGCTCGGACCGGACGGGGGCGGCGATCGGCAGTTCAACGGCGGCGTGCCCGTGGCGCTGCCGGCGGGCGTGCCGGCGGGCGGGATGTTCGTCAGACCGGACGGGTCGGTCGTCGTCGGCGGGGGGACGGGGCTGTTCGGGTACACGGCGACCGGCCACCCGGATCCGGGGTTCGGGGAGGGCGGCGTGGCGCGCGTCGGAGCGCTGCCCGCGGGTCTCCAGCTGCTGGGGGCGGCGGGTGGTGGGATCCTGGCGGTGGGGCGGGTCGCGGGGGCGCCGGACACGGTCGGTGGGCTGCGGGTCAGCGCGACCGGGCGGGTCGACGCGTCGTTGGGCGCTCCGACCGGGATCCGCTTCAGACCGCATTTCGGGGGAGGCTCGGGCTCGGTGGCGGGCGGAGGCTCGGGCTCGGGCGCGGGCTCGGTGGCGGGCGGGGGCGCTGGCTCGCCGGCGGGTGGGGGCTCGGGGTCTCCGGGGGCCGGGGGTGCTCGGGTCGTGAGGCCGCTCGCGCAGGACAGCTTCGTCGAACGGGCGATCGCGGCGCGGCCGGACGGGTCGTATCTGGCGGTCGGGGGCGTGGGCGTCGTCGAGGGGCGCGGCAACGGTCGGGTGCGAGGGCGATCGATCTTCGAGTTCGCGGCGGCGTCGCTGACGCCGGGCTTCACGCAGGACGCGGGTTTCGGGGGCCGGCCGGCGAGCGTGCGGGTGAAGCTGAGCGTCCCGGCGCAGAGCGCGGCGGGGGCGGTCGGGGCGCGGGCGATCAGCGTGCGGCTCGACGTCTCGGCGGTGGGCCTGGCGCGGGTCAGGATCAGGGCGCGGGGTCACGTGATCGCGGAGGGCGTCGTCGGGATCTTCGGCCGGGGGCCGGAGATCGTTCCGATCGGGCTGAGCGCCTACGGTGCGCGGGTGCTGGCCGGGCAGGGGACGGTCGTGGTCAGCGCGACGGCGACGGCGCGCGATCTGGTGACGGAGGGCGCGAGCGTGTCGGCGTCGGGCAGGCTCGGCTAGGGCCGGGGATCGGGTGCGTGGGCCGGTGGCGGGCGGCCGGCGGGGACGTGGTGGGGCGATAATGGGCGTGTGAACGCGCGCAACGTCAGGGGTGGGCCGCTCGAGCCGTGCGGGAGCGAGCCGATGACGGGCTTCTACAGGGACGGGTGCTGCAACACGGGCATGGAGGACCACGGGAGCCACACGATCTGCGCGGTGGTGACCGGTGAGTTCCTCGAGCACCAGCGGATGATCGGCAACGACCTGAGCACGCCGATGCCGGGCTACGGCTTCCCGGGCCTCGTCCCGGGCGACCGGTGGTGCGTGACGGCGGCGAACTGGCTGCGTGCGTACGAGGACGGCTCGCCGTCGTACGTGGTCCTGGCCTCGACCCACGAGCGGGCGCTGGAGATCGTTCCGCTGGCAGCGCTCGAGGAGCACGCGGTCGACGTCCCGGCGGACCCCGGGGCGCTGGACTTCTGAGCGTCCGGCGGGGAGGGAGCGCTCGAGCCCCCTCCCGCCGACTGGTCAATGCGGCGCGGCGATCAGCAGATCGTCGCCACGACGGTGCCCGTCCCGGCGTGGCCGGGGTTGGGGCCGTATCCGGGGTCGGTCTTGACGACGACCATGTGGACGACGTCCCCGGCGATCGTGGAGCCCGTCTTGGTCACCGAGCTGGAGACGATCACGGCCATGTAGGTCGGAATCGTCGCCGGCGGGCCGGCGCTGTTGCCGGGTCCGGTGGTCCATGAGGCGGTGGTGCACGCGACGGCTGTCGGGTCGTTCTCGAAGCCCTTGAAGGCATTCGGAGCGCCGCCGCCGCTCAGCGCGTTGTCCTTGGCCCACTGGGCACCCCAGAACTCGACCGGCGCGCCCGGGCCGGCAGCGGCGACGGTCTGGTCGCCGAGGACGAAGTTCCCCCCGTCCGAGGTGCCGTAGACGATCACATGCGTGGTCGCGGTCGCCGTGGCGCCGCCGTCGTCGACCACCGTGACGGTGATCGTGTAGGGCCCGAGGGCGGCGTATGTGTGGGCGCCGCCGACCGTGAAGGGACCGCCGGTCGGGCCGGTCACGGTGCCGGCGCTGGTGGCGCCGTCACCCCAGTCGATCGTCGTCGAGCCGCCGCCGGAGGTGAAGTCGGCGGTGGTCGCGGCGGGGTTTGCGTCTGTCAACGTGGCCAGGGTGTGGTTGACCGGGTTGGTCGAGACGAAGGCCGGGTTGCCCGTGGCGGCCAGGGCCGCGTCGGCGATCGTGGCCGTGGCCTGGGCGTCGGCCGTGCTGCCGCCGTCGTCGAGGATCCTGACGGTGATCGGATAGCTGCCCTCGTCGGCGTAGACGTGGTCGCCGGAGACCGCGAACTGGCCGGGTCCGGTCTGGGTCACGGTGCCCGGGCTGGTGGCGCCGTCACCCCAGTCGATCGTCGTCGAGCCGCCGCCACTCGTGAAGTCGGCGGCCGTCGCGGCGGGGTTCGTGTCGGTGAACGTGGCCACCGTGGACGCGCCGGTGGCGTGGCCCTCGGTGGCGGTCACCGCGGTCGCGGTGGCGTTCGTCAGCGGGGCGTCGGCGACCGAGGCCTGGGCTGAGGTCGGGGCGCCGGCGGGATCATCCGGATCGGCGACGGTGACGGTGACGGTGGGCGTGCCCTCGTCGGCGTAGGTATGACTCCCGGAGACGGTGTAGTGGCCTCCGCCGTCGGGGGTGATCGTCCCCGGAGTCGACGTCCCGTCGCCCCAGTCGATCGTCGCCGAGTCGTTGGCTGCGGAGTCGCGGGAATCGGTCGCGTCCGAGTCGGCGAAGGTCGCGACCGGACCGGAGAACGACTGGCCCTCGACAGCGCTGACCGGGACCGATTGGGCGGCGAGCGGGAACTCGAGCGACTGGGCGTTGACCTTGCCCTCGAGGCCGAAGTAGGTCGAGGCACCGGGCGCGAGGCCGCCGCCGGTGAAGTTGACCCGTCCGTGGTTGCCGTCGGTGACGGTGAACGTGTTGTCGGGTCCGGCGTAGGTGCTCGTGGACGTGGTGGCGTACGGGCAGCCCGGGGCGTTCGGGGTGGGGTTGGGTCCGCCGGAGCAGATCCCGTCGGTGTCGAACTCGAACGCGCCGGGCGAGGAGGTCGACGTCAAGGTCAGTGACTGGATCGGAAATGCCGACTGGTTGAGGACGCCGACCAGGGTGTCCTCGTCGGATGGCGTGTCGTAGGCCGGCTGGTGGGTGTCGGTCAGGACGGAGACCGACCCGTCGGGCCGGATCACGAAGAGCAGGCCGCAGCTGGTGTCGCTGCCGACCTTCGGACACTCGTTGAACGGCGCCGTCGTGCTGGTCCCGCCGGTTCCGGCGGCGGCGGGCTCGGCCGTCACAAGGCCGGCGGCCGGCAGCAGGATGCCGAGGACCCCGGTGAGCGCGATCGACCGCCTGATCCTTCGCGGCCAACCGATCGTGTTTGGACTCGGCGGGAGCCGCCGAGCGTGCGTGAACGTACCCATCGTTTCTCCCTCGTCTGGGTGCTTGCGGATGAACGGCGCGAGAATCTCACGCGCCCGGACCGGCTTGTGTGAGGTTGGTCACACAGCCCGCGAGGGATCGCCTGGGCCATCGCGATCTTCGAAGCTCGCGTCAGGCCCCGGGCAACGGCGAGAGCAGCTTCTGATCGATCAGGACGCGAAAATGCCTCGCGAGGCTTGCCGCGAGCGTGCGGTCGCGCGAGAGCATGCCGACCTCGATGTTGCGATCGAACGCGGCCTCGGTGAGGTTCGCGGAGGTGACGAACGCGGCCCGATCGTCGACGACTACCGCCTTGGCGTGCAGCACCCCCTCCGCTCCTGCCGAGCCCAGCGAGCGCGGGTCGTAGAACACGCTCGGTCGCCTCTCGCCCGGCCAGTCCTGCTCCCAGAAGCGCTGCGCGAACCTGACGACGAGCGCATCGGCGGCCGTCGTGTCGCCCGCGCCGGCGCTGGATGTTGAGCAGCAGCGTGACCTGCACCGCCGGCGCCTCGTCCATCCGCTCGGCGAGGGTCCGGAACGCCTGCCGCCCGTCGTAGTAGGCGAACGTGCTGACCCAGATCGACCGCTCGGCGCCGGCGACGAGCTCCTCGTAGACGCGGCGCGTGTCGCGCGCCTGCAGACCGGCGACCGCAGGCCCCGACCAGACGAGATCGGGCCGGTCGACCTGCGCGGCCGCAGCCGCGACGGCGTCCAGCGCGAGTGCGACCGCCGGCCCGGTGATGCCGCGGTCGGCGAGCCGGTCGAGGGCGGCGCAGACGGCGTCGATCCCCTCGTCGCGGCCGAGCGCCGAGCGCAGGCTCGCCCGCGTGTACGGCGCGCTCGACGTAGCCCGAGTCGAGCGCCCGGGCGAGCCGTTCGCGCAGGTGCGCGGGCAGCGCCAGCAGCGGCTCGATCACGACAGTCGCGGGAAGAACGCCGCGTCGGGGACGTCGAGCGTGGGAACGACGAGCGCCCGGTCGAGGTAGTCGTTGCGCATCTCGCACGAGGTCTCGGCGATCAGCGAGCAGCCGTGGCAGGCGGCGCCGTGCAGCCAGCGCTCCTCGACGCCGCTCGCCGGGGGAGTGCTGGGCGCAGACCGGGTCGTTCGAGCACAGCCCGCCGGAGCGGAGCGCGACCGCGAGGTGGGCTTCGATGTGCCGGGCCTGGCGCGACGAGGCCGCCGAGCGTGCCCTCGGCGTCCGGGCTCGCGGTGTAGAGCATCAGCGCCGAAGCGTCCGCCGTCGTAGTCGACGTAGATCCGCTCGCGGATCGAGCTCGCCGGATAGCCGCAGCGCATCGCCAGCGACGCGATCAGCAGGTGCGAGAGCGTGTGCAGCAGCACGTATGGCCCGCCGGGGAAGGGACGCTCGATCTTGCGCTGCGCAGCCCATCGCCGGTGTCCCTCGGCGAGCTGGTCGAGCCGTCGCTCGACCACGGCGTCGCGTCGCAGCCAGTCGGCCACGGCGCCGGGGTCGAGGCCGACGAAGACGCCCTCGCCGCGGTTCTCGACGGCGGGGAACCAGGTCGGCTCGAGCGCCAGCTCGGCCGCGCGTTCGACGTCGCGTGTCGTACTCGCCGTGGATGTCGGGCGTGACGGCCTCGAAGCGGGTGAAGCCGAGCAGCGCGAGCACCTCGCGCAGGCGATGGAGCTGCGACGACGCGGCCGATCGCGTCGGTCAGCGACGAGCTTGCGCCAGCGTGGTCGGGCAGCCGGCGGGCGTGGAAGTCGGGGTCGATCGGCACGTCGTCGCCGTAGCCCTCGGGCGCGGCGAGCAGGGCGTCGAGCTCGACCAGCTTGACCGGCCGCTCAGCCGCGCCGCCGCCCTTGCGCTTGGCGATCGCGTCCAGCACGTCGTCGTCGGCGTGACCGGCCAGTCGCAGCGGCGACCTGCGGGCTTGCGCCTGATGAACGCGAGCTCGAGCGCGTCGGTCGACGATCTGGAGGATCCTCCCAGAGCTCGCCGACCGCGTCGTCGACCTCGGCGCCCTGCCTCCGGGCAGCGACAGCGCGCTCATCACCTGGGGGAAGTAGGCGTTCGCCGCGGTCCGGATCAGCAGGCGGCTCGGCAGGCCGCATGTCCTCGCGGCTGCCGAAGCCGAGCCACGGCCGCGCGCCGCCGCAGATGCCGAGCGGCTCGACGCTGAGGTCGGCGGCCTCGTGCAGGCCGCGCGACTGCGGCCGCATTCGCAGCGCACGACGAGATCGGCGAGGTCGCCGCCGGTTCCGCGCTCGTCGAGCCAGAGCTGCCGGTTGCAGGGTCGCTCGTCCGTGGACGAAGCCGCTGCCAGTCGACGTCGTCGATGTGACCGCGCGGGCAGGCGCGTACGAACCGGGTCGGCGACGACGGCGCGCCCGTCGAAGCGTCCCTGCTCGTCGAGCGCGCGGCGGTGCACCAGCCGGCGCGAGCGGTCGCGAGCGTCGCCGTCCGGCCTCCTCCTGGACGACCATCCAGTCCGGGAAGCGCCACACGCCGATCCCCGGCCGCTGCTCGCCCGGGCGCGGCCTCGTCGGGCGGCGGCGCGAACAGGCGGCGCCGTCGACGCCGGTCAGCGATCGCGATCTTCCGCGTCAGGCGCGGGTCGACGATCTCCTCGAGCCGATCGACGTCGCGGCCACGTGCTCGAGGCCGCCGACGATCCCCGACTGTCGCGGCAGGTCGATCAGCGGCGCCGGGTCCCCACGTCCTGATCACCTGGCTGCGCGCGGACCTGTCCGTCGGGCCGCGGGCTCACGCGGCGCTCCGTTCATGCCGGCGCTCACGAGCGCGGCCGGCCTGGGTCGCGGAGGAACAGGTTGACGCTCGGCTCGACGTCGCGCAGCGAGCGGTTGACCCGGAACTTGCGGTGGTCCTCGGAGTCGAACTCGGTGTCGAGCATCTCGCGCAGCAGCGGCTTGGGCAGGTCGAGCTCGTAGCGCTGGTACTGGACTGCGACGCTGTCGGCGGCGTAGTCCTCGATCGATCGTCTGCCACGAGTCGAGCAGGTCGACGATCCGGCTCTCGACGCTGCGCACGCGCTCGGCGCGCTCGTCCTCGTCCATCAGGGGCTGGTGGAGCACGCGGGCGCGAAACGCGTCGAGCAGCGGCGCGCTCGAGCTCGGCGCGGACCTCGGCGATCTGCTCGGCGCCGCGTGGCGGCGTCAGCGGCGGGCACGCTCGTGGCGGGCCAGCGCGACGAGCGCGCCGGCGAACCCGCGGTCGAGCGCGCGGGCCGAGAACGGCGTCACGCTGCCGACCTCGACCGAGCGGTAGAACGTCTCGTGGAAGTGGCGGAAGCGCTCGTAGTGCGAGCGGTCGCGCGGCTTGTGGATGTTGAGCAGCGTGACGACCAGGCCGGGCGCGTCGTCGGTGCGCCCGACGCGGCTCGTCGCCTGGATGTACTCGGCGGCGGTCTTCGGCTGTCCGAGCACGCCCATCAGCCCGAGCCGCGGGATGTCGAGGCCGACGGAGATCATGTTCGTCGCGATCGCGCAGTCGACGCGATCGGTCGAGCCGGACGCTCGCGCCGAGGCGGCGGCGGGCCTCGGCGACCTTGTCGGTGGAGACGCGCGAGGTCAGCTCGACGACCTCGGAGAAGGTCGGCGGTCGCGAAACAGCGCGCGCGGCTCGCCGATCCGGCGGCGCTCGCCGTAGCCCTTGAGCGTGTTGCGGACCTCCTCCTCGAGGATCCGCCGCGCGCCGCCGAGCTCGCGCAGGCTGTTGAAGTAGCCGAGCAGCGTCATGTAGGGGTCGGCGGGGTTCTCGGGGTTCCTGTGGCCGCCGGCGTCGCGGTAGCAGCGCTCGGCGGCGCCCATCAGCGCGAGCCAGGTCTTGCGCATCACGACCTTCGGGTTGCGTCCCTGGGCGGCGATCCCGAGATAGAGCCGCGCCGGGGCCGTCTGCGGCTGGCACGGTCCGCGCGAAGAACGAGTCGCGGCGGTCGGGCCCGGGCGGCGGGAAGATCTGCGGTCTGCGGGCGCGCGAACAGCGCCTGGATCTGGTCCTGCGCGCGGCGCACCGTCGCCGTCGAGGCGACGATCTTCGGGCCGCACCGCCTCGGCCGTCGAGCTCGCGCGGACGCAGAGCGCCGTCGATCGCCGTCTCGTAGAGCCCGGCCATCGTCCCGAGCGGGCCCGGAGATCAGGTGCAGCTCGTCCTGGATCACGAGGTCGGGCGGCGGCAGCGGCGCGGGCAGCGGCGTGCCCTTGCTCCGGCTCGGCGGGTCCGTAGAAGCCGTGGTCGTCGTGGCGATCGGCGCCGCCGAGCAGCGCGCCCGACGGGCCGATCCACGGCAGCGCCGCGAACTTGTCGACCGTCGCGATCAGGAACGCCGGCAGCCGCCGGTAGATCGGCTCGTCGACGGCGACGATCGGCAGCGCCCGGTCGCCGTTGAAGTCGCAGTCGAGGTTCGTGCAGACGATCCGCAGCTCGCGCGGGTGGTCGTCGTCGGGCCACAGCGTGAACGAGTCGGGCGCGAACCGCTCGCCGCACCACGGGCACTCCTCGAGCGGGATCGGCGACGGATTGGCTCGCGGCTCGTTCTTGAACCGGCGAACCTTGGTGCGCGCCGTGTCCGATCGCCTGTCGCCCTTGCTTGCCGATGCAGGTTCGGGGTGGCCGCCTTGCCGACCCAGAGACCGATCTCGAACGGCCAGGCGCCGTAGCGTTCGGGCAGCCCTGCGCGCTCGAGCTCGAGCGCGCAGACGAGGCCGGCGGCGCGCGCGAGCTGGTCGAGCGTCAGCAGGCGCAGCGTGTAGCGCATGATCACGCTGACGCCCGCGCCCGGCCAGGCCGGCCCGGGGTTGGCGCAGGCGGCGCAGGACCATCGTGAACGCCGCCAGGCCGAGATACGCCTCGGTCTTGCCGCCGCCGGTCGGGAAGAACAGCAGCTCGACGGTCTCGCGGTCGCGATCGGTCGGGTCGGCGATCCCCGGCAGGTTGAGCAGGATGAACGCGAGCTGGAACGGCCCGCCAGCTGGCGCTCTCGATCTCCGAGCCGGCGGCGCAGCGCCGCGGCGACGGCGCGGTTGGCGACGCGGAACGCGTCGAGCGCGTCGGGGTCTGACGCGAGCACGGCGATTCCGCGCTCGATCCGAGCGGCGGCGACGCCGGCGATCCGCAGCAGCTCGACCGCCGTCTCCGACGCGCCCGCCGGTCAGCCCGGCCGCGGCGGCCTGCTGGGCCGAGATCCACGCGCGGTACTCGTCGACGAGCGGGCGCAGCGCCGCCGTGGCGGCCGATCCGTCGGCGAGCGCGCCGAGCGCGTCCATGCCGAGCTCGACGCCGGCGAACCTCGACCGTCTCGCGTCTTCTCGACGAGCGCGCGCGGGATCCAGCGGGTGCGCAGCTCGCGGCACTCGCCGTCGATCAGCGTCCAGTCGGCCGAGATCCCGTGGCCGGTGGCGTACTCGGGAGTGTCGGCGTAGTGGAGGTCGGCCATCTGCTCCTCCCAGTCGGCCGCGTGGGCGCCGCGGAGGTCGGGGCGCGGAACGAACGGCTCGTCGCAGCGGACGGTCAGGACCGGTTGGAAGGCGTACGCGCGGTCGGAGTCCTTCTGGACGGCGTGGCGGTGGTTGACGAGGAACACGAGACCGACCGCGTCCCGGGCGGGATCCGCCCGTCGGGGCCGGCGTCGTGAACGGGGCGCTCGAGCACGTGGAGCTCGAGCCCACCCGACTCGGCGACCGGCACGACCCGTGATTCGACCGCCGCCCGCGCCGAGCGGCACGTCGACCGCCCGCTCGCGCGGCGCGCGCTGCCAGAGGTCGGTGATCTCCTCGTGCTCGCCCTCGCGACCGGTGTAGGTGTGGCTGCCGCGGGCGTAGTCGCCCCACGACACGGTCACCGACAGCGACTGCGCCGCCCGGGCGACGAGCGTGCTGAGACCCATCGACGACGGGAAGAACCCCTTCTTCGCGGCGCCGGGCTCCTCGGCGCTCTCCTCGACCGGCCCGGCCGACGTCTGAACCTCGGCGAGCTCCTCCTCGGCGTCGATGTCACCGCTCTCGTCGGCCGGGGTGTCGAGCGGGACGAGGAATCCGGTCAGGTACCAGTTCGACGGCCGCGTCCGGCCGGGGAGCCGCTCGTCGGCCAGCTCGTGGCCCGGCCACGGGCCGACCAGGTCGAGCTCGAGCGCCTCGACGATCCGGTCGCGGACGTCGAGCGCCATGCGCGACGCGGTCTGGGGCGTCGTCGACTCCATCGGAGCATCCTCGCCGAACGGGCGCATCGCCGCAGCCACGAGTGTGAGACAGCCCGCTCGCGGCGTATGGTTCACCACGTGAGCGAGCAGCCACCAGCGGTGAGGGCGGAGCGCCCGGATCGGGAGCGAGAGCTGTGGGCGCGCAACGAGCGGATTCGCGTTGCGGAGCTTCGGGCGGACGCCAAGCGGCCGATGGGTGAGCTGCTCGAAGCCGGGATCGCGCTCAGCCGGATCGCCGGCGAGCTCGCGGGGACACTGCTCGGGAAACGCTAGCCCGGTGGTCCAGTTCGAACCTGGGCCGCTGATCGAGCGGCTGGTGGCGGCCGGCGTCGAGTTCGTCGTGATCGGCGGCTTCGCGGTGATCGCTCACGGATACGTGCGGGCCACGCGTGATCTGGACATCGTGCCTGCGCCGTCGCTTGAGAACTGTCGCCGGCTGGCCGCGCTGCTGGCGGAGCTGGGCGCGGAGCAGATCGGGGTCGACGCGAACCTGCTGCCCAACCAGCCCACCGTCCCGGCCGGCCTGGCCGAGGGCGGCAGCTTCCAGCTCACGACGGCGCTCGGGCGACTCGACATCCTGCAGGAGAGCGACGCGATCCCGCCATATCGCAAGTTGGCGGCGACCGCCGTGGGAGCGAACTTTCGCGGTCACGAGATCCTCGTCTGCTCGCTCGCCGACCTGGTCGCCATGAAACGCCGGGCCGCGCGCCCGCAGGACATCGCCGACCTCGCGGCGCTCGAGTCCGCGCACGGCGCTCTCGGCAGCGACGCAGACGCGAGCTGATCAGACGCACGGAAAGGCCGTTCAGAACATCCGCTCGGGCTGGGCGGCCGGCACCTTCCGCGTGGCCGCCCGGCGAGCCGGGCGCTTCGCGACGCCGGCGCGCTCCTCGGCGGCCGCCCGCTCGCCGTTGAGCTCGATCAGGCGGGCGAGCACCTCGTCGCGGACGTCGTCGGGCCAGCGGTAGCGGTACGGCTTCTTCCTGGTGCCCTGCGTCTCCTCGTCGATCTCGTAGTCGAGCAGGAACTCGCAGTCGGTCGGGATGTCGTCCCAGCCGTAGGCGTGCAGCACGGCCCGGTCCATCTCGGCGTGGAGCTCGCGCAGCCGCTCGATCTCGGGGTCGCGCTCGTACGGGTCGTGGAAGCGGTTGTAGGTCTTCGTCAGGCCCTCGTCGTTGCTTGACCATCAGAGCGGCGCGGAAGTCGTAGTAGGCCTCGCCGGCGGCCTCGAGGTCGGGTCGGTCTCCCAGCCTCGGGGAACGGGAAGGTCTCGAAGCAGTCGAGGGCGTGTAGCGGAGATCGATCCTTCATCGTCGAGCCGAAGAACCGCGCCCAGACCTCGTGGACACGCGATTGCAGAGTCGCAGAAGGCCGCGTCGGTGTCGAACGGGAACACGTGCAAGTTGCTGCGAAGTACACCATGCCGTCGGGAGGAACGCGAAGGCGAACTGTGTCGATCGCCTGCAGCGCCAGCGACGAGCACCGCTCGAGCCCAGCGATCGCTGCGTAGAAGCTCTGGCGCGCGGTCTCGACGAACTGCCACCAGTACTTCGCGCCGCTGCGTCCCGCTTGCTGTCAGCTCGACCGCTCAGGCTTCACCTTCTCCTCGACGATCGCCATGAGATCCGGCCAGCTGCGCCGAGCACTCGTCCTCGCTCACGCTCGCCGAAGTTGATCACGTACCGGTGGTGCGCATGCGCGGGCTCGTGTTGACCTCCTCGCCCCGATGTACGGGAAGATCACCTCGGCGTTTCGCGGTTCGTCCTCGATCAGGCGCTCGCATCTCGGCGAGCGGTGTCGCGACGCCCTTCGTGTCGGTGTCGTCGAACGTGAAGCCCATCCCGAGCACGATGCTGCCCAGGAAGCTCTTGCCGGCGTTGGCCGCCAGCCGCGCCGGGTCGTCGTGACCGCCGCGTGGAACAGGAACGCAGTGATCGTCTCGACCGCCCGGCCGTCGAGCCGCCGCTGGTCCGACGAACCGGCCCTTCGCGACGTGGACCACGCTGACGACGACGGCCGCCATCCCCGGCCACTTCACCCGCCTGCGCGCCGCGTAGATCTCGCCGCCGTGCGTGCAGATCCAGCGCAGGCCGGTGACCGCGTGTCGCCCTGGCCGATCGTGTTCGTCGCGATCAGGCCGAACGTCGCCGCCGTCGCGCAGCAGGTCGAACGCCCGGCGGAAGAAGTGGGCGACGAGGTCGGCGTTGCCGTGGCTCTCCGCGTGGATCGCCTTGAGCCAGTCCGGGTAGCCGGTCGCGTTGCCGTCGACCATCGTGTTCTTCCCGGCGAACGGCGGGTTGCCGACGATCGCGTCGAACCCGCCGCGACCGCCGCTCGAACACCTCGGGGAACTCGATCTCCCAGTGGAACGGGACGACCGGCTGGCTCGGCGTGCCGGTGCTCCTCGACGAGCCACGCGCCAGCTGCTCGGCGTCGCCCGCCGCGACCGCGCTCGGCGAGCTCGACCCGCTTCGGCCTCGCGCTCCTTCGGCTTCGCGCCGGCGAAGAACGCCGCGACGACGAGGTCGCCGAACAGCCGCACCTGGTCGAGCTCGGCCTGCGCGTCGTCCCACATGTCGCGCAGCGCCGCAGTCGGACACGTCGTCGCCGGCCTCGCGGATCTGCCGCGCGCAGCTCGGCCGACCCGCTCGACGTGCTCGCCGATCCGGATCGCCTCGAAGCTCGGCGCGCCGACGAGCTTCCAGTGGAAGCGACTCGATCTGGCGGCGCGTCAGCCCGACCAGCGAGTCGCCGTGGCGCAGGGCGTGGTCGAGGAAGGTGAGAGGCGTGCTCGCGCGCCAGCGTCGCCAGCCAGAGCGACAGCTTCGCCAGGTCGACGGCGATCGGGTTGCGGTCGACGCCGTAGAGGCAGCGCTGGGCGACGAGCCGGCGGGCGAAGACGACCTCGTCCTCGTCGGGCGGGATCTCCGGCCGCTCGCCGTGGACGCGCCCAGGCCTCGACGAGGCCGTCGCCGAGCTGGCGGCAGGCCTCGACGAGGAACGCGCCCGAGCCCATCGCCGGGTCGCAGACCTTCAGGTCGAGGATCTGCTCCGGCGTCGGCGCGCCGCCGGCCTCGCCCCGAGGCGGTCGAGGATCGGCTCGAGCGTCGTGCGGACGATCGGCTCGGTGAGCGCGCGCGGCGTGTAGTGCGAGCCCGACCGGCGGCGCTCGTCGCTCGGCTGGAGGACCATCGCGCCCGGCGGGCACGAGGTCGGGCGTCGCCGCCGTGTCGATCACCGCGGCCGAGCGCCGCGTGCAGCGTCCTCGAGCGTCGCCGCGTCCTTGACCGCCGCGGCGACCTTCGGCGTCAGCTTGCGGTCGGCGCGGTCCTGCGAGCCACTTCGCCCGCTTGCCGGGCTCGACGTCGAGCAGCGCGTCGAGGTCGACGGCGTCGGCGCGCCGTGGCGGCTCTGCGGCCTTGATCGCGATCGACCGGCCGGTCGCGCGTCTCCAGGCGGAAGCCCATCATCGTCTCGTAGACCGAGCCGATCTGCTCGACGTCGAGCGCCCGGTAGGAGATCCGCTCGCCGTCGAGGACGAGCAGCTTCTCGAGCACGCGGTAGATCGTCCCGTCGGGCACGAGCGGCGGCTCGATCCGCTCGTGCGTCTGCCGCGACGCCGAGCCCCGAGCGGCCTTCGAGGAACGGGTAGCGGTCGGGGTCGAACAGGACGCCGTGCCGCGCCGGCATGCGTCACGTCGCCGGCCTGCGCGCCGTCGTGGACCATCCGGAAGAGCGACGAGCAGCTGCGCCCAGGCGCCGTAGCGCTGGTCCATCGTGTCGGGGTGCGCGGCCGCGTCGTCGCGCAGCCGCTCGAACAGGCCGGCGAGCGAGTAGTAGCGCGGCGTAGGTCTCGTCCGGCGGGAGCATGTCGCGGTCCTCGGCGTAGAGCAGGAACACAGCCGGAGGAGCACCGTCAGCAGCGCCGCGGTAGACCTGGTCCGGGTCGCTCGGCCAGCGGCTCGCGGAGCAGCTCGCCGTCGGCGGCGTCGTCGGCCGCCTGGAAGCCGCGGAGCAGCTCGTACAGCGCGTCGAGCACCTGCTCGGCGAGCTTCGTCGAGACCTCGTTCTGGAACTTGCGGCTGTCGGCGAGGAGCGCCGGCAGCCGCTGCTCGCGCGGCAGCGTCAGCAGCCGCTGCTGGCCGCAGGAGCAGCCGCAGCGCCGCGAAGATCGGCCGGCCCGCGGTCTGGACCATCGTCGGCGACGCGGAACGTCGAGCCAGCCCGAGCTCTCGCCGCGCGGCGCGGAGATCAGCCGCAGGCGCGGCCGTTGAACAGCAGGCCGGCCGGGACGCCGGTCTCGCGCAGCAGCCGCTCCATCCGCCCGTGCGCGCAGGCCTCGAGCTGGCCGCCGTCGCGCGCCGGCGTCGTCGAAGTCGAGCGTCCGGGCCGAGCACCCGCACGAGCAGCTGCCAGGCCGGCGCGCCGTCGGTCGGGTCGCGCTCGCGGACGGCGTAGGTCGGGCCGCAGGGTCTCGCCGTAGTCGGGCAGGGCGACCTCGAGCTCCGGCGGGATCGGCGCGCCCGTCGATGCCGGCGTAGCCCTTCGGCGAGAACGCTCCAGCCGAGCACGCTGCGGGCGAAGCGCTCGAAGTCGACGATGACGGGCTCGGTCGCCCGGCCGTCGAGCGTCCTCGACGCAGCCGGAGCAGCCGCTGGCCGGCGGCGTCGTTGCGGTCGAGGATCGCGCCGGCGCGCACGAGCGCCGGCGCCGAGACGACGAGGCCGGTCGGCTGGACGAAGCCGAGCCATTCGAGGTGCGCCTGGATCTCGGGGTCGAGCTTGGCCATCGTCAGTTCGTGTCCGGCCAGAGGTAGACGAGCCCGACCGGCTCGATCCGCGTCGCGCGCGACCGCGTAGAAGTCGGCGATCCGCTGCGGCTCGGTCTCCAGGTCGCGGTCGAACTGCGCGAGCCGCCGCTCCCACGAGCGCATGTTCGCCTCGAGCTGGCGGCGCTCGTCCTCGTCGAAGCCGAGCGTCAGCTGCGCGAGCTCCGTCGTGTTGCGCGTCGAGCGCCTCGCTGACCCGGTCGCGCTGGCGCTCGAGGTCTCGCGCAGGTCGCGCGCTTCGCGCTCGCCCCGCTCGCGCAGCTTCTGATCGGCTTCCGCGGCGAGCAGCTCGGCGCGCGTGCTCGAGCTGCGGCAGCAGGTCGGCCACGTCCTGCGCCGCGGCGCTCGCAGCAGCCGCTCGGCGATCGCGCTCGATCGGCTGGCGCCTGGCGGTGCTCGGCGAGCGCGTCGTCGAGCAGCTCGAGGCTCTTGCGCCTCGGCGTCGCGGGCGTAGGCGCGCAGCGCCGCCGTCGCCGCGTCGCTCGGGTCGACCCAGCGCGCGGCGACCGGGACGATCTCCTCGTGCAGCCGCTCGGCCCGCGGCCGTAGAGCGACAGCCGCCCGAGCAGGATCACGCGCGGGATCGAGTCGGCGACCTGGGCCAGGCAGGCCCGGGAGAGGTCGTGGTGGACGAACCCCTGCGCGCGGAACCGGCCGAGCAGCCGCTGGGCGACGCGCTGCTCGAGGTGGAGGTGGACGGTCTCCTCGGTCATCACGCCCGCGTCCTCGAAGACGACCGGCCGGATCGGCGCCTCGCGCCGCCAGTCGGTCGAGCTTCTGGTCGGCTGGCCGGGGCGCGCGGAGCGTGTCGAGCGTCTCCGCCCAGCTCGGGTCCGCCCCGGTCGCGCTGGTCGAGCGCCGGGAACGCTCCAGACCGGCGCCGTGCTCGTCGCCGGCGCTCGGCAGCGGCTCGGCGCCGAGCAGCTCGAGCGCGCAGGAAGCGCGTCGCGGAACTGATCCGGCTCGAAGCCCGATCCACTCGCGCGAGCGCTCGAGCAGCGTCCGGCAGCGGTCGATCTGACCGCGAGGTCGTCCTGGCGCTCGCGCGCCTCCTCGAGCTCCTCGCGCGACGACGCGCTTGCGCTCGGGGTCGAGGTCGGCCTGCTCGATCTCGCCGGCGAGGCGCTCGACGTCGGCGTGGCGGATGCCGCCGGCGCAGGCGGCGCTCGATGTCGTCGTCGATCACCTGCGAGAGGCTGCCGAGCTCGCGCTTGATCGTCTCGGTCTTGCGGACGAGCACCTCGAGGACGCGGTCCTCGGCGCGCTGCGGGTAGACGAAGTAGTGGCAGCGGACCTCGGCGGCCGGCTGGAGCTTGCGGTCGATCCGGCCGTTGCGCTGCTCGATCCGCCCGGGTTCCACGGCAGGTCGAAGTGGAAGAGGTCGGCGCAGTGGGCCTGGAAGTTCAGGCCCTCGCGGGCGGCGTCGGTGGCGATCAGGATGCGCAGCGGGTCCTCGCCGGGTCGGTGTTGAAGCGCCGCTTGATCTCCTTGCGCGCGGCGCCGCGGCGTCGGCCCGGTGATGACCGCGATCCGCTCGTCGGCCCGGTCGGTCCCGTCGATCGCCTGCTCGAGGATCGACTGCGAGGTAGCGCTTGGTGTCCTCGCGGTTCTCGGTGAAGATCAGCACCCGGCGCTCGTTCCACGCCGGCGGCGGCCCGTCGGCGCGGCGCGCCGAACTGCGGCAGGCCCGGGCACATGGTTCTCGCGGATCCAGTCGAGCAGGCGCAGCACTTGCGCGTCGGGCAGATGCCGGCTGGCCTCGGCGATCTCCTCCATCTCGGTCGAGCAGCGCCTGCTCGCTCGCGCCAGAGCGCGGTGCGGCCTCGTCGCGCGGCGCGGCCGACTCGGCGCCTCGCGTGACGGCCTCGATCTGCGCGGCCTCCTCGGCCTCGAGCTCCTCCTCGGTCCAGTCGCTGCGCTCGTCGTCGGCGCCCGGCGCCGTGACCGAGGAGCGTCGGCCTGGCGGTCGACCTCGCCGGCGTCCGCTGCGGCGCGGCGCTGCGGCCTGCTGCCACTGGCGCTCGACGGTCCGGCGGTGGACCGCGAGGCTGCGGGCGAACGCCTCGATCGAGGAGAGCAGCCGCTGCTGGAGCCCGACGACGAGCAGGCCGGCCGCGGCCTGCGTGCGGTTCGACGTGCTCGCGAAGCGCGTCTCCCGCGCGCGTGCCGGTACTCGTCGAGCAGGCGCGAGAGCGCGCAGCTCGGGGGCGTCGGCGGGCAGGCCGTCGATCGTCGACTCTGCTCGACGATCCGCTTCGGGAAGCCGCCCTGGATCTCGCGGATGTCCTCCTTGAGCCGGCGGACCATCACGTCCTCGAGCGCCTTCTTGCCGCGGACCGGGACGCCCCGGCAGAAGCGGTGCGGGTCGAGGATCTCGAGCAGCGTCGAGAAGCTGTTCGAGTGGCCGTTGTGCGGCGTGGCCGAGAGGAACAGGCGGTGCTCGAACCGGCCGCCGAGGTCGCGGACGGCGCGGGTGAACTTCGAGTCGATCGCGTACCGGCCGCCGCTCGACGGGGCGGCGTGGTGGGCCTCGTCGAGGATCAGCAGGCTCCCGGCCAGCAGTCGGCCCAGCCAGTCGCGCATCGGGTCGGCGTAGGTCTGGTCGATCGAGCAGGTTGTGCGAGACGAGGAACCGGCTGTGCGTCGTCCACGGGTTGACGCCGAAGCCGCGCTCGCGGCGGACGCGGGCGAAGTAGTCCCGGTCGAGGATCTCGAAGCGCAGCCCGAAGCGCTCCTCGAGCTCGGCCTGCCACTGCTCGAGCACCGACGGCGGGCAGGCGACGACGATCGTCTTGGCCTTCTTGCGCAGCAGCAGCTCCCGGGCGATCAGCCCGGCCTCGATCGTCTTGCCGAGGCCGGTGTCGTCGGCGATGAACAGGTTCGACCCGCGGCAGCAGCAGCGCCTTGCGCAGCGGCTCCATCTGGTAGGCGTCGATCTTGATCCCGGCCCGGAACGGCGCCTGGAACAGGTTCGGGTCGGTCGCGGTGACGAGTTCCAGCGCAGCGTGTTGAGGAACGCCGCGAAGTACCGCGGGTCGTCGAACCCGCGGGCCGCGAGGTCGTCCCAGCCCTCGTCGTCGAGGATCCGCCGGTCGATCTCGTAGTCCCAGAGGACGTCGAGCTGCTCGCCCTGGGCGTCGTCGTCGGCGCACGCCAGGCTGACCACCGGCGAACCCGGACCGACGTCTGAGACCTTCTCGACGAGCCAGCGCCGCGAGCGGACCCCGACGAGCTCACCCTGCTCGGGCAGGCGCTCGGGCAGCCACTCGGCAGCTCGCGCCTGCGTCACGCGCCGTCGACCCGTCGGGCGAGCTCGTGGATCGCGTCGAGCACGTCGGTCACCTCAGGATCGAGTAGTTCGAGCGGGACGTGGCCGGCGAGCTGGTGGTAGGCGGACTTCTGCATCAGATTCGGGACCTCGAGACGGGCGTAGTACGCCTCGAACAGTCGGTCGAGGAAGTCGTCGCTTGCCTTCGTGTCCGACCACCATCGATCGGTGGGGTCGCGGAGCGCTACTCGTGGTACGAGGTCCTCGATCAACTCCCGCATCGCGCGGGTGCGCCGGTCGACCTCGGCCTGTTCGAAGAGCGGGCCCAATGTGGAGTCGCGGGCGGACGACTCTGCGAACGCCATGAGCGTCTCCGGTTGGCAGAGGTAGTTCTCGATTTCGCGCCGCCGCCACATCCGTTCGACGAGCTGCGGGTGGATTTGCAGCTGGGTGTCGAGGCGGTCGAACAGCGCGAAGCCGAGGAGCCCGGGCTCGGCCTCACGAAGTCCGAAGAAGTGATCGCGCGCCTTCTGCGGCTGGTCCAGAACGTACTTCACGAACGGACGTGACAGGGCCTCCCGAGCCGGATGGCCGAGCGTGTCGGCGAAAGACGCGAGGATCGCGAGATCAGTCGCCCCCTCGAGGTAGAGGATCCAGCCGGCCACTTCGGCTTGGTAATAGTCCTCGAAGCCGATCTCCTTGAGTGCCTTCAGCACTTGGCTACCGCGATCGTCGATTCGATGTGGCTTGCCGACGAACGCAACGACGACGTCGCGGTCAGCTGCCTCGTTGAGGATGACCTCGGAGTGACTCGCGGCGATGATCTGGCTCCCCGTCTCCCTGGCGACGTCGGTGAGAACCCGGTAGATCTGTCGTTGCCTGAGGATCTCGAGATGTGCATCCGGCTCGTCGAGGAGCAGCACCGACCCGGGATTCTCGGCCAGATGGGCGAGGAGCAGGAGCGTTTGCTGCATGCCCCTCCCCGATGCAGCGAGGTCGAGTCGCGTGCCCGACGGGGCTCGATAGGTCATCGTCACCTCGCCGCGCTCGGCCACGTATTCGGGGGCATCGAGCGTAACGCCGAACAGCTCGGTCATTCGCGCGGCGAGCGCGTCCCATTGGCTATCGGTCTCCGCGGCGTGGATCCGGTAGCAGAGGTTGCGAAGCACCTCCGCGGTTCGTCCCTCACCGAGGCGGACGTTGATCGCGCCCGGGTCGAGACGGGTTTCCTGGGCGGCCAGGCCGGACATCGGCGGTAGGAACGCGATCCGCGTGTCCGCCGCCTCGGCCGGCACCGGCATGCGCTCTCCATTGCCGGGCTCCGCCAGTCGGACGGGCCGGCAGTAGAACGACTCGGGGTTCGCGTAGTCGAACTCAAAGCCGCATTCCCAGGTCGTTGCGTCCGCGACACCGCGAACGACGACATCGATGCGAATGTTGCGCGTGGTCTGCTTGCCATCATGGTCGCGCTTGACGTCCCTCACGACGAGGTCGTGCCAGAGGAACACGGCATCCGGAATCGGGACCGTGATCAGGTCGCGTCGGTTGATCGTGACGCCTGGGCGCTTCTCCGGCGTGGTTCTGCCGGCTCGCTTCTCGTTCCAGCGACGAAGACCGATCTCCCAGAGCGCGAGGGCCTGGAGCGCCGTCGTCTTCCCGGAGTCATTCGGCCCGATGAACACGACCGGGCTGCCGAGCTCGATGCTGACCTCCTCGAACTGCTTGAACCGGCGGACGACGAGGTTCGTGAGCATCGACTACGCCGAGTCGACGGCCGAGGCGTGGAGATCTTCCGGCGCCCGGGGATCGCCCGCCACCGCCGACTGCGGTCTGGGCAGCTCGTTCGGGTTGCAACTGGCGATCGTCATCTTGCGGCTCGTCTCCTCGATGGGCGAAGTGCTCGCAGGGCACTCGACGTCTGGTCGTCGGAGCCTACGTGGACCGGCCCAACCACGAAGTCTGCACCACGATCGCTCAACTCTGGGCGAGCCGCCTCGTACGACGATCCCGTCGCCGTCGTCGCAGGCGGACTGGAACCGCGACGCGGCCGACGGCGAGATTGGTCGCGGGCAGAGCTCGCCGGAGGCGCTCGGCTTGGGCGCGGGATGCCCGGTCGACCGCGACGCCCTGGAATCACAGATCAGCGCTCGTCACCCGGAGACCCACCGCGCGGCCGACGACGAGGGCCGGAACGCTGGGGTTTGACGTTGTGAGGGCCGGCACGGAGTGGTCGTGGTGGCACACCAACACGCTTCTGGCGTTGTCTTGACACTACCCTTAGGATGCTCAATGTGAGGCGGCACTCACTCATCCTGGGGAACATCGGTGCGGGGCGCCGAATCGTGGCGGTTGCGGTGACTACGCTCGCCGGCGGGCTGCTCGCACCGGCGTCCGCGTTGGCGACCACCCCAAACAAGCACGAGGCCGGAGAGGCCGGGCGCTACGGCCTGCTGATCGCCTTCTGTGCACTTGTCCTCCCATCGGCGGCAGCCTGGTTTTTCAGTCGGTCGCGCGCAAAGAGCCAGGGAAGCGGACCTCTGGCACTCGGGTTTCGAAGGCTCCTCGTCGGCGAAGACAACCGCGTTTCGACCTCGAAGACGGTCGCGGCGGTCTGGACGTACCTCCTCGCAATCAGCCTACTGTCGGTGCTCATCACGAAATTGCTGGGCCACGGCGAAGCATTCGGCAACCTGCAACATTCTGGGCTCGAAGGCCAATACGGGCTCTTGATTGGCAGTCCACTCGGCGCCGCGATCGCCGCAAAGGGCATTGTGGGCACCCAGGTCGCCAACAAGACGTCCGTGAAGACTGTGGACACATCGGGACCCAGTCCGTCTCAGCTGATCGCGAACGATGTCGGCAACACCGATCTCGGCGACTTGCAGTACGTGCTGTTCAACTTCGTCGCGATCGTGTTCTTCATCGGAACGATCCTCGAGTCTCCGGTGGACGGGCTTCCGGCCCTGCCCGACGTGCTGTTCGGCCTCACCAGCGTGTCGGCAGTCGGTTACATATGGAAGAAGGTGCTGCCGTCCTCGTCGCCAACTGCCACGCTAGCGGCGATGAGCGGGGGGCTAGCCGACGTGCTCACGATCACCGGGACGTCGCTGCTCGCAAATGAGCTGCCGACCGCGCCGGTCCGGGTCCTGTTTGGCGTCATCGACGCGACGATCGCGACCAAGAGCACCACTGCCGACGGGAAAACCGACACGCTCACACTCAGAGCTCCCTCGGGATTGACGCCGGAGCAATCCGTCGACGTTACTGTCATCACGCCCGCCGGCATCCAGGTGAAAGCCGGCACGTTCAAGCTCACCACCTGAGCACGGTCGAGTAGGCGAGAGGACGGTCATCGAAGTAGCCCCGTTCGGGCGGACCTTGGGACCGAATGCAGTGGGGTTGACCGAGCGGATCGCTTGGGTCCCGCACCGAAGCCGAGATCGCCGAGTTTGAACGCCGAGCTGAGAAGTCCCGCTTAGCATTGGGTGCGTCGTCGAGCTCGTGGCCGGCCAGCTCCGGCGCGAGCACAACGCCTCCGCCCGCCTCGAGAGCTTCGGCCAAGAGCTCAATGACGAGACCTACGCGATCTGCCGCTCGAGCTCAACGACCGCTTCTATCTGAACCTCAGCGAACGCGACCAGCTCCTCTTACCAGTTCGGGGAGACCTGAATCGCCGACCCGCAGGTCGTAGCCCAAACCGAGAGCAACACGCTCGAGAACTTCCGCCTCGTCTTCGACGACCGCTTCGTCGGGACCGTCGTCAGGCGCATGGACGACAACGAGGCGATCTTCAAGTGGATCCTCGACGATGACGATTTCCGCCGTGCTCATCGACTACTACGCGCGACGGGTCTACGACCGGGCCCGCGAAGCGGTCTGAACACGAGGTCGCCCGGGACCGAATCGCACCGTTAGACCCTATGGAGGTTGACGTCCGGCCCGGCTGGTAGTCGTGGCCGGTCCCTCCCGACGCGATCGGGGGGTGTGCCTGCCGCGCGGTTGGCACCGCGCGGCGGCCACAACCGCATAACGCACTAGGTTTTTGCAGGATGTTCCGC